>CAYNYH010000049.1:0-16519 GCA_964401425.1 uncultured Gallionella sp. | reverse complement strand
TTTGCCGAGGGCAAGGCCAACGGCTATGGCGGCCTGGAGTGGCTGGAACTGGATAGTGCCGCCGGCCGGCTGAAGATTCCGGTGGACGATGAGGTGGCGACTTTTGTGCCGTACCGCGGCAGGCAGGGAAGCTTCCGCTATATTTCGATGGCGGACGTGCTGCACGACCGTGTCGAGATCGCCCAGCTCAAGAACAAGATCGTGCTGGTGGGCACCACCGCTCCCGGACTGCTGGATATGCGCGCCACGCCGGTGGCGGAGGTCTATCCGGGGGTGGAAGTTCATGCCAACATGATTTCCGGCATCCTCGACCAGAATCTGAAAGAACATCCGGCCTATATGGTCGGCGCCGAGGTGGTCTGGCTGTTGCTCATGGGTATCGCCCTGAGTATTTTGTTGCCGCAGATGAGTCCCGCCAAGGCAATCCTGGTTTCGGTATTCATGTTTGCCGTTACGTTGGGCATGAGCCTGGCCATCTGGCATTACGGGGCTTTGTTGTTCCCGGTAGCGAGCAGCCTGTTGATGATTGCCCTGATCTTCGCGCTGGATATGTCCTACGGCTACTTCGTCGAATCACGCACCAAACGGCAGATTACCGGTTTGTTCGGCCAATACGTGCCGAGCGAACTGGTCGAGGAAATGGCCGAGCATCCGGAAAGCGTGTCGATGGAAGGCGAGAGCCGCGAAATGACCATTCTGTTCTCCGACGTGCGCGGCTTTACCACTATTTCGGAGGGATTGGATCCGAAGGAACTGACGCTGCTGATGAACGAGTTCCTGACGCCCTTGTCCCGCGTCGTTTACAAGCATCGCGGCACCATCGACAAATACATGGGCGATTGCATCATGGCGTTCTGGGGCGCGCCCCTGCCGGATGAGAACCATGCGCGCCATGCCATCCTGGCGGGCATCGAGATGCAGGCGACCCTGAAAGCCTTGCAGCCGCATTTGAAGGAGCGCGGCTGGCCGGAGATACACATCGGCGTGGGTATCAACAGCGGCCGAGTCAGCGTCGGCAACATGGGATCGGAAGTGCGCGTGGCCTACACGGTGATGGGCGACGCAGTGAATCTCGCCTCGCGTTTGGAAGGTATTACCAAGCAATATGGCGTCGGCGTGGTGGTCGGCGAAAACACCCGGAATACCGTAACCGACTTTGTCTATCGCGAGCTGGACCATGTGCGGGTAAAAGGCAAGGACAAGCCGGTGGCGATCTACGAACCGATTGGATTGCTCAGTGAGGTGAGCAAGGCGCTGCAGGACGAGATCAAGCTGTTTCATGAAGTGCGCCGCCTGTATCGCAAGCAGGATTGGGATCAGGCCGAACTGCAGCTGATGAACTTGCAGCGCATGTCGCCGGAGACCGCACTGTATGGAATTTATACCGAGCGCATTGCCTACTTCCGCAAGAATCCGCCGCCCGCGGATTGGGACGGCGTATTTGTGTTCCAGACCAAATAGCCGGCTAACCGAGACTGATGGTGATGATGAAGCTCGGGGTTCTGGGGTGCAGGCGGGGTTGGCGGCAATCTGCACACCACTTTGTTATGTTGCTGAACAATCAGGAGCTCGAGTTCTAGAGGGCAGGCGATGACTTACGCACTCGACATCAAAGTTCTGGCCGGACTGGAGCCGATTTCCTCATTCGGCCCGGCACGCTTGCGCGAGTTACTCGATTATTGCCATATCGAAACAGTGCCTCAGGGGGGCGATCCGTTCAAGGAGCATGGCCTGCAAGGCCAATCGGTCTACCTGGTGGACGGCGAGCTGGAGCTGGTCTATCAGGATGGCAACCGGGTGGTGGTCAGCTCGCAGTCCGAATGGGCCAAACACCCGTTGGGCAAGCGCCAGCCGTACATCGTTTCCGCCTCGGCATCGCGCGAGAGCCATTTGCTGCGCGTCGATGACGAGTTGCTGGACCGGATGGTGACGCTGGATCAATTCTCCCGGCATGACTCGGCGGAGCAGCGGGCGTTTCCAGTGGCCGGGCACGAAGACCGTATCGATGTCTCGACCAGCATTAAACATTTGCTGAACTCCAGCATGTTCAGCGCGGACAACCTCAAGAACGGGCCGCTGGCTTATTTGCCGATGGCGAACATCAGTGCGCTGCTGCAGCGCATCGAAGCGGTTGCCGTGTGGGAGGGGGATGTCGTTATCCGCGAGGGTGATGAGGGCGATTATTATTATCTGATCGATAGCGGCCGCGCCGAGGTGACGCGCCGCGTGGGCGGCGCGGATGTTCCGCTTGCCAGTCTGAAGGCAGGCGATGTGTTCGGCGAGGAAGCGCTGGTTTCCGGCAGCAAGCGCAATGCGACCGTTACGATGAAATCCAACGGGGTATTATTGCGCCTCGGGCGGCAGGATTTTCTGGCGCTGCTGCAGGAGCCGCTGCTGCACAAGCTGAGCTATGAGCAGGCTATGCAGGCCGTGGCACAGGGTGCGGTGTGGCTGGACGTGCGGCATCCGCCGGAGTACCGTTATGACAAGCTGTCCGGGGCGATGAATGTGCCATTGAATGACATACGCAATGCGATCGGCGTGCTGGATCGCAGCAAAAAATATATCGCCTACTGCCAGAGCGGGCGGCGCAGCGCGGCTGCCGCATTCATCCTGGCGCAGGCAGGATATGACGTGCAGGTTCTGGATGGCGGGTTGTGGTCGGTGCCGAGGTCGGCGCAGCAGTAGCTTGGTGAAACGGGCAAGGGAGCAGGGATGAGTACAGTCATGGCGGCCGGTGGTGCAGCAGGCAATGTTGGTGAAATGAGCCTCAAGCTCGAGTTCACCAAGAACCTCAATCACGTCATCAACAGGATACATGCCACCAGCAATATCGACGAAATCATGCTGGATGTCAGCAAGGATATCTGCACGCTGTTCAATGCCGACCGGCTGACCATCTATGTGGTGGGTGAGGACAATGCTTCGCTGATCTCCAAGGTCAAGACCGGCCTGAATTCCTTCAAGGATCTCAAGCTTCCGATTGCCGAGCAGAGTGTCGCCGGATATGCGGCAATGCACAAGAGATTGCTCAACATCAAGGATGTCTATGACGGACAGGAGCTGGCCGGTTACAGCCCGCATTTGCGTTTCCTGCAGGAGGTGGACAAGCGCACCGGCTACCGCACCAAGCAGATGCTGGTTGCGCCGATTCTGGATAGCGGCGGTGACTTGGTCGGCGTCATTCAGGTCATCAACAACAAGGCCGGTGCACCTTTTGCGGCGATGGTCGAAGAAGGCATTCAGGAACTGGCGCAGAGTATGGCGGTGGCGTTGCGCCAGCGCCAGCAGATCGCCACGGTCAAGACCAAATACGACTTCCTGGTGGCCGATGCGGTGCTTTCCGTGGCGGAATTCGAATTGGCGACCCGTACCGCCCGCCGCAAGGGGATCGACATCGAGGAAGTGCTGATCGATGAGTTCCAGGTTACTGCAGCCGCGCTGGGCAAGGCGTTGTCCACCTTCTTCGGCGTCCCTTACGAACCCTACAAGGCGGATCGCATCAAGCCGGCCGATTTGCTGAAAAACCTGAAGCGGGAATACGTGGAAAGCAGCCACTGGATCCCGATCGAGGAAACCCAGGAGGGGCTGATCATCCTGACCACCGACCCCGAGCGCATCCAGGCCTCGCGGGTGGTCAACAACATTTTCCCCAAGAACCGGCTGGTCTATAAGGTCTGCTCGCAGCGCGAATTCAAGCAGACGCTGGATTTATTCTATGGAGGAGGCTCGTCCGACGCTACCGGCGGCTTTGCCGTGGATGAGTCCTCGATGGACGACCTGCTGTCCAGCCTCGGAGGGGACGAGGAAGAGGGAGCAGGAGTTACCCAGGACGATGTCAATGCGGCAGCCGATAACGAACTGGTCAAGCTGGTCAACAAGATCATCGTGGACAGTTACCGCATGGGGGCATCGGACATTCATATCGAGCCGGGGCCGGGCAAGGCCAAGACGCAGATACGCGTGCGCAAGGACGGTTCGCTGCTCAATTACATCGAGGTGCCGTCCACCTACCGCAACGCGCTGGTGACGCGCCTCAAGATCATGTGCGACCTGGATATTTCCGAGAAGCGCAAGCCGCAGGACGGCAAGATCAAGTTCAAAAAATTCGGTCCGCTGGATATCGAGCTGCGCGTCGCAACCATCCCTTCGCAGGGCGGGGTCGAGGACGTGGTGATGCGTATTCTCGCCTCCGGTGAGCCGCTGCCGCTGGAAAAGATGGGGTTCTCGGCGCGTAACAGCGAACTGGTCAAGGCGACGGTCAGCAAGCCGTACGGCCTGTTCTTCGTCTGCGGGCCGACTGGCTCCGGCAAGACGACCACGCTGCACTCCATCCTCAAATTCATCAATACGCCCGATACCAAGATTTGGACGGCCGAAGACCCGGTGGAAATTACCCAGAAGGGGCTGCGCCAGGTGCAGATCAACAAGAAGGCCGGGCTGGATTTTGCGACCATCATGCGCGCCTTCCTGCGCGCCGACCCGGACGTGATCATGGTCGGCGAAATGCGCGACAAGGAGACTGTTTCCATCGGCATCGAAGCCTCGCTCACCGGCCACCTGGTGTTTGCCACCCTGCACACCAACAGCGCACCGGAATCTATCATCCGCCTGCTGGACATGGGCATGGACCCGTTCAACTTTGCCGATGCGCTGCTGGGCATCCTGGCGCAGCGTCTGGCGAAGCGCCTGTGCGGCGAGTGCAAGAAGCCGCATATCGCAACCCAGGAAGAGATAAAGGCGATGCTCACCGAGTACAGCGAGGAATTGAAGAATACTGCGACCTGGAAAAAAGATCCGGCGGCCGCGACCAAGGCGCTGTATGAAGAATGGGTCAAGCTGTTCGCCAACGACAAGAAGGAATTTACGCTCTATGAGCCGGTCGGCTGCGACAAATGCACCGGCACCGGCTATCGCGGCCGCGTCGGCCTGCACGAACTATTGATCGGCACCGACCCGGTCAAGAAGGCGATTCAGGAGCATGCGCGCGTCGCCGAGCTGCTGGCCATTGCTCTGGAAGAAGGCATGCACACCCTGAAGCAGGATGGCATGGAAAAAGTGCTGCAGGGCATCACCGACATGCACCAGATACGCGCAGTCTGTATCAAGTAGGGGCGCATCATGGATTCCACGGAGCACCTGCTGCATCGCCTCAAGGAACTCAACGAGATCGGCATCGCGCTGTCGCAGCAGCACAACATCAACAGCCTGCTGGAAACGATCCTGGAGGCGGCCAAGCGCATCACCAATGCCGATGCCGGTACGCTCTATCTGCATGAGCCGGAGCAGCGCGTATTGCGTTTCGAGATCATGCGCACCGATTCGCTGAACATCGCGATGGGCGGCACCAGCGGGGTGCCGATCACCTTCTACCCGATCCACCTCTACGACAAGGAAGACAAGCCCATCCACTCGATGGTGGTGACTCACTCGGCACTGAGCGGCGAGACGGTCAACATCCCCGACGCCTATGCGGCGGAAGGCTACGATTTTTCCGGCACCAAGAAATTCGACGCCAAGACCGGCTATCGCTCGCAGTCTTTCCTGGCGGTGCCGATGCGCAACCACGAGAACGAGATCATCGGCGTGCTGCAGCTCATCAACGCGCAGGATCGCGAGAGCGGCGCGGTCGTTCCGTTTTCGGGCGACGACCAGCAATTGCTGGAATCGCTTGCCTCGCAGGCTGCCATTGCGCTCACCAACCGCCGCCTGATCGAACAACTGGAAGAGCTGTTCGAATCCTTCATCCAGCTCATCAACACCGCGATCGACGACAAATCTCCCTATACCGGGGGGCATTGCGCGCGCGTTCCAGTGCTGACCATGATGCTGGCCGAGGCGGTCAACCGCACCAGCAGCGGCCCGCTCGGGGATTTTGTGATGAGCGAGAAAGACCGGCATGAATTGAAGATGGCCGGCCTGCTGCACGATTGCGGCAAGATCACCACCCCGGTGCATGTGGTGGACAAGTCGACCAAGCTGCAGACCCTGTTTGACCGCATCCATCTGATCGATACGCGCTTCGAGGTGCTCAAACGCGATGCGGAAATCGCCATGCTGCGCGCACTGGCCGAGGGGCAAGGAGACGCAGGGAGCATCCGCGCCGAATACGCGGCACGCATCCGGCAGCTCGACGATGACCGGGAATTCCTGCGCCACTGCAACATCGGCGGCGAGGCCATGTCCGACGAGGCGCAGCTGCGCGTGCGCCAGGTTGCCGCCTATCAATGGCGCGATGCCGACGGGAAAACGGGCAACTTCCTCAGCGGGGATGAAGTGGAGAATCTCAGCATCCGCGCCGGCACCCTGACCGCTGCGGAGCGCGAGATCATCAACCACCATATCGTCGTCACCATCAAGATGCTGGAATCCCTGCCGTGGCCGAAACATCTCAGGAATGTCGCCGAATATGCGGGAGGGCACCACGAACGCATGGACGGCAAGGGCTATCCGCGCGGCCTGACGCGCGAACAGATGTCGGTGCAGGCGCGCATGATGGGCATCGCCGATATTTTCGAGGCACTGACCGCCAAGGATCGTCCCTACAAGGAAGGCAAGACCCTGACCGAATCGCTGACCATCCTCGGGAAACTCAAACTGGCCGGGCATATCGACCCCGACCTGTTCGACGTCTTCATCCGCGAGAAAGTCTATCTCGATTACGCCAGACAGTTCCTGGCGCCCGAGCAGATCGACGCGGTGGACTTGAGCAGGATTCCGGGTGTGAATTGATAATCATGGCAACCTTGTATCCCTGGCTTGTGCCCGGGATAAATAGCCGCCCTGTATGACGAAATTGGTCAGTATGATGACGAGGTGGTGATGCGGATGGGTCAAGTTTTGCGTTTTGCCGGGAAGGCAAGCAAACGCGCGGATGCGTGACAAGCCCACTGGCCATTCCGATGTGAGCTAATGAATTGAGTTAAATCAAGCAATTGCGGGTTGAGTTACGCGTGGTTTGATAAATTTTTGGCCATTTATGGGTGCACTCAAAATTCTGGCATGGCTATTGCTCTATTAACTGGCGACACACGCCGTGTGTGTTCTTATCAAAGGAGCTTTATATGAAAAACGTACAAAAAGGTTTTACCCTGATCGAATTGATGATCGTGGTGGCGATTATCGGCATTCTGGCCGCAGTGGCGATCCCTGCTTACAGCAACTACACCAAGAAGGCCAAGTTCACCGAAGTGACCCAGGCGACAAACGCCTTGAAGATTGCCGTGGAAGGCTGCGCGACCGATCTGGGTACCGTTACCGGTTGTTCTAGCAATACCAATGGCGTTCCGGCTGACTCCGGGGCTAACGGCAAATATGTTGCCGGTGTTACGACAGTGGATGGCTTGGTTACGGCGACTGCGGTAGGGGCGGCTGGTGCAGCAGTCAATGGGCTGAATGGCGAAACCTACATGCTGCAGGCTGCTTACAGCTCCACCACCGGGGTTACCTGGACTACGTTGTCTAGCAGTACCTGTCTGACTGCTCAAATCTGTAAATAAGCTTTGACGTGGATGACAAGCCCCTCCTAGGAGGGGCTTTTTTTTGGAGTGTGAATGCAAAATTTTCGGCCTTGGGTGTATTACATCGTACTGGCGCTTCTGACGGTATTGCTGTACGGGCAATTTCTGAAAAACCCCATCATCTTCGATGATTTGCCGTTTTTCATGCTCGATGAGCATGGCAACCAGCCGGTCTCGAATTACCACTGGGCTTTGCTGGAATTGCGCTCCTTGCCCTACGCGACGCTGAATTGGACCAAAGAATGGCTGGGCCTAAAAGTCATTAATTTCCGCGTGGGAAATTTGTTGCTCCATGTCTCCGTCGTAGTCACGCTGTTTTTATTTTTATTCAAGTTGTTCGGTGCGGTAATAAAAGACCAGAAGCACAATGCAATGAGCTTCAGGAGCGCCGCGTTTTTCGCATCCCTGTTGTTTGCCCTGCATCCAGTTGCGACGTATGCCGTCGGCTATCTCGTGCAACGCACCATTATCATGGCTACCCTCTTCAGCCTGCTGGCATTGCTGGCGTATATGCATGGCAGCATAAGCCAGAAAAAATGGTGGTTATGGGCAGTGGTCCCCTTGTATTATCTGGCGGTATTTTCCAAAGAGCACGCCATCATGCTGCCGGCTGCCATACTGGCACTTACTGTCTTGTTGCACCAGGATTGGTGGGCAAAAATCAGGGAAAGATGGGCGTTGTTTTTGGCTTTGGCGGCAATTGCATTCATGGTGTTGCTGGCCAGCAAAGGGATAGTTGGCTCAGTGTATGAAATCAACGCTCCCGAGATGTTGCGTGAAACGGAGGCTCAACTTTCCTATCCGCTGAGCGTGTTGACACAGACCTGGCTCTTTTTCAAGTATGCTGCCCTGTGGCTGCTGCCGAATCCCGAATGGATGTCGATAGACATGCGCGAGCCATTTGCCAAGGCTATCCTTTCTCCCTATTTGGCTGCATTTTTTATTTTCCTGTCCTGGGGCGGAGTTGCATTATGGCTGCTGCGGAAGCGCGGCCTGCCCGGACTGGCGGGATTTGCCATGTTGTTTCCGTGGTTGATGTTCATGACGGAACTATCTGTTGTGCGGATACAAGAAGAGTTCGTGTTGTATCGCAGTTATCTGTGGGCAGTTGGTGCAGTTTGTATTTTGCCGGTGCTGTTTATCAAGCTGGAGGCACGAGTGTCTTCCGTGATTTTGGGAGCGGTTGCCTTGGCAATGTTTCCTGTTTCCATGGAGCGCTTGAGCACTTTTTCACACCCGGTGTTGCTTTGGAATGATGCAGAAAAACTGGTTAAAAATCGCCTTGATTTACCCGGGGTATACCGGATCTACTACAATCGCGGTACCGAGTTGGTTTACATCGGGAGGTACGATCAAGCTATTGATGACCTGAAAAAGGCTATCGCGTTGTTTCCGGATCTGGGTGATGCATATGGGAACCTGGGAGCGGCATATTTGAAGAAAGCTGAATGGGACTCGGCAATTACTGCGTTTAATAAAGTAATTTCGCTAAGCGTATCAGCGGGTAAAGTACCAGATGCGAGAGCTTATCAGGGGCGAGGCATGGCCTATGAAGGAATGGGAGAATTTGGAAAAGCTGCCGAAAATTACAAAATTAGCTGCGGGATGGCGAAGCGGGGGTGCAATAAGGTTTCTATCGGGCAATCAGCCATTGATGCACCCGGAAAGCCCTGATTGCCGGTTCGGAATTCGCGTAGCAAGAACATGAACGGTCAGTTCCTTTTGCTGTGCGCTTCCACCATCTCACGCAATTCCCGCAAATCGCTTTCTATCATGGAAAGCTGGTAGAAGCTTCCACCTGCCTGTTTCGCCAGTTCAAGCTGTTCGAGCGCGGCGTGGAGGTTGCCCTGCCAGGCATAACTGTAGGCCTGTGCCTGGTGTTGTTCGAAGCGTTTGCCGAGCATGGCGTAACTGCGCGCCTGCAGGTTGTATAGCGTGGTATCGCTGGGGTGGCGGGTGAGTTGTTCAGTGAGCAGTTTGACGGCGGTTTCCGCCTGGTTGCCGTTCAGCAGCAGATCGGCATAGTCGTAAATCAGGGCGCGGTGCTGGGGGAAAGTCTGCACTGCGGCCCGATAAAACGCCAAGGCGGAGGCATCATTTTTTTCGGTGCGCTTCACTTGGCCGGTGAGGGTTTCTATCATCGGGTTTTGCCTGGCCATCGGATCGTTCTGGGTCTGTTTGCGCAACGCTGCCAGTTCTTCCTTCGCGCGTTCGATTTCATTATGGCGCAGTAATGCGTTCACCAGGCCATAGCGTTGCGCAATCGGGTTGCCGTGCTTCTGCACTCCCAGCGCGTCGCTGAAATATGCAATGGCATCCGGCGCAGTCTTTTGCGCAGCGATGAGTTTGGCGCGTACCAGATGGAAATCCAGGCTGTCCGGGATCAGGCGGTAAGGTTGTTTCTGAGTGCGGTTCCAGATGTCGGCGATGCGCTCGCTGGTGACCGGGTGGGTGCGCAGGTAGCTTGGCGCGTTTCCCTCCAGCAGGCGGGTGGCCTTCTGTAGCCGGTCCAGGAATTCCGGCATGGCGTGGATGCTGAAGTTCGATTTTTGCAGGACATCGAGGCCGACACGGTCCGCTTCCTGTTCATGGGTGCGGGTGTAATCGAGCCGTTTCTGAATGGCGCGCGCCTGCATGCCGGTCAGCGCCGCCTGGGATGCCTGCGAGTTGTTGCGTGCGGCGAGGATGGCGATCGCAATCGCGGCCATCGAGGCCAGGCTGTCATTCTGTTGCCCGGCCACCATGCGTGCCAGGTGGTGTTGTGTGACATGGGCAATTTCGTGGCTGAGCACGGCAGCCAGTTCCGATTCGCTTTGGGCGGTCAGCAGCAGGCCGCTGTTTACGCCGATGAAGCCTCCCGGGAGGGCAAATGCGTTGATATTGTAATCGGCGAGCGCAAAAAATTCGAAGCCTAGGCTGGGCTCGGCGCTGTTTTCGACCAGTTTTTGGCCGAGCCGGTTGAGGTAATCGTTTATTTCGGCGTCGTCGAGATATTGCTTGCCGGCGCGAATCTGCATCACGCTTTGCTGGCCGATCTGGCGCTCCTGCAGTGGGGTGAGCACGGTCTGCGAGACATCGCCCAGGTCGGGCAGGCCATCGCCAATGGCGCAGGGCGAAAAACATAGCAGCAGCAGCGGAATCAGCTTATTCATGATTGCTATGATAGTTGTTTTTGCTTCCGGTTCACACCTCCCGGTGAGCAGGATATTGCGACAGGGCGCATCGAGGTGGACAGTGCGGCGCAAAGCACGCAGAATTGCGCTGTTTCCGGCCAAACGATGCGAATGGACAAGATCGGCAAATACGAAATCGAGCGCGAACTCGGCAGCGGTGCGACCAGCACCGTGTATCTGGCTACCGATACCTTCAGCAGGCAGCAGGTTGCCATCAAGCTGTTTGACCTGGAAAGCCTGCGCGACCCCGTCAGCGCCAAGGTCTACCGCAAGCTGCTGATGACGGAAGCCTCGCTGGCGGGCAAGCTATCCCACCCGCATATCGCGAAAATCCTCGATGCGGTGATGGAGGGCGACCTCAATTACATGGTGATGGAATACGTCGAGGGCAGCACGCTCGAGCGGTACGCCGAGGTGGACAATCTGCTGCCGATCAGCGCGATCGCGGAAATCACCTACAAATGCTGCAAGGCGCTCGAATATGCGCAGTATCAGGGGGTAATCCACCGCGACATCAAGCCGGCCAACATCCTCCTGCAGGGTGAAACCAATATCAAGATTTCCGATTTCGGCGCGGCGGTCATCCAGAACCAGCAGACCACCCAGGTCAGCGGGGTGGGCTCGCCGGCCTATATGTCCCCCGAACAGGTCAAGGAATTGCCGCTGACGCACCAGACCGATATTTATTCGCTGGGCGTGGTGATGTACAAGCTGCTCACCGGCAAACTGCCCTTCGATGCGAGCAACAACTTCAGCATGATTTACCAGATCCTTAACATCGAGCCGCCGCCGCCCAGCATGTTCCGCCCGGAAGTGCCTGAGGAGCTGGATACGATCGTGCGGCGTGCGATGGAGAAGGACACGGCCAAACGCTATCAGGCCTGGGACGAATTTGCGCGCGACCTGGTCGGGTTTTTCAGCCATGTGACGGCTGCGCGGGAAGAAATCTTCGATACCGAGAAATTCGACACCCTGCGCAGCCTCGCGTTCTTCAAAAATTTCAGCGACGTGGAACTTTGGGAGGTGTTGCGCATCAGTGACTGGCGCAAGGTGCCGGAAGCGGAATACATACTGCACGATGGCGAAAGCGGGCGCGCTTTTTATATTCTGGCGCAGGGCACCGTGCGCGTGGTCAAGCAGGGCAGGCTGTTGAGCCTGCTGCATCGCGGCGACTGTTTCGGCGAAATGGCGCACCTTTCCGAGCATGAATTTGTACGCAGCACCGACGTGATCGCCAAGAGCGATACGGTGCTGATCGAGATCAACCCGGATGTACTGGTGCGCGCCTCGACGGGATGCCGCTTCCAGTTTGGCGATGCATTTTTGCGCATGCTGGTAAGGCGGCTGGCGGTGGCGAACAAGCGTATCTCGCATCTGCTGGCGGATCAGGATCAAACGGAAAGGGAATAGGCAATGTCAGGTTTCAAAAACATCAGCGTCGCAGAGCTTGAGGTGATGCAGCAGCAGGGCAAGGTGCGCCTGGTGGATGTACGCACCGATGCGGAAGTGGCGCGCGGCAAAATTCTGCAGGGCGTATCCCTGCCGCTGCATCTTTTGCCGATGCGGCTCAGTGAGCTGGATAAGACCGAACCGACGGTGTTCTACTGCCAGATGGGCGGGCGCTCGGCGCAGGCCGCAGCCTTTGCCGCCGCAAACGGTTTTTCCGACGTGTATAACCTGCAGGGCGGAATCTCCGCCTGGATGCAGGCCGGTTTGCCGGTGGGGGTGTGATGGAATCCGATATGGAACTGGATGCGCGCAAGCTGAGCTGTCCGCTGCCCATCCTGCGCACCAAGAAATCCCTGTCGCAAATGAACAGCGGGCAGGTGCTCAGGGTGCTGGCGACCGATCCGGAATCGCCCAAGGACTTTGTGGTGTTCTGCCGCCAGACCGGCAACGAACTGCTGTCCTCGACCGAAGAGAACGGCGAATTTACATTCCTGATCCGCCGCCGCGCTTAAGCTTCAAAAACGACTATCCACGAAAAACACGAAAGGCACGAAAGCATCCCGCCGATGATTGGTTTTTATTTCGTGGGTTTCGTGTTTTTCGTGGACTGATTAATCCATTAACCAAGCTTCTTTCGCTGCGCCTGCAGTTGCCCCAGCGTCGCGCCAAAACCCTCCATGCGCTTGCGTTCCTGCTCCACCACGGCGGCGGGGGCGCGATCCACGAAGCTGGCGTTGGACAGCTTTGCTTTTGCTTTTGCCACTTCGCCTTGCAGGCGCGCGATCTCCTTGTCCAGCCGTTCGCGTTCGGCGGCGACATCGATCTCGATCTTGAGCATGAGGCGGAAATCGCCGACGATCTGCACCGGAGCGTCGGAGCTGGGCAGGGCATCTCCCGTGGCGGAAACTTCGGAAAGCCTCGCCAGCGCCGCGAGATAGGGCGCGTAGGCTTCGATTACGCCCTTGTCGCCGGCAGCGGCCAGCGGCACCTTCTGCGCCGGCGAAAGGTTCATCTCGCCGCGCAGGCTGCGGCAGGCATTGACCATGGCCTTCAGCGTCGCCACCCACGCCTCGGCTTTCTCGTCGCAGCGCGCCAGGTCGGCGCGCGGATAGGCCTGCAGCATGATGCTCCCGCCGCTGCGGCCCGCGACCGGCGCGACCTTCTGCCAGAGTTCCTCGGTGATGAACGGGATCAGCGGATGGGCGAGGCGCAGCATGGTTTCCAGCACGCGCACCAGCGTGCGCCGCGTGGCGCGCTGCTGCGCTTCGCTGCCGTTCTGCACCTGCACCTTGGCGAGCTCCAGATACCAGTCGCAGTACTCGTCCCAGACGAACTCATAGATCGCCTTGGCCAGCAGGTCGAAGCGGTAGTCGGCGTAATGCCTGGCCACTTCGTCCTCGACGCGCTGCAGTCGGCTGACGATCCAGCGGTCGGCGGGCGAGAAATCGAGATAGCCGCTGTGGCAGTTGTCCTTGCCGTGTTCAGCCAAGCCGCAGTCCTTGCCCTCACAATTCATCAGCACGAAGCGTGAGGCGTTCCACAGCTTGTTGCAGAAATTGCGATAGCCCTCGCAGCGCTGCATGTCGAACTTGATGTCGCGCCCGGGCGAGGCGAGCGAGGCGAAGGTGAAGCGCAGGGCATCGGTGCCGAACGCGGGGATGCCGTTCGGATATTCATTGCGCGTGCGTTTCTCGATCTGCTCAGCCTGCTTCGGGTTCATCAGGCCGCTGGTGCGCTTCTTCACCAGTTCATCGATGCCGATGCCGTCGATGAGATCGATCGGGTCGAGCACGTTGCCTTTGGACTTGGACATCTTCTGCCCTTCCGCGTCGCGGATCAGGCCGTGCACGTACACGTCCCTGAACGGAATCTTGCCGGTGATGTGTTTGGTCATCATCACCATGCGCGCCACCCAGAAGAAGATGATGTCGAAGCCGGTGACCAAAACGGAAGAGGGCAGGTATTGTTTGACGAATTCGTTCTGCGCGTCGAACGGCTTGCCTTCTTCCCAGTCGAGCGTCGAGAACGGCCACAGCGCGGAAGAGAACCAGGTGTCGAGCACGTCGGCATCGCGGTCGAGCTGTCCGGCGTAGCCCGCCTGGTCCGCGAGATGGCGCGCCTCGGCCTCGTCGTGCGCGACGAACACTTCGCCGTTCACGCCGTACCACGCGGGTATCTGGTGACCCCACCACAGTTGGCGCGAGATGCACCAGTCCTGGATGTTGTTCAGCCACTGGTTGTAGGTGTTCACCCAGTTGTCCGGATGGAATTTGATCTCGCCGGAAGCCACGCATTCCAGCGCCTGTGCGGTGATGGATTTTCCTTCTTTACCCGGCTGGCTCATCGCCACGAACCACTGGTCGGTGAGCATCGGCTCGATCACCACGCCGGTGCGGTCGCCGCGCGGCACCTTGAGTTTGTGTTTCTCGGCCTTTTCAAACAGCCCGGCGGCTTCGAGGTCGGCGACGATCTGTTTGCGCGCGTCGAAGCGGTCGAGGTCGCGATATTTAGCCGGCGCATGGTCGTTGATCTTCGCGTCCAGCGTGAGGATGGAGATCATTTCCAGCTTGTGGCGCTGCCCCACCGCATAGTCGTTGAAGTCGTGCGCGGGCGTGACCTTCACTACGCCGGTGCCGAATTCCTTGTCCACATAGTCGTCGGCGATGATCGGGATGTTGCGTCCGCACAGCGGCAACTTCACTGACTTGCCGATCAGGTGTTTATAGCGCTCGTCTTCCGGATGCACCATCACCGCGACGTCGCCGAGCATGGTCTCCGGTCGGGTGGTCGCGACGGTCAGGTGGGTCAGGCCTTTTACGCTGTCCGGCTCGGCGAGCGGATAGCGGATATGCCACATGAAGCCGTCTTCTTCCTCCTGCACCACTTCCAGGTCGCTTACTGCGGTGTGCAGCTTCGGATCCCAGTTTACCAGCCGCTTGCCGCGATAGATCAGGCCCTCGTTGTACAGGCGCACGAAGGTCTCGGTAACGATCTTGTTCAAACCGGGGTCCATCGTAAAGCGCTCGCGCGACCAGTCCGGCGAAGTGCCGAGGCGGCGCATCTGCTGGGTGATGGTGTTGCCGGAATATTCCTTCCACTCCCACACCTTCTCGATGAACTTCTCGCGGCCGAGGTCGTGGCGCGAAATGCCCTGCGCGTCGAGCTGGCGCTCGACGACGATCTGCGTGGCGATGCCCGCGTGGTCGGTGCCCGGCTGCCACAGCGTGTTGTCGCCGCGCATGCGGTGGTAGCGCGTCAGCGCATCCATCAGGGTCTGGTTGAAGCCGTGCCCCATGTGCAGCGTGCCGGTCACGTTGGGCGGCGGCAGCTGGATGCAGAAGGATCCGGTCTTGTTCGGGCCGAGCCCGGCCTTGAAGTAGCCGGCCTGTTCCCACTGGGGGTACCAGCGGGATTCGATGTCTTTCGGTTCAAAACTTTTGGCGAGTTCCATTTGATCTATTTCTGTGCGGCTCGAAAGCCTGTCCTGAGCTTGTCGAAGGAGGCGGGATTATACAGGCAGTCGCGGCTCGCCCGCAGCCGGTCGATGTCCTTAACGGGGGCTATCCGGGGTGCTCAGCGCGTCGCGCAGCAGCTGGGGGAGTTCGGCCTTGAGTTCGCTGACCGCCTGCTCGACGGCCTGGCGCTGCAGTTGTTCGAGGTTGAGGCTGAGTTTCTGGGCAAATACATTTTCCAGGTGCGTTTCGAGCCGCTGCAACAGCCGCTGCATTTCTTCGTCTGGTATGAGTGACGCGGGGATGGATGCTTCGGTAGCGGGCGTTTCCAGATTGGGCTCGGGCTGCGCTTCGGCGACGACCTCGGTGAGGGTTGGCAAATCGTCCGGCAGTGGTTCGTCCGCCACCTGGGTCAGCAGGGGCAGGTTGTCCGGCAAACCGTCGCCGGGCTGTCGGATGGAGGTCATGGCGCTTTGGACAGGTCGATATGGCTCAGTTCGTAGCCGCGGTCGCGGTAGAACTTGAAGCGTTCGCGCCCCAGGCGGCTGTCCTCGGCATCGTGGCTCACGATTTCGATGACGCGCTCGAAGCGGCTGAAGAACGGGACGCATTCGTCATGCAGGCTGATCAGCAGGTCGTAATGCGGGAAGCTGTCGTTGCCGCTGTTCAGCACGACCGGCATCTGCCCGGCTTCGGCGGCATCGCTGCGGCAGTGCGGGATGAACGCCGTGGCGGGATAGTGCCAGAGCAGCTTGTCCAGCGCATCGGCGGTCGCGGGGTCGCGTGCGCTGATGATCGTGCGCACGCCGTTCTGCATCGCCTTGTGGCTCAACTGGCAGGCGGTGCGCAGCTTGTCGGTGGAGCCGGTGTAGAAATCGACTTTAGTCATGATGTAAAAATAATTTGGCCACAGAGAACACAGAGA
>CAYNYH010000048.1:0-16789 GCA_964401425.1 uncultured Gallionella sp. | reverse complement strand
GCATCGTGCCGGTGAAGCGCAACGACGCGCACCGCCTGATCGAGGAATGCATGCTGGCGGCGAACGTGTGCGCGGCCGGTTACCTGCATGAGCACAAACATACCGTGCTGTACCGCATCCACGAGGGGCCGACGCCGGAGAAACTCGAAGCGCTGCGCGAGTTCCTCGGCGAATTCGGCATGCAACTGGGCGGCGGCGACGAGCCGCAGGCCGGCGACTATTCGAAGGTGCTGAAGCGCATCAAGGGGCGCCCCGACGCCGGATTATTGCAAACTGTCATGCTGCGCTCGCTGCGCCAGGCCAGGTACGAACCGGAGAACGTCGGCCACTTCGGTCTGGGCTACGAGGCCTATACCCATTTCACCTCGCCGATCCGCCGCTATCCCGACCTGCTGGTGCACCGCGCGATCAAGGCGGTGCTGCACGGCAAGCAATACAAGCCCGCGATGAAGTGGGGAGAGCTCGGCGAGCATTGCTCGATGACCGAGCGCCGTGCCGACGATGCCACGCGCGACGTCGAGGCCTGGCTGAAATGCTTCTACATGCGCGACCATCTCGGCAGCGTGTTCAGCGGCACGGTCTCGTCGGTCACGAATTTCGGCCTGTTCGTCTCGCTGGACGACCTGTACGTCGAGGGGCTGGTGCATATCTCCGAGCTCGGCAAGGACTATTACCATTTCGACGCGACGCGCCACCAGCTCATCGGTGAGCGTAGCGGCCAGCGCTACCGCCTCGGCGACCGCGTGCAGGTGCGCGTGGTCAAGGTGGACATGGAGAGCACCAAGGTCGACTTCGTCCTGGACGAGGGCGTAAAGAAAGCCGCGTCGCAGCCCGCCGCGAAGAAGGCGGCGCCGGAGAAAAAAGCAACGAGAGGAAAGAAGAAGCATGGCTGACCTGCGCCTGATCTATGGTTTCCACGCGGTCACCGCGCGCATCCGCCAGAACCCGGACGGCGTGCTGGAAGTCTACCTGCAGGCGCAGCGCAACGACCCGCGCATGCGCGACCTCGTCAAGCTGGCGGAGGCGAGCGGGGTGCGCGTGATCCCGGTCGATGCGAAGCGCCTCGACGGCATGGCGGGCAACGCGCGCCATCAGGGTGTCGCGGCGCGCGTCGATGCGGCGCTCCGTGTGCGTCACTTGGACGACGTGCTCGACACGCTGGAGGAGCCGCCCTTGCTGCTGGTGCTGGACGGCGTGCAGGACCCGCACAACCTCGGCGCCTGCCTGCGCAGTGCCGATGCGTTCGGCGTGCACGCGGTGATCGCTCCCAAGGACCGCGCGGTCGGTATCACCGCGACGGTGGAAAAAGTCGCGTGCGGCGCGGCGGAAACCGTGCCCTACATCACCGTCACCAACCTCGCGCGCACCCTGCGCGAATTGCAGGAACGCGACATCTGGGTGGCTGGCGCGGCGGGCGAGGCGGAGCAGGATTTATATGGCTTCAAGCACAAAGGCGCGCTGGCCTGGGTGCTCGGCGCGGAAGGCGAAGGATTGCGCCGCCTCACGCGCGAGACCTGCGACGAACTGGTACGCATCCCGATGCAGGGCAGCGTGGAAAGCCTCAACGTCTCGGTGAGCGCGGGCATCTGCCTGTTCGAGGCGCGGAGGCAGCGGCAGGCATAACGGCATCCGGCGCGGCTTGACGAGTCGGCACATCAACGTGTGAAAGGAGGGCAGGAAAATGCTATTCCGTGATCGTGAAGATGCAGCGCGCCGTCTTGCGGAGGCGCTCATACAATACCGCGGCCAAAACCCCTTGGTGCTGGCGATCCCGCGCGGCGCGGTGCCGATGGCCAGGATCATCGCCAGGGAACTGGGCGGCGAGGTGGACGTGGTGCTGGTGCGCAAGTTGCGCGCGCCGGGCAATCCCGAGTTCGCCATCGGCGCGGTGGACGAGACCGGCTGGACCTATCTCGCCGACCATGCGCGGCATGTGGCGGGCAGCCAGGAATACATCGAGTCCGAGAAGGCCGCGCAGATGGAAGTGATGCGCGAGCGGCGCGCAAGCTACACGCCGATCCGCCCGCCGCACGACCCGGCGGGGCGCATCGTCATCGTGGTGGACGACGGCCTCGCGACCGGCTCGACGATGATCGCCGCGCTGCACGCATTGCGCGCGAGGAAGCCGCAGAAGCTGATCTGCGCCGTCCCGGTCGCGCCGCCCGACACGCTGGACAAGGTCACGCCCTACGCCGACGAGATGGTGTGCCTGAGCGCGCCGGAGATGTTCTACGCGGTGGGGCAGTTCTACCAGTCCTTCCCGCAGGTGAGCGACGAGGAAGTGATCGCATCGCTGGCGGCTGTTTGATGGATAATGCCCCGAGTTTTTACCGGCAACGATTTTAAAGAAGAACAACGATGAAGAAGAAAACCCCGCTGCGCGTCCCGGTCACCCAGGGCCTGAAGGACATCTACGCGATGGATATGCATGCCGCCTACCAGGCCGCCTGCCTCGGGCAGTTCAGCGTCGAGGCTTTCGGCCGCCTGGCGGCGGCCATCTCGGTCGTCCGCTCGGCGCTCGAACAGAAGCAGACCAGAATTCCGTTTGCCCTCGAAACGCTGGATGCGGCGATCGAAACGCTGATGGCCGTGAGGAAGAGGGGCGACGAAACCGATATGTGGGAGATCGCCGAGAGCGAGCGCCCCGCTATCCTCGAGGGGATCGACATGGCCGAGCAGTGCATCGGCACGCTGGATGTCGCGCTGCTGGCGCAAACGGCGGCCCGGCTGCTCAGGGATGTCTACGGCGAGCAGGCTGGCTAAGAAAAGTACTAGCTGATTTGGGTTTATTTTTGTTCATGTCAGCTAACGTATTAAAAGTTATTTTCTTGGTTTGCCTGCAGACTCAGGTCCTGGGGCGGTTAGTTGAAGTCTGGCTCGTTTATAAAGGTCTTCAATGGGTATCTGTCTCATTTGATTGAGAACCTTTCCCTCACATTCTTTTGCCAGAGCACGAACCTTTTCCATAAGGACATTAGATAAGCATCCGAGCTGATGAACCCCTTCAAGATCGGAGCAAATATGACGCATAGCTAGCGTCGCCACACCAATAACCTTTTTTTCTTCCGTTCCAGGCCGCGAGAGAATTGCCCCCACTTCCATTTGTTCAAATGGGTTTACGGAGTGTGCAACATGCTTGTTGCGAAGGTTAATATAAAATTGATGTACGCCGATAGGATCTCCTTGCAGTTCATGAAAAATTAATTCAGAAAGTCCGAAGCGTTTACTATTCGTGAAGCAGGAGGCATATTTGACTAATGCCGCTGTCCATAAAGACTCGATAAGTAGATGGTCTTTGGAGTTGTCTTTAAGGAGTTCCTTGAGGCGTGTACAAGTATTCATTACATCGCCTAAGTCCCGAGTGATTGCAACAAGATCCGCTAGTTTCCGGGCATCTTCAAAATCGACTTGAGCGATAGGATTATCGAGTTGTTCTGGTGTCATGTGTGGCTTTAACTGCAAATTATGTAGTGCTTCTGCCGCGCAATGTGGCAACAATGTGGCGCACACTACCAACAAAGCTTTAGCTTAACAATATGCCGAAAGGCCTAATCAGGCCGATGCACGGATGCTGTTGATGGGTCGAACTACAGGTATTTCGCGAACCACGAGGCCGCATTGCGTGCCGCCTGTTGCAGCGTGCCGGGCTCCTCGAAGAGGTGCGTCGCGTCGGGGATGAGGATGAGTTCCTTCTCGCATTTCAGCAGCGCATGAGCCTGCTGGTTCAGTTCGATCACGCCGTAGTCCGCCGCGCCGACGATGAGCAGGGTCGGCGCTTTCACGCGGCTCAGCGCGGCTTCTCCGGCGAGGTCGGGGCGTCCGCCGCGCGACACCACGGCGGCGACCTTGTCGCCCATCTTCGCCGCAGCCTGCAAGGCCGCCGCCGCGCCGGTGCTCGCGCCGAAGTAACCAATTTTGAGTGATTGCGTTGCCGGGTTGGCCTGCAGCCACGCCGTCGCGGAGAGCAGGCGGCGCGTGAGCAGCGCGATGTCGAAGCGCGTTTCGTAGTCCTGGTCTTCCTCGCGCGTCAGCAGGTCGAAGAGCAGCGTGCCGATGCCGTGCTGTTGCAGCACTTCAGCGACATAGGTGTTGCGCGGACTGAAGCGGCTGCTGCCGCTGCCGTGGGCGAACGCCACCACGCCACTAGCAGAAGCCGGCAGAATCAGTTCGCCGTCGAGTTCGACCTGGTCGGCTGGAATATGCACGGTGCTCATGTCGTCGCTCCCATGACGATAGGAATGCGGCGTGCGCCGAATGCCTTGGTGAATTTCTCGAAATGCCCGGCGATTTTGGCGTTGCAGTCCGGGCAGTGGCCGTCCGGCGTGAGGCGGTATTGTCTGATCTCGTACCAGTCGCGCTCGATCAGGGCGCTGCGGCATGACGGGCAGAATGTAGTGTCGCCCTCGCGGTTGTGCACGTTGCCGGTGTAGACGTAGCGCAGCCCCGCGGCCATGGCGATGTTGCGCGCCCGCACCAGCGTTTCCGGTGGAGTAGGGGGAACGTCGATCATCTTGTAGTCCGGGTGGAAGGCGGAGAAGTGCAGCGGCACGTCCGCGCCGAGCTCTTTTGCGATCCACTCGCTCATCCTGCCGAGCTCCTGGTCGGAATCGTTGTGGCCGGGGATCAGCAGCGTGGTCAGTTCGACCCACACGCCGGTCTCCTGCCTGAGATATTTCAGCGTGTCCAGCACCGGTTGCAGGTGCGCGCCGCAGAGCTTGACGTAGAACTCGTCGGTGAAGCCCTTGAGGTCGACGTTGGCGGCATCCATTTTGGCGAAGAACTCGCGGCGCGGCTGGTCGTGGATGTAGCCCGCCGTGACCGCGACGGTCTTGATGCCGAGCGCGTGGCAGGCGTCGGCGGTGTCCATCGCGTATTCGGCGAAGATCACCGGGTCGTTGTAGGTGAAGGCGACGCTCTTGCAGCCCAGTTGCTGCGCGGTTTTCGCGATGTCCTGCGGGCTGGCTTGGTCGTTCAGGCGGTCGAAGCTGCGCGACTTGGAGATGTCCCAGTTCTGGCAGAACTTGCAGGCGAGGTTGCAGCCCGCCGTGCCGAAGGAGAACACGCTGCTGCCCGGGTAGAAATGGTTGAGCGGCTTCTTCTCGATGGGATCGACGCAGAAGCCCGAACTGCGCCCGTAGGTGGTGAGTACGATCTGGTCATTGATGCGCATGCGCACGAAGCATGCCCCGCGCTGCCCCTCGTGCAGCTTGCAGTCGCGCGGGCACAGGTCGCACTGGATGCGCTGGTCTTCGAGCAGGTGCCAGTATTTGGTGGGATGCCGCTCGTCAATGCCGATTGCTTCGTTCATGTCAGCGCTCCTCACTCCACTTGGTCACGGTATAGCGCAGCAGGCTCACCTCGTCCGTCCAGAAATCGTCCGGCAGGCCGGCCTTGCGCTTGAGCATCGCGAGAAAATCGCGCGGCTGCGGGAAGTGTTCCCAGACCTGCGGCAAAAAGGTGCTGCGATGATGGCCGCACTGGAAGACGATGCCATCGATGCCGGGGCGCATCTGCGCCAGCGCATCGGCCTCGTCCAGCACATCCATCGCGGTCGTCGGCGAGAGCAGCGAGATTTCGACCGTGGTGATGTCGAGTTCTTCGGCGTCCAGCGGCATGAAACGCGGGTCGTGCATGGCGGCGGATACGGCATTGCTCTTGACGTCGGCGAGCAGCGGCCGGTGCGCCTGCAGCGTGCCGATGCAGCCGCGCAATTCGCCGTCCTGCGTGAGGGTGACGAAGCATGCGCCGTGCTCGGCCAGCCAGGGTGCGGTTTCGTCCGCTGTGCAAGGCATATTCAGGGCGCGCGAGATCGCGGCGCGTGCGATCGGCAATAATACTTTTCCACGTTCACTTTGCATGTCTCGTTTCCTCGGTAAAGGCGAGGGCGGCATAGCCCACAACTTGGCTATGAGACCCCGCAGTGTCCCCGGAGTTTCGCAGGTCGAGCAGATATGGCGTGAGACGGTGCTGGCGCGCCGCGACGATCAGGCCGCTGACCGGTATGCCGCCGCAGGCGTGGTCGGGCTCGATGGGCTGATCCAGCCTGAGGATGTCCTGCACGGTGCCGTTGTCCACGCGCCGGGCGAGGTCATAGGGCAGGTAGTGCGACAGGTCGGAGCTGATGACGATCAGCGTCTCCTCGCCTCCCCACAGCGCTTCCAGTACCTCGGCGACCTCCTCGGGCGTCGCCATGCCGACCGCCAGCGGCAGCAGGGTGAAGTCCGCCAGCACGCTCTGCAGGAACGGCAGCTGCACCTCCAGCGAATGTTCCAGCTCGTGCGCCTGCGCGTTCACGGTCACATGCGGCAGGCGGGCGATGCTGCGCGCCGCCTCCGCATCCAGCATGATCCGCCCGAGCGGCGTGTCGAAGGCATCCGCGCCGGGCAGCGCCAGGCCGCGCACCGCGACGCGATGCGTGGGGCCGAGCAGCACCACGCGGTGGATGCGTTTGGCAATCGGTTGGAGGGTGGCATAGGCGGTCGCCGCAATCGGGCCGGAATAGACGTAGCCGGCATGCGGGACGATCAGGGCTTTGGGGATCAGGCCGTGCGGCTTGGCCGCAGCCAGCAGCGCTTGCACGTCATGCGCAAGCTGCCGGGGATCGGCGGGGTAGAACAGGCCTGCGACGGCAGGGGGACGGATGGCGGGCATGGCAACCTCCCTACATGCGAGACCGCCAATATGAGGGAAGCGCGGGAAAGAATCAACCCGTTGTCCGCAAAAACCGCTTTACCACGAAGGGCACGAAGATCACGAAGATCACGAAGTTGTTTTTCTCCGTGCGCTTCGTGTTCTTCGTGGTTCGATTGGGCTGTTACTGTTTCAACGCCTGCTTGAACTCGTCCGGGAAGTGGTGGAAGGCGCTGTCGAGCAGTGCCACGGCGCCGTTGACGAGGTGGCAGCGGCCGCTGCCGGGCAGCATGGCGCAGAGGTTCTTCAGCGTGGCGAGATCGGCCGCAGTACCGCACCCGGTGTCGATCCGGTCCAGCAGGCGGCTCATATTGGCGGTGCCCACCTTGCATGAGTTGCACTGGCCGCAAGAGGAATGGGCGAAGAAGCGTTCATATTCGGCGACCCGCTTGACGATGCCGGTGCCTTCCGAAATGACGATCATCGCGCCCGTGCCCAGGTTGGCGCCGCGTGCGCGCAGGGAATCAAAATCCATGGCCACGTCGAGGTCGACGGGGGTCAGCATGGTGCTCGAAGGCCCGCCGGTGAACACCGCCTTGGGCTGCTTGCCCGAGAGCAGACCGCCGCCGTGATCGAAGATGAGCTCGCGCAGCGGCGTGCCCATCGGCAATTCATAGACGCCGGGGTGCAGCACGTCGCCGCTCAGGGAATACAGCTTGGTGCCGCTGCCCTGTGCCTTGCCGAGGGCGCGGAACCAGGCGGCACCCTGTGCCACGATCTGCGGCACGTTGCTGATGGTTTCGACGTTATTGATCAGCGTCGGGCAGCCGTGCACGCCGGACTGCGCCGGGTAGGGCGGCTTGCCGCGCGGGAAGGGGAAGCGCCCCTCGACCCATTCCATGGAAGCCGTTTCCTCGCCGCCGATGTAGTGCCCGGAGCCGGGCAGCAGCTTGAGCTCCAGCGGCATGCCGAGTGCGGCCGATGCCTGCTCCAGCAGGCCGGAGGCCTGCCACTGTTCGAGTGCCGCTTTCATCGCGGCCAGCGGGCGAGCCAGTTCCGGGTTGGTGTAGAACCTGACGCGGTTGGCGCCGATCGCCAGCGCCGTCACTACGGCGCCCTCGATCACCTGATGGGGAGTCTTCTCGAGCAGCAGGCGATCCTTGAAGGTGCCGGGCTCGTCCTCGTTGCCGTTCACGATCAGGTATTTGTCGGGCTTAGGCAGCTCGGCGGCGACCGCCTCCCACTTGCGCCACGCCGGGAAGCCGCTGCCGCCCAAACCGCGCAGGTCGGCCTGCTTGACTTCCTCGCGCACTGCGGCCGGGTCTTTCAGGGCACGCGCCAGCGCCACGCCGCCGCCGGAACTGCGCCAGCGGCCCATGTCTGCGCCGACGCACCGGTCTGCATGGAGCAGCACCTGGACCGCTCCGAGGTGGGGCGTTTCAACGATCAGCGGTTCCATATGCCTCCTGCTGCATAATCCGGCAATACCTGTGGTGCGCGCTGCGTCATGGGCTGTCCCGCGAGGGTCAGGGCGCGGCGCATCCGGTTTACGTGTTCGAGGGTGACCTTCTTCGGGCCGCGGTCGCGGTCGGCGGTGGCCGCTGCGCCGGCGCGGCGGCCGAAGCTGATGATTTCGAGCAGGGCGTTGCCCATGAGGCGGTTGCGCCCGTGGATGCCTCCCGATACTTCGCCCACCGCATACAGGCCGGGAACGGTGGTGGCGCCGTTGGTATCGATGACCGCGCCGCCGTTCTGGTAGTGCAGGGTCGGATGGACCAGCAGGGGTTCGCGGCGCGGGTCGATGCCCGCGACATGGGTGCGTGTCATCAGGCTGGTAAATTGCTTCTCCAGCACTCCCGGCTGGGCGCGTTCCAGGCGCGGTGTGTCGAGCCATACGCCGGTGCGCTGGTCGTCAACGCGAACCCCGCGTCCCTCCCTGCACTCGCGCAGGATGGCGGCGCATACCACGTCACGCGGCTGGAGCTCGTCGATGAAGCGCTGCCCGAGGCCATTTATCAGCAGGGCACCCGCCGCACGTATGCCTTCGGTCACCAGCTTCCCCGCCAGATGGGCAGGATGCAGCAGGCCCGTCGGGTGGTACTGGAAGGAATCCAGTTCGCACAGGCGTGCGCCGATGCGGTACGCCAGCACCAGGCCGTCGCCCGTTGCGCCAAGATGGTTGGAGGTCGGGAAGCCGTTCAGGTGCAGCCGCCCCAGCCCACCGGTTGCCAGGATCACGGAGCGGGTGCGCACGATGCGCGGCCGGCCGTCCAGCAGCGAGGTGAGCACCGCGCCGACGCATTTCTGGCCGACTTCGTTGGACAGCAGTTCGACGGCGGGGCTTTGCTCCCAGACTTCGATGCTGTGATGCTGGATAACGGCCTCGCGCAGCACGCGCATCATTTCCAGGCCGGTATAGTCACGGCAATGGACGAGGCGGGGAGTGCTCATGCCGCCGGCACGCCGCGTGTGCAGGTCGCCGCTGGGAGTCTGGTCAAGCTGCATGCCAAGGTTGATCAGCCATTGCAGCGCCTCCGGGCCGTCGCCGGCCAAGGCGGAGACCAGCGCCGGGTCACCGACATTGTGGCCTCCGCGCAGGGTGTCCTGGATATGCCGCTGAATCGAGTCTTCAGGCTCGATGGCGGCCTGGATGCCGCCTTCGGCCATGACCGTATTGCTGTCCCCGAGGCGCAGCTTGGTGGCCAGCAGGACGCGCGCGCCGTTTTCGGCCGCTGCCAGCGCCGCCGCGCAGCCCGCACCGCCGCCGCCGATCACCAATACGTCGATATCGGTTACCGGGGCGCCAGCCAGGTCGGCTTCGTCGATAAATGCCTCGGTCTGCAAGAGCCCGGCCAGTTCGCGCTGGCAACTGTCGCCCGCATTGGCTCCGACTGCCAGCTTGACCACGCTGCCTTGCAGGTGGTCTGGGTGGTAGGTGTTGAGCAGTGCGTCGATATCGGCCAGTTCGGGTGGCGGATCAAGATCTGCATCAGCACGGTAGCGAGCTAGCGCTTCGGCCAGAGGGATGCCATTACTCATCTTCGATTAATCCTCGTCATTTTCATTTCTTGCCACCATCTCACGGCAAGTATTCATGCGCTCCTGGCGCAACTCCTCCAGCCGGTGGATCAGGTTGGGCGGACGAAGATGAAAATGAGCCGTTACGCGCCGGCTGAACAGGCCCACATGGGCCGGGGCGATCAGTTCCGGGCAGGCGGCGTCGCACAGTTCGCACATGACACACTCAAAAAATACTTCCCCTGCCTCGCGGTAGCGGCCTGCTGCGGCCAGCGCGACACCGTCCTCGACGGCAATGTCCTTGGGGCAGGCCTTGACGCAGCCGTGGCAATGCCGGCAGCGCGATGCTTCGGGGAAAATCTTGTGGAAACGCGCATGGATATCCCAGCCATCCTTGAAATCGTTGATTTCGTAATGATGGCGGGGCGCCGATGCCGGCGGCAGAAATACGACCTCGATGCCATCCTCGACGAAAGTCTGACAGGCGAGATTTACAGTCACCTCCTTGCCACGCCGCAACATGACGCGGCAGGAGCCGCACACCCCTTCCATGCAGCCGACACTTGTTATCTGCGGCACGCCGCCATGCCAGGCGGCTTCGACCAGGGTCATGTCCGCGGAGGCGTTGACGGCGAGGCCGTTGATGGTCAGGGCGACGGGCTGGTCGTTTTCGTTGGGCGTGGTATTGCTTTTCGTCATGGACGCGAGAGATCGATGATCTTTTTCAGATCATAGTCCTTGTGCCCGCCGACGCGTTTAACCAGTTCGGCCATGCGCTCGTGGAGGGCGGGGCGCTCGGTCTTGTACAGCAACCCGGTGGGGATACGGCCGGCCTGCTTTGCCGCACTGACAGCCTGCATCGCGGCATTCAGGTCGCTCACGTCATGAGTGTCAGGCACCTGGTCGCAGGCGTTCCTGAAGGACACTGCAGTATCCAGGTCATTGAAAGACGGACACTGGGAGAGCAGGTTGATGAAGGCGAAGCCCTTGTGTTCCATGCCTTCCTTGATGAGTTGCGCGGCCAGCTTGGCGTTGCCGGAGAAGGACTGGGCGACGTAGGTGGCACCATAGGTGAGCATGTACAGGATCGGATCCAGAGGCTCTTCCATGCCGCCATACGGGGTAACAGCGGCCTTCATTTCCTCGCGCGAGGTCGGCGAGCATTGGCCCTTGGTCAAACCGTAGACGTGGTTGTCCATCAGGATATAGGTGATGTTGATGTTCTTGCGCGCCAGATGCGGCATGTGTCCGCCGCCGATGGAGAAGCCATCGCCGTCGCCGCCGCTGACTACCACGGCAAGGTCGGGGCGCGCCAGGTGGACGCCGGTTGCCACCGGACCGGCACGGCCATGCAGGGTGTGCATCTTGTAGGAGTTGACGAAGTAGGGCAGGCGCGAGGAACAGCCGATCCCCGAAACGCTCACCAGATGATTCGGGTCGACGCCGAGTTCGGCAAGCGCGCGCAGCAGGCCCGTCAGTACGCCATAGTGGCCGCAGCCGGCGCACCAGAATGACGGCGTCTTTTCATCCTTGTAATCCTTGGGTTTGAAGTCCACCTTGTTGAAGTGGGCGTGCGGTTGAAGGATCGCGTTCATGCCAATATCTCCTTGACTTTGTTTACTATCATTTCAGGCGTGAAAGGCATCCCGCCGCAAATGGTGTAGGACTCGGGGCGCAACGAGGTTTCCGCGCGCACGAAGTGGGCGAGTTGGCCCAGGAAGTTTACTTCGGGCAGCAACAGCCGCTTGCACGATGCGCCGAAGTCTTCGAATTGCTGTGCCGGCAGGGGGTTCAGCAGCTTGGGATAGAAGCCCTTGACGTTGTAACCCTCGGCACGCAGGCGTTGCAGCGCCTCGCGCACCACGCCGATGGTGCTGCCCCAGGCGATGATGCCCAGATCCGCCATGCCCGCGCCTTGCGCGGCATCCACTTCCACCGGGGCGACATCGTTGATCACGTTCTTGAGCTTGCCGAAACGCTTGTCCTGCATGGCTTCGTGGTTGGCCGAGGTGTAGCTGGGCAGGCCGCTCTCGCTGTGTTCGAGGCCGGTGGCGATGTGCAAGCCGCCGGGCGTGCCGGGGTCGGCCATCGGCGAAATGCCGTCTTCGGTAAATTTGTAGCGTTGGTACTCGCCTTCGCCGTCCCAGCGCTTGCGCTCTACCAGCTTGTAGTCGGCCGGGTTCGGGCAGGGTACGCTCTGGGTCGAGAACGCCAGGGAGCCGTCGGAAAGCAGCAGCACGGGGCATTGATATTTTTCAGCCAGATTGAATGCTTCCACGGTCAAGTCGATGCAGTCCTTGACGTTTTCCACGGACAGCACGATGCGTCCGGCGTCGCCATGGCCGCCATGGATCGCCAGGAACAGGTCGGACTGTTCATGCTTGGTCGGCAGGCCGGTAGAGGGGCCGCCGCGCTGAACGTCGACTACCACGCAGGGCAGTTCGGCCATGAATGCCATGCCCAGCATCTCGCTCATCAGCGACAGGCCGGGTCCGGAGGTGGAGGTCATTGCTTTCTTGCCTGCGTAGGAGGCGCCGAGAACCTGGGAAATCGAGGCGATTTCGTCTTCGGCCTGGATCAGGGTGCCGCCGCGTTTGGGCAGGTGCTTCGCAACATAGATCGCGACTTCGGTTGCCGGGGTAATGGGATAGGCGGAAAAGAAATCCAGTCCTGCAATAATCGCGCCGAGGCCGATGGCGTTATTGCCGGACATCACGATGACTTCCTGTTTGGACTTGGGCGTGCCGATGGCCCATGGATCGGTCTTCTTCAGGGCGGCGGCCAGTTCGCGGCCGCGCTCCAGCGCTTTCAGGTTGCCCTGTACCACTTCCTCGCCCTTGCGCGCGAACTTGGTGGTGAGTACTTCGCGCAGGGATTCCACGGGAATGTTGAACAGCACCGACAGCGCACCCATCGCCACCATGTTCTTGGCGCGCGGGTTGTTCAGTTCCTTGGCTGTCTGGGTCATTGGAATGGGATAGGCGTATACGCCTTCCGGAATATCCGGCGTGAAGTCGCTCGGGCTGTCGTAAACGATGGCGGTACCCGGCCGGAGATGGGCACGGTTCATGTTGTACGCTTCGCCGTTGAAGGCGCACAGGACGTCGAATATATCGCCCTGGTTGTACACCCGTTCGGTGCTGGCACGCACCTGGTACATCGCGTAGCCACCCTTGATCTCGGCGGGGAAAGTCTTGAATGTGTAGACGTCGAGACCGGCGCGTGCGCAGGCCTGAGTGATGAAATCGCCTACTGAGATGACACCCTCACCGCCTTCACCGCCGATTCGGATGATCAGATCGTTCTTGGTTTTGCCTTGCATCTACTGCTCCTCAGTAACTAAGTAATGGGGGATGTGCCGTCCGCAGGCCCTGTCATGGCGGCCACAACAATCAAAGAATAAGTATATCAAAAAAATGCCGACGGAATTATACAGGTTTTGGAAAAATCGCCGCGCAAAGTCATCGGATTAGAGGTGAGAAATATATCTGGTTGCGTACCGATGGCTGGCGGGAAAATTGCCTGTCCCGGGTTAGCGCGGCGGGTTGTTCAGATAGTCGTTTTTCAGGCGGATGTAATGCTCGGCCGAGTATCTCAGGTGGGCGATTTCTTCCGCAGTTAGCGCCCGAACGGCCTTGACGGGGCGCCCCACGTAGAGCATGCCGCTTTCCAGCACCTTGCCCGGCGGAACCAGGCTGCCCGCGCCTATCATGACGCGGTCGGGGATGACGGCGTCGTCCAGGATGATCGAACCCATGCCGATCAGGCATTCGTTGCCGATCGTGCAGCCGTGGAGGACGGCGGAATGCCCGACCGTTACGTAGTCGCCGACCAGCAGGGGCGAGCCGTCCGGCTTGTCCTGCGTCTTGTGGGAGACATGTCCCATGGTGAGGTCCTGGATGCTGGTGCCCTTGCCGATCACGATGCGGTTCACGTCGCCGCGCAACACCGCGTTGCACCAGACCGAGCTGTCGTCGCCGATGCTTACCTCGCCGATGATCTGGCAGGAGGAGTGGGCATAGACTCGTGCTCCGAGGGTCGGCATTTTGTCGAGGTAGGCGGCTACAGACATGAAGGCTCCGGGGGAGATAAACGATAATCGGCGTTTGGTGTATCGAGCGGTTATTTTAACCTTTTCCGAAGAGTTGGGCAGCCGCCAGAAGCTGGCCGTCCTGGCCGCGCGCGCCCAGCAGGGAGATGCCGAGCGGGCAGCCGTCTTTTTCCAGCAGCGGCATCGAGACTTGCGGCAACCCGGCAACGGCGGCGATGCAGGTGTGCCGCATCGTGTTGAGGCGCGATGCCCTGGCCTCGCCTATCGACCTGCCCTTCATGGGCGCGATACCGGGAGCGGTCGGAAAAACGACCAGGGTGCCGGGAGTGACGATGCCTTCGATCTGCTCGAGCAACTGCTTCCTGAATCGCCGCTTCTCCTCCATGTCGCTCTGGGTGACGGAGGATATCTTTTCCAGCCGGCCGCGAATCTCCGCGCCGAAGCTGTCGAGATTCCGGGAAATCCACTCGCCGTGTGCCTGGCTCAGTTCCCACCACTGGATGTTGCGCAGCGTTTCGATCCATGCGGAAAAATCCGGCCTGCCGAGTTCAATTTCGGCAATCTCAATGTCCAGCCTGGACAGGCTGCGGATGAGCGCGTCGTATTTCACTGCGAGGCTCGCGTCCTGAGTGTCGAACAGGTCGCGCGCGATGAGGAGCTTGCCGGCCTTGAACTCCGGGATGTCGATGCCGAGCAATACGCTGCCCACCCTGGCCAGCATCTCCGGCGTGCGGGCGAACCAGCCGGCCGCATCGAAGCTGGGCGCCATCGGGTGCACGCCTTGCAGCGAAATGGCGCCATGCGTCGCGCGGAAGCCGTAGATGCCGCAATAGGATGCCGGGATGCGCATCGAGCCGGCCGTGTCGGTACCCAGCGCAAAATCCACCAGCCCGCCCGCGACCGCGGCGGCGGAGCCGCTGGAAGAGCCGCCCGGGATCCGCTCAGGACATCTGGAGTTCAGTGGGGTGCCGTAGTGGGTGTTCTCGCCGTCAAGGGAGAAGGCCATCTCGTCCGAAATGGTCTTGCCGAGCAGGGTGGCGCCCTCGTTGAGCAGCATCTTGACGGCGGGTGCGGTCGTCTGCGCTATTTGGTGCGTGCTCTTCCAGCGCGGATTTCCGGCGCCGGTGACGAATCCTTCGACATCGTAGAGTTCCTTTACCGCGAAGGTCAGCGATGAAAGCCTCCCGTTTTTTCGCGGGGGGGAGACCGTGATCATCTCGCCGGGGACGAAGGCGTTGCAGGTATCGACTGGCTTCATAGGCAGGCTGCTATCGAATCCACACTGTCTTCGCATTCACGAATTCAAGCATCCCCAGTTTCGATAATTCGCGCCCATAGCCCGATGCCTTTACTCCGCCGAAAGGCAGACGTGGATCGGATTTGACCATGCCGTTGATGAAGGTGCAGCCTGCCTGGATTTGTGCCGCCAGTTGCTCGGCGCGCGCCGTGTCGCGGCTCCAGATCGACGAGCCGAGCCCATAGCGCGTGTCGTTGGCGATGCGCAGCGCATCCGCTTCATTTGCGGCGCGGATCACGGTTGCCACCGGGCCGAACATTTCTTCGCTGTAGGCGCGAACCTTCGGGGTGACGTGATCCAGGATCGAGGGGCGGTAGAAGAATCCTTCTCCCTCCATCGGTTTGCAGCCGGTCACTGCAACCGCGCCCTGCGCGATGGAATCGCTGATCTGGCTATGCAGTGAGTCGCGCAGGTCGGCGCGCGCCATCGGGCCGATCTGCATCGCGTCGTCCATCGGGTCGCCGAGCCTGAGCGTCTCCACTTTTGCTTTCAACTGGCGCAGGAATTCGTCGGCGATCTGCGGTACGACGATGAAGCGCTTGGCGGCGATGCACGACTGCCCGCAATTCATGAAGCGCGAGGCCAGCGCCATGCTGACCGTCAATTCCAGGTCGGCATCGTGCAGCACGATGAAGGGGTCGGAGCCGCCCAGTTCCAGCACGCATTTCTTCAGGTGCTGGCCGGCGCACGCCGCTACCTTGCGCCCCGCGGCTTCCGAGCCGGTGAACGTGACCCCATGCACATGCGGGCTGGCGATGGCCTCGGCCGTCTGCTCGACCTCGATCATCAGGCTCGTAAACACTCCATCCGGCAGGCCGCACTCGCGGAAGATGGCCTCAATCGCCAGCGCGCACTGCGGCACGTTCGGCGCATGCTTCAACACCATCGCATTGCCCGCCATCAGGGCAGGGGCTGCGGCGCGGAATGCCTGCCAGAAAGGGAAGTTCCACGGCATGATGGCCAGCACCACGCCGAGCGGGTAGTGCGCGACGTAGCTTCGGCCGGTGTCCGACTCCCCCGGTTCGGCGCGCATGAATTCTTCGGCATGCTGCGCATAGTAGTCGCAGACGCTCGCGCATTTCTCGACCTCGGCGCGTGCCTCGCGCAGCGGTTTGCCCATTTCCTGCGTGATGAAGGTTGCATAGCGGTCGCGCTGGGCGTGCAACTGATGCGCGACGTTGCGCAGCACTTCGGCACGCCGGGAAAAAACAGTTTGCGCCCAGGCCTGTTGCGCGTGGTGGGCTTTCTCCAGCGCCTGCTCCAGGCGGCTTGCATCCCAGCTGGCGCAGGTCTGGAGTAACTGATTGGTGGCCGGGTTCAGGCTTGTGTGTGGCATGATCGGGATGTCGTGTACTTCCAGTCCGGGATTTTAACGTCAGATGGAATAACGCCCGCTTGCGCGGGCGTTATCCTGCCAGAATTCTGCTTCGCTATGCTTTCAGCGAGGCAAGCACCTCGTCCAGCATTTTCTTTGCGTCGCCGAACAGCATGCGGTTGTTCTCCTTGTAGAACAGCGGATTGTCGACGCCCGCGTAGCCGGAGGCCATGCTGCGCTTCATCACGATCGAGGTCTTCGCTTTCCACACTTCCAGCACCGGCATGCCGGCGATCGGGCTGTTCGGATCGTCCTGCGCGGCCGGGTTCACGATGTCGTTGGCGCCGATCACCATCGCGACGTCGGTATCGGGGAAGTCCTCGTTGAGTTCATCCATTTCCAGCACGATGTCGTAGGGCACCTTGGCCTCGGCCAGCAGCACGTTCATGTGGCCGGGCATGCGGCCGGCGACCGGGTG
>CAYNYH010000047.1:0-16823 GCA_964401425.1 uncultured Gallionella sp. | reverse complement strand
CACATCGTTGGCGATCTTCATCAGCGCGGCGGCGAGCGGCTTGAGCGCGCCGTGCGCCGCGACCAGCTCGTCGTGCGCGGCGAGCGCGGCAAACTTGTTGGGAGCGCTCCTGAACGGCAGGCCGATGCTGCGTACCAGTTCGGTGGCGACGCGCGCGCCGAATTCGGCATGGGTGTTCAGCCCGGTGCCGACCGCAGTGCCGCCCGCCGCCAACTGGTGCAGCGGGGCCAGCGTGGCGAGGATCACCGCTTCCGCGTGTTGCAGTTGCGCCACGTAACCGGAAAACTCCTGCCCCAGCGTCAGCGGGGTCGCGTCCTGCAGATGGGTGCGGCCGATCTTGACGATGCCGCCGAACGCGGCAGATTTCTGCTCCAGCGTTGCGCGCAGCGCGCGCAACGCCGGCAACAACTGGTGCGTGATGCCGCCGACCGCCGCGACATGCATCGCCGTGGGAAAAATGTCGTTGGACGACTGGCCGAGATTGACCTCGTCGTTGGGATGCACCAGCCGTTTAGTGCCGCGTGCCCCGCCGAGCAGTTCCGAGGCGCGGTTGGCGAGCACCTCGTTCATGTTCATGTTGCTCTGCGTGCCCGAGCCGGTCTGCCACACCGACAGCGGGAACTCCTGGTCATGCTTGCCTGCAAGCACCTCGTCCGCCGCCTGCACGATGGCAGTCGTCCTCTCCTCGCCCAGCAGCCCGAGCTCGCGGTTGACCAGCGCGCAGGCGCGCTTCACCGATGCCAGCGCAAGGATGAGTTCCTGCGGCATGCGCTCGGTCGAGATGTGGAAGTACCGCAGCGAGCGCTGCGTCTGTGCGCCCCACAGGCGCTCGGCGGGCACTTCGATGTCGCCGAAGGAGTCGTGCTCGATTCTCGTGGTCATGGTGTTATCCCTGCCCCCTATTTCGACACCAGCTCGCGCAGCACATACGGCAGGATGCCGCCATGCCGGTAGTAATCCACCTCGATCGGCGTATCGATGCGCAGCAGCAGCGGCACCTGCTGCGTGCTGCCATCGCTACGCATGATGGTAAGCATCACATCCTGCTGCGGCCTCGTGTTTTCATCGATGCCGCCGAGGTCGAAGGTTTCATCGCCGCTGAGATTGAGCGTCGCGACGCTGGCGTCACCCTTGAACTGCAACGGCAGCACCCCCATGCCGACCAGATTGCTGCGGTGGATGCGCTCGTAGGATTTCGCGATGACCGCCTTCACGCCGAGCAGTTGCGTGCCTTTGGCCGCCCAGTCACGGCTCGATCCGGTGCCGTATTCCTCGCCCGCGAAGATCAGCGTCGGCGTGCCGTCGGCGATATATTTCATCGCCGCGTCATAGATCGACATCTGCTCGCCGTAATACAGCGTGTAGCCGCCCTCGACGCGGCTGCCGTCGGCCTTCGGCGGCAGCATCAGGTTCTTGATGCGCACGTTGGCGAAGGTGCCGCGCATCATCACCTCGTGGTTGCCGCGCCGCGCGCCGTAGCTGTTGAAATCTTTCGCCGCGACGCCCTTGGCCTGCAGGTACTTGCCCGCCGGGGTCGTCGCCTTGAAGCTGCCCGCCGGGCTGATGTGGTCGGTCGTGACCGAATCACCGAAGATGCCGAGCGCCCTGGCGTTGTGGATTTCCGCGATGCCGCCGGGATGCATGGTGAATTGCTCGAAGAACGGCGGACGCGCGATGTAGGTCGATTCGTCCCACCGGTACTGGTTGCCGGCAGGTGCAGAAATCGCGTTCCACAGCGGCAGGTCGCGGGTCAGGTCACTGTACAGCCTGCGGTAGGTCGCCGGATCGGCGGCATGTTTCATCATCACCTGCACTTCGGCGCTGTTCGGCCAGATGTCCTTCAGGTACACCGGCCGGCCATCCTTGCCGGTGCCGAGCGGTTCGCTATCGAGGTTGATGTTCGCGCGGCCCGCGATTGCGTAGGCCACCACCAGCGGCGGAGACGCGAGGAAGTTGGCCTTGATGTTGGCGTGGATGCGCGCCTCGAAGTTGCGGTTGCCCGACAGCACCGCCGCCGCGATCAGGTCATTGGCGACGATGACCTCTTCCAGCTTGGCGTCCAGCGGGCCGGAATTGCCGATGCAGGTGGTGCAGCCGTAGGCCGCAAGGCTGAAGCCGAGCTGCGCCAAGGGTTCCAGCAGCCCCGCCCTGGTCAGGTATTCGGTCACCACCCGCGATCCGGGGGCGAGCGAGGTCTTGATGTGCGGTGCCACGCGCAAGCCTTTCGCCACTGCCTTCTTCGCCAGCAGCCCAGCCGCCAGCAGCACGCTCGGGTTGGAGGTGTTGGTGCAGGAGGTGATCGCGGCGATCAGCACATCGCCGTGGCCGATCTGCACCCCGTTCAGCATTTCCTCCGCACCCTCGCAGCGCACCGCGGGATTGGGATGATCATCGACCATCTCCAGTTCGCTGCCGCTGCGCACCTTGTCCGCCTCCTGCAGGCCGCCGCCGGCAATCGGGGTGCAAACTCCTGCCCTGCGCTCTGGCAGGGTGGTGATGTAACGCTTGCCCAGTTCGGCGGCGGCCTTGTTGAAACCGTTTTCCGCGACCGGCTTGCTGAACAGGTTATTGAAGGTTTCCTTCATCTTCGACAGCGCGACGCGATCCTGCGGCCGCTTCGGCCCGGCCAGCGACGGCTCGACGCCGGCGAGGTCCAGTTCCACCACGCCGCTGTAATCGATCTCGCCCGCCTCCGGAATGCCGTACAGCCCCTGCGCCTTGAAGTAAGCCTGGAAGGCGTCCACTTCCTCGTCCGTGCGGCCGGTGTAGCGCAGGTAGTCCACCGTGACATCGTCCACCGGGAAGAAGCCCATGGTCGCGCCATACTCCGGCGCCATGTTGGCGATGGTGGCGCGATCCGGCACCGAGAGCGCCGCCGTGCCCGCGCCGAAGAATTCCACGAACTTGCCGACCACTTTCTGTTTGCGCAACAGTTCGGTGACGGTCAGCACCAGGTCGGTGGCGGTGACGCCCTCGCGCAGCTTGCCCTTGAGATGCACGCCCACCACGTCCGGCGTGAGGAAATACACCGGCTGGCCGAGCATGCCGGCCTCCGCCTCGATGCCGCCCACGCCCCAGCCGGCCACGCCGATGCCGTTGATCATGGTGGTGTGCGAATCGGTGCCGACCAGCGTGTCGGGATAATACACACGCCCTTCCGGGCTGTCCTTGTGCTGCACGCCGCGCGCCAGGTATTCGAGGTTGACCTGGTGCACGATGCCGACGCCGGGCGGCACGACCTTGAAGGTGTCGAACGCCTGCATGCCCCACTTCATGAACTTGTAGCGCTCGGTGTTGCGCTCGAATTCCATCTCCATGTTAAGGCGCAGCGCATCCGGACGGTTGTAGTAATCCACCTGTACCGAGTGGTCGACCACCAGGTCCACCGGCACCAGCGGCTCAATGGTCTTCGGGTCATGGCCCAGCCTCGCGGCGGCATCGCGCATCGCGGCAAGATCGGCGAGCAGCGGCACGCCGGTGAAGTCCTGCAGCACGATGCGCGCCACGACGAACGGGATCTCTGCGGTGCGCGGCGCGTTCGGCTGCCAGCTGGCGAGCTCGCGCACATGCACCTCGGTGACCTTTTTGCCGTCGCAGTTGCGCAGGACAGATTCCAGCACGACGCGGATCGACACCGGCAGGCGCGAGATTTTTCCGACGGCGGCGGCTTCCAGCGCGGGCAGCGAATACAGCGCGCCCTGTTTGCCGTTGGCGAGAGCGAAGGACTGGCGGGTATTGAACAGGTTGTGTGTCATGGCAGAACCTCCGTGCTGGTGGAATGCGCGACTACAAAATACCTAGCTTGCAACTATCTTGGTGCCCAGAAATTCTGGAGAGCCTGCTACTCGTCCTGCAAGGCCTGACCGGGGAATAGCTCTTCCGTATAGCCAAACTTGGTGATGTCCCGGATACGCATCGGATACAGGATGCCGTCCAGGTGATCGCACTCATGCTGCACGACGCGCGCATGGAATCCGCTTGCGGTCCTGTCAATCGGCGCGCCCTGTTCATCATAACCCTTATAGCGGATATTCTGGAAGCGCGGCACGAGCCCGCGCATGCCGGGCAGGCTCAGGCAGCCTTCCCAATCCTCCTTGATGGTCTCTTCCAGCACCATGATGGACGGATTGATGAGCACGGTTTCCGGGACTTCCTCCACATCGGGATAGCGCGGATTTTTTTGCACGCCGAAGATCACCACGCGCAGGTTCACGCCGATCTGCGGCGCGGCCAGCCCCACGCCGTTCATGGCCTGCATGGTGTCGCGCATGTCCTCCAGCAAGGCGCGCAACTCCTCGCCAGCGAAGCTGCTGAGCGGCTCGGCGCGCCGCAGCAGCCGCACATCGCCCATGCGCAATACCGGCCTAATCGCCATCACATTTCACCACGCACTCGAGGATGCCGCGCACCCGTTCCATCGCCGCGTTGGCGGTGGCGTTGACCTGCTCCATGTTGACGCCCTGCTTGTTGTCGCCGCGCCCCGCCGCATGATTCACGACCACGGCGATGGTGGCGTAATTCAGTTCCAGCTCCATCGCCAGCGCGGTCTCCGGCATGCCGGTCATGCCGACCATGTCCGCGCCATCGCGCTCGTAGCGGTTGACCTCCGCAATGCTGTCCAGGCGCGGCCCCTGCGTCGCGGCATACACGCCGCCGTCCACGCAGGGCTGCTGCACGATGCCCGCGCTGCGCAGGATGCGGCCGCGCAATTCCGGGCAATAGGGCAGGGTGAAATTGGCATTGGCGTAATTCTGGTCGCGCGTATCGTAGAAGGTGGCGTCGCGCCCGTGGGTGTAGTCGATGATCTGGTCCGGCACGACGATAGTGCCTGGCGTCAGGTCGGCGCGGATGCCGCCCACCGTCGCAACCGAAATGACATTGTTCACGCCCTGCTCGCGCAGTGCCCACAAATTGGCGCGATAGTTCACCAGGTGGGGGGGGATGGTGTGTCCATAGCCGTGGCGCGCGAGGAAGATCACCTCGTGCTCGTTCAGCGTGCCGAACAGGAACGCGCCGGAAGGCTCGCCATAGGGCGTGCGCATGACCTGCCGGTGGGTGATTTTCAGGCTCGCGAGTTCGGTCAGGCCCCGGCCGCCAATGATTGCCAACATGCTCTTACTCCTTCACTGCATAAATGGCGGGCAGGTTGCGCCACGCCCCTTCGATATCCATGCCGTAGCCGAACACGAAGCGGTCCGGCACCTCCATCCCCACAAAATCGGCATGGATCGGCTTGTCCCTGCCATGCCGCTTGTCGGCGAGCACCGCGCTGCAGAATTTGCCTGCGCCCAGTTCCATTACGCGCTGGCGCAATGCCGCCAGAGTATGGCCTTCATCGAGGATATCGTCCAGCACCAGCACCGTGCGGCCGCGCACCTTCTCGCACGGCTCGACCTTCCAGCATATTTTTCCACCCTGCGTCGCATCGCCGTAACGCGACACATGCACGTAATCGAAATCCAGCGGAAAATCGAGCAGCGGCAGCAGCTGCCCGGTAAACACCACCGCGCCGCCCATCACCGACAGCACCAGCGGATGCGCCTCCGCCAGCGCGTCATTGATCTGCCGTGCGACCCGGTGCAGCGCCGCCTGTACCTGCTCCGCCGGATACAGCAACTCGGCCTGCTGCAGGATGTCGCGGGCGCGCTGGACCGGGACGGTCATCTCAAACTGTCCAGATAGGCGGCAAACTCGTCGCGGACTTCCGGATGCCTCAGCCCGAACGCCACGGTCGCATGCAGATAGCCCAGTTTCGAGCCGCAGTCATAGCGTATGCCCTTGAAGCGATAGGCGAGCATTTTCTCCTCGCGCATCAGCGCGGCGATGCCGTCGGTCAACTGGATCTCCCCGCCCGCCCCGGCCTGAACATTTTTCAGGTGATGGAAAATGCGCGGCGTGAGAATGTAACGCCCCACGACGGCAAGCGTCGAAGGCGCGTCTTCCGGTTTGGGCTTTTCGACGATGGCGTTCACCTGCTCGACATCCGCCGATAGTGGCGTACTGCCGACGATGCCGTAACTCCGGGTCTGCTCGCGCGGCACGTCCTGCACGCCCAGGATCGAACACTGGTGCTGCCGGAACACTTCCGCCATCTGACGAACGATAGGCGGCTCGCCGTCGATCAGGTCGTCCGCCAGAATCACCGCGAACGGTTCGTCCTGCACCACCGGTTGCGCGCACAGCACCGCGTGCCCCAGCCCCAGCGGCTCGGCCTGGCGGATATAGATGCAGTTGATATGCGCGGGTATCACCTCGCGCACCAGGCGCAGCAACTCATTCTTGCCGCGCATCTCCAGCTCGGCCTCCAGCTCGTAGGCCTTGTCGAAATGGTCCTCGATCGCGCGCTTGTTGCGCCCGGTAATGAACACCATGTCGGTGATGCCCGCCGCTACCGCCTCCTCCACCGCATACTGGATCAGCGGCTTGTCCACGATGGGCATCATCTCCTTCGGGCTGGCCTTGGTGGCCGGCAGGAAACGGCTGCCCATGCCTGCGACGGGGAACACCGCTTTGGTAATTTTTTTCATGTGCTCTCCAATAACTCCAGAAACTGCTGCTCATCCAGTACCGCCACACCCAGCTCGCGCGCCTTGTCCAGCTTGCTGCCCGCCTCGGCGCCCGCCACCACATAGTCGGTCTTCTTCGACACCGAGCCCGCCACCTTCGCGCCGAGTGCCTCGAGCTTTTCCTTGGCCTCGTCGCGCGCCATGCTGCCCAGCGTGCCGGTCAGCACGAAAGTCCTGCCGCTGAAGGGCAGCTCTGCCGTCTGCCGCTGCTCATGCTCCGGCCAATGCAAGCCGCTGGCGCGCAACTGCGCGATGACCTCGCGATTGTGCGCCTCGGCGAGAAAATCCACGATGCTCTGCGCCACCACCGGCCCGACATCGCGCACCTGCTGCAGGCCATCCGCATCGGCGGCGAGCAGATTATCCAACGAGCCAAAGTGCTGCGCCAGATCTTTTGCCGTCGCCTCGCCGACGTTGAGGATACCGAGCGCGTAGATGAAGCGCGCCAGCGTGGTGCGCTTGCTCTGCCCGATGGCATCGAGCAGGTTGAGCGCAGACTTCTCGCCCATGCGCTCCAGGTTGGCGACGGCGTTCATGCCCAGCTTGTAGATATCGGCAGGCGTATTCACGATTGCCCTGTCCACCAACTGATCGACCAGCTTGTAGCCCAGCCCTTCGATGTCCATCGCACCGCGGCCCGCAAAATGCAGCAGCGCCCGCTTGCGCTGCGCGGGGCAGAACAGGCCGCCGGTGCAATACCAGTCGGCTTCGCCCTCCTCGCGCGCAATGCGGCTGCCGCACACCGGGCATTTTCCGTGCAGCCGTTTGAACAGGTCAAACGGCTTGCCCGCGTCAGGAGGGCGCCGGTCGAGCACCACGCCCACCACCTCCGGAATCACGTCGCCCGCGCGGCGCACGATCACCGTGTCGCCGATGCGCACGTCCTTGCGCCGCGTCTCGTCCTCGTTGTGCAGCGTGGCATTGGAAACCGTCGTGCCGCCGACGAACACCGGCTCCAGCTTGGCCACCGGCGTAAGCTTGCCGGTGCGCCCGACCTGGATGTCGATGTCGCGCACCACGGTGAGCTGTTCCTCGGCGGGATATTTGTGCGCGCAGGCCCAGCGCGGCTCGCGCGTCACAAAGCCGAGTTCGTCCTGCAGCGCGAGGCGGTTGACCTTGTACACCACGCCGTCGATGTCGAACGGCAGGCTGTCGCGCTTGGCCGCGACGCGTTGATGAAAATCCACCAAGCCCTTGGCGCCATGCACCACGGCACGCTCATCGCTCACCGGCACGCCCATCTTCGCCAGCGCATCGAGCACTGCACCGTGTGTTACAGGCGAAGTCCAGCCACGTGTCTCGCCGAGGCCGTAGGCAAAGAACGACAGCGGGCGTCGCGCGGCCAAGGCCGGGTCGAGCTGGCGGATGCTGCCTGCCGCGCCGTTGCGCGGGTTCACCAGCGTAGTCAGCCCCAGCGCGCGCTGCTTCTCGTTGTAGCGCTCGAAGTCGCGGCGCGACATGTACACCTCGCCGCGCACCTCCAGCACCTCGGCCTCGCAGCCCTTGAGATGCAGCGGAATGCAGTGGATGGTGCGCACGTTCTGCGTCACGTCCTCGCCGGTTTCGCCGTCGCCGCGCGTCGCGGCCTGCATCAGCACGCCGCGCTCGTAGCGCAGGTTGATCGCGAGACCGTCGAACTTCAGTTCGCAGGCATACTCGACCGGCGCGTCGGCATCTATCAGCCCCAATTCCTTGCGCACCCGCGTATCGAACGCGATTGCGCCCGCATCGCTGATGTCGGTCTCGGTGCGGATCGACAGCATGGCCACGGCATGGCGCACCGCTGCGAACGCATCGAGCGGCCTGCCGCCGACGCGGCGCGTCGGCGAATCGGGGGCGACAAGGTCGGGGTGCTGTGCTTCGAGGGTCTGCAGTTCGCGGAACAGCCTGTCGTATTCCGCATCGGGAATGATCGGCGCATCCAGCACGTAGTAGGCATGGTTGTGCCGCTCGATCTCGGCGCGCAGCCACGCAATGCGTGTTTTTGCGTCAGATGTCATCGCGCAGCGATTCCTCGTCCCTCTCTCCCTCTGGGAGAGAGCTGGAGAGAGGGAAGGGCGACAATAGAGTTCAATATCAACAAGGCCCTGCCCATCAGGTAAACAGCCTGCGCGCCTGCGCGCTGCCCGGCGCGATGCCGTTGTCGCGCATCTTCTCCTCGACCGCGGCGATCTGCGCGCGGATGCGCGCCAGCCCGTTGTCGCTCAGCACCACGCGGTGATCGTCCACCAGGTTTGCCTGCAATTCCCTGGCCAGCTCGTGCGCGACACGCACCATTTCGTCGAACTGCACAGCCGGATTCTCCACGCGCGGCACATCGAGTAGCAGCGTCAGCCCCGGCGTGGCGAAGGTCTCCAGCATGTGGTGCTGGAACGGTTTGCTATCCTGGTTGGTCAGGCTGAACGCGCTATGCCCCTGCGCATCCAGCAGATGGAAGGCGCCGTCCGCCTCCAGCGTCATGCCGTGCAAGGCGGCGGCCTGCGCGATACGCGCGCCGGGCAGCATGCGCTCGCCGGGCGGCACAAGGTTGATCCCGACCATCTGGTCCACGTCGGCGCAGAAGGCATCCAGCTCGACCGCGCGGCGGTACGTCTCGTCGACATCCGGAACGGCGGCATCGGCCTTGATCTGTTTGGCGACGCCGAGCACCAGGTCGCGGAAATCCGCGAGCTTCGCCGCGCTGATCGCGCCGCCCCGATCCGCCAGTTGCAGCGCGATGCGGAAGCGCGAATACAGGGTCTGGCTCTCGGCAATGGCGCGTTCCCACTGCTGGGCCGTCGTCATCTTTCCTGGCAGCGTCAGCCCGCACACCTGCACCGGCTTGCCAAAATCGAACTTGCGCTGCCACAGGCCGTGCAGCACGGCGGCGGGGCCGGGTTCGGCCAGATGCAATTCGATGATGAAATCGCTGCGCACCTCCAGCAGGGCGCATGAGCCGTCCAGCAGCGTGGCGGCAGGTGTCTCTGCGGCAGGAGTGACGACGGCCTCTTCGGCGGCATCGACCGGCGCCTCTTCGGACAAAGGCTCCAGAACATGCTCCACGGGGTTGGCGGCGCTTTCCTGATACAGCGCATCCGCATGGCTCGCCTTGAATGCCGCGCCGAACTTGCGCCGGTACTTGCGCTGCTGCCACCAGCCGAAGGCATACACCGCGACGATCACACCGGCGCCGATAGCCAGCAGGGCTGCCTGTAATTCACTCATGCTCTCTACACCAGAAGGACATATGCGGATTATCTCAAGCGGGATGGCATCACGCCAGCGGCAGTTCGGCGTTGCTCTTGCCGATGGCGGCGACCTCGTCGAGCGCCTTGAGGAAGGCATGCTGCTCGCGTAACTGCGCCAGCGATTCGGGATGCGCCTTGCCGCGCATCTGCGCGAGGCGCGCACGGCTGACGGCGGGCATCTCCCAGTGCAGCCCCTGCAGCAACTCGTCGGCCGATGCCGGCTTGTTGCATACCAGCACCATGTCGCACCCGGCATTCAGCGCGGCCTCGGCGCGCTGCACGATGCCGCCCGCGACCGTCGCCCCCTCCATGGAGAGATCGTCGCTGAAGATGACGCCCTCGAAGCCGAGCTGACCGCGCAGCACATGCTTCAGCCAGATCGGCGAGAACCCCGCCGGGCGGCTGTCCACCCTGGAATAGATGACATGCGCGGGCATCACCGCGCTCAGGCCGTAATCCACCATGCGCCGGAATGGCACCAGGTCGCACATCTCGATATCGACGAACTCGCGCTCATCCACCGGGATTTCCAGATGCGAATCGGCCTGCACGAAACCGTGGCCGGGGAAATGCTTGCCGACCGTGTGCATGCCGCCCTGCTTCAGCCCCAGCAGCAGACTGTGCGCCAGCTCGGCGATCGCCTGCGGGTCGCTGTGGAAGGCACGGTTGCCGATCACGCCGCTCTGCCCGTAATCCACATCCAGCACCGGCGTGAAGCTGAAGTCCACGCCGCACGCGCGCAGCTCTGCGGCGAGCACATAGCCGGCCTGCTGCGCCAGATGCCGCGCACGCTGCGGGTGCGCATCCCAGATTTTGCCGAGCTCGCGCATTGCGGGAATCTTCGTGAAGCCCTCGCGAAACCGCTGCACCCGCCCACCCTCGTGATCCACCGCGATCAACAGCGGCGGCATGCGCAGCGCATGGATCGCCGCGGTCAGCTCGGCCAGTTGCGACGGCGACTCGTAGTTGCGCGCAAACAGGATCACCCCGCCCACCAGCGGATGCCGCAACCGCGCCTCATCCTCCGCCGTCAGCCGCGTCCCCAGCACATCCAGCATCACTGGCCCCAAACCCATACCCACTCCCGATTGGTTAAATTCGAATGCGGCGGATTATAAGGCCTTTAGACTGCTACAGCCTTGATGAAGAATAGGCCGTTCGGCATATTGTTTTTTGCAGGGAATGCTGGAACACTACGCGGCAATCAAGAACATCGGAGCGTAATCGAGCAATTTGAACGGTAGGTGTGTTTTCAGCCCGCCATAACACCGTCACCCCAGATTATTATGAAACAAACAATTAGTTAGGCTTTGGCATGCGCCAAGTTATACACCTCATTCCAAAATATACACCGTCGCAGGTGTCTACATTACGTTGGGCGTCAAAGCCGACCGTGCGCGACAATGCAAAATACTTCAATTGATAAGCCTTCGTCTGCATCGTTAATTTGCACGAAATGTGGAAGCGAACTTACACCTATCAAAAAGCGCAAAGCAATTTCTGCGAGTGGTTTTATCAGTTGTGTTGTTTTCTTCGTTGGCATAATTTGCCTGCAATTTAGCATCAGCATAGGAGTGCTCATCATGATTCTTGGCCTATTGATCGGCAGGGCTGGTGGCAATATGAAAACAGTCATGGCCTGCCCCCAGTGCGGTGCGGTAGGGTGAGTATTCTGAGAGCAATGCCCAACCCGGCAGTCAAGAGGGACTGCGCAAAAGCGCGCAGCCCCTTACTTTTACGTTATGAGTTAAATCAAAAGAGGTTTTATGGATTCAAAAAACTTGCTCATTAAAGATCTTATCCGGCAAATTCATAAAGAACTTATTGAATCTCAAAAAGAGCGGGAAGCTGAGGGTCTTGAACCACTTTTTACAGTTGAATCACTAAAGATAGAAGCAAATTTCATCGCTGTTGATGACCAAAAAGCAGAGGCCGGGTTTGGTTTTCATCTATTGAAAGCTGGAGCTAAGGTGAACTATAAACAAGAACAAATTCATAAAATCACGCTCAATCTAACTACCATTGATCAAGATGATACGTTCCCTTCCATTCAGCCAGTGGCACCATGTTATCCTGAATCGGTGTCAATTCATCCTGCACCACCGGACATGTGAGCACTCATCGCATCCAAGGTGCCGGAGTCGATCGCATCCAAGGTGCCGGAGTCGAATTGTTTTTGAAGTGGGAATACTGAGAAGAATTCGACTCCGGTACCTTTTACCGCTCCCCAACCCTCTGGATGAAACAACTAGCCATTCGACTAGGCTGCAAACAACCGCAGCCAAGTCGCTGGTTATCCCACAAGGGGAGAGGAAGCATTTGATGTTGGGTTACGCGAAAAAGCCGCTAACCCAACCTACACGCTTGGTTTTAGCCCGTTCACCCTTCGACACCTCAGGGCGAACGGATCAAACTTGCTGAAATCAATTACTCTCCAGCACCACAAACGCCACCACCATCCCCCGCTCATCGCTGATCGAAACATGGTGCCCGTTGACGCCCAACTGGGCCAGCCAAGCGCGCAAGGTCTCGTCAAACTGCAACACCGGCTTGCCAAGCCCGTCATGCGTGACGCCGATGTGATGGAAGCTGACGGGATGGCGCATGCCGCTGCCGGCCGCCTTGGCGAACGCCTCCTTGGCGGCGAAGCGCTTCGCCAGCAGCCGGGCGGGCTGGGAGGAGGCGCGGCACTCCGCCAGTTCGCGTTCGCTCAGGATGCGCGCCGCGAAGCGCTCGCCGTAGCGCACCCACAGCGCTTCGATGCGCGCGTATTCGACGATGTCGGTGCCGATGCCCAATATCATGCTTGAGCGAGCAGCGCCTTCATTTTGCGCACCGCCGCATCCAGCCCGATGAACAGCGCCTCGGAAACGATCGCGTGGCCGATGTTGAGCTCGGCGATATGGGGGATCGCGACGATGGGCTGCACGTTGTGGTAGTGCAGGCCGTGCCCGGCGTTCACCTGCAGGCCTTGCGCATGGGCATGTGCCGCCGCCGCGCGGATGCGCTCCAGTTCGTGTTCGCGCTCCGGCACGCTGTCCGCCTCGGCGTATTTCCCGGTGTGCAGTTCCACCACCGGCGCGCCGCTGCGCCGCGCCGCGTCGATCTGTTTCCCGTCGGGGTCGATGAACAGCGAGACGCGAATGCCTGCCGCCGCGCAGCGTTCGCAGGCCGCCTTGACGGCGTCGAAATAGCGCACCACGTCCAGCCCGCCTTCGGTGGTCAGCTCCTCGCGGCGTTCCGGCACCAGGCACAGGTCGTGCGGCTTGATGCGCAACGCGTTCGCGATCATCTCCTCGGTGACCGCGCACTCGAGGTTCATGCGCGTTTGCAGCATGCCGCGCAGGATCTCGACGTCCGCATCCTGGATGTGGCGGCGGTCTTCGCGCAGGTGCAGCGTGATCGCGTCGGCGCCGGCCTCCTCGCAGATCAGTGCGGCGCGCACCACGTTGGGATAGCGCGAGCCGCGCGCCTGGCGCAGGGTGGCGACATGGTCGATGTTGAGTCCGAGTTTGATCATTTTTAACTTCCTTTCTTATCCGCAGATTACACAGATTACGCAGATTAAACGAATAAACAATATAGACCACTCACGATTGTTAAGATGGCACCGTAACTGCAACGGCTTGGTTGTTTTTCAATCTGGTTAATCTGTGTAATCTGCAGATGATGCTTTTTCGCCTTACAGTTTCTGCAAGTCCTTGATCAGTTCGCGCGTATGCAGAATTTTGCCGCCGAGATAGTGGTTCAGCAGCATGCGCATCAGTTGCTTGCTCTGCTGCACCGTAACCGCATCGACGTAATCGTCGGCCGCGATGTCGAGCAGCGTCTTGCCCGCAATCGGCAGGCCCGCTTCAGACTCGCCTTCATCCGGCACCGGGCCGCGCTCAACAATATAACGATAGCAGACTTCCGGGACTATCGGTTCGCCGGTGCGCGCTTCATGGGTCAGCTGCAACGCATAGCCCAGCTCCTGCAGCAGATGCTTCTCGAAACAGCGCAGCGTCGCGGCATGGTCGCTTTCGTGCGCGAGGCGGTACAGGGTGGCGCGATAGTAGTCGAACAGTTGCTCGTGCGGGTCGTCGCGCGCCAGCAGGTTGAGCAGCAGTTCGTTGAGATAGAAGCCGCACATCAGCGCCGTGCCCTGCAGGTAGGGCTGGCCGCCCTGCCATTCCGCGCCGTGCAGGGTGCGCACCTCGCCCTTGCCGAACCAGGAGAGCAGCAGCGGCTGGAAGTTCATCAGCACGCCGCGCAGGCTGGATTTGGGGCGCCGCGCGCCGCGCGCCATGATGGGCAGGCGCCCGTGGCTGCGGCTGAACACGTCGAGAATCAGGCTGGTCTCGCGGAACGGGTAGCTGTGCAGCACGAAGGCCGGCTCGTCCTGCTGCCTGTTCCGGCTGGCTGCGGTCATTCGTAGCCCAGTGAGCGCAATACGCGCGTGTCGTCTGCCCAGCCGCTGCGCAGCTTGACGAACACCTCGAGGTACACCTTGCCGTCGAACAGCTTCTCCATGTCGAGGCGCGCCTGGGTGGCGATCTCCTTGAGCTTCTCGCCCTTCTTGCCGATCAGCATCGCCTTGTGCGCCTCCTTGTCCACCAGGATCGCGGCGTGGATGCGGCGTAGCTTGCCTTCGAGCTTGAATTGCTCGATCACCACGCTGGTCGAGTAGGGCAGCTCCTCGCCGGTGAAGCGGAATACCTTCTCGCGCAGCAGTTCCGCCGCGAGAAAGCGTTCGCTGCGGTCGGTGACGTCGTCCGCGTCGTAGATCAGCTCGCCCGGCGGCAGGTGGCGGCGCAGGGCCTCGCGCAGCTCGTCCAGCTTCGCTCCCTGCTTGGCGCTAACCGGCACGATGTCGGCGAACTGGAAATCCTGTGCGACGCGCTCGGCAAATTCGAACAGTTTGCCCTTATCCTCCACTTCGTCGATCTTGTTGATGACCAGCACGACCGGGCGGTTGTCCGGCAGCAGCTTGAGCACTTCGCGGTCGCGCTCGTCGTAGCGCAGCGCTTCCAGCACGAACACCACCACCTGCACGTCGCGCAGGCTGCTGGTGACGACGCGGTTCATGCCGCGGTTGAGCGCATTGAGGTGCTTGGTCTGGAAGCCCGGCGTGTCGACGAACACGAATTGCGCGTGCTCGTCGGTGAGGATGCCGTGGATGCGGTGGCGCGTGGTCTGCGCCTTGCGCGAGGTGATGCTGATCTTCTGCCCGATCAGGTGGTTGAGCAGCGTGGACTTGCCCACGTTGGGTCGCCCGACGATGGCGATGAAGCCGCTGCGGAATTCTTGTTCGGTCATGTTGTCCTGCTTATCTGTTGGTAGGCGGCCTGCGCCGCCTGCTGTTCGGCGCTGCGGCGGCTGCCGCCCGCGCCACGTGTGGCTATTTTCAGCGAAGGGATGGTGCACTCCACCTCGAAAGATTGCTCGTGCGCCTGCCCCCCGGTGGCAATGATGGTATAGGTCGGCAAGGCAATGCGCCTGCCTTGCAGATATTCCTGCAGCAGGGTCTTGGCGTCCTTGCCCAGCGTCTGCACATCGACTTTCGCGAGATAAGGCACATACAGGCCCAGCACGGCTTTTTCGGCGGCGGCATAACCGCCATCCAGCAGCACCGCGCCGAACAGGGCCTCCATCGCATCCGCCAGGATGGAAGGGCGGCGGAAGCCGCCGCTCTTGCGCTCGCCTTCGCCCAGCCGCAATTGGCTGCCGAGGTCGAGCTGCTGCGCGAGCACCGCCAGCGTGTCTTCCCTGACCAGGTTGGAGCGCAGCCGCGACAGCTCGCCCTCGCTCAACTGCGGGTAGTTGTCGTATAAATAGTTGGCGATGACGCAGCCCAGCACGCTGTCGCCCAGGAATTCCAGGCGTTCGTTATGTTCCGGCGCATAGCTGCGGTGGGTCAGCGCGCGCTGCAGCAATTGGGGCTGCGCGAAGACATGCCCCAGTTGCCTGCACAGCGCACTGCTCGGTTTATTTGGCACTGCTCGGGTTGAATTCCAGGTACAGGCTGGCGTTGGACACCAGCGGCACCTTGACGGCATAGCTTGCGCTCAGCACCAGGCGTCCGCCGTTGCTGTTGATTTCGACGTCTTCCGGCTTGATCACGGTAATGTTATCGACCGAGGCACGTTTTATAAAGGACATGCGGATGTCGCGCGGGCTGGCCTTCTGCATTTCCGGATCACTGGCTATCGCGGTAAACAGGTTGCCAATTTTCGCATCCTCCATATAGGCCGGGATGAGCCTCAACCCGATGATGCTGACCAGCACCAGAATGAATGCACCGAAAATAAACCCGAAAAAACTCAACCCGCGCTGTTTTACCGGCATCGCCTTGTTCATGTCGCTCTCCCCCTTGACTTGTTGCTCTTTGGCTCAGTTGATAGACAGACCGATCCGCTTCAGATCGGAAAAATTCATCCAGATAAAAAACGCCTTGCCGACGATCTGGTTGTCCGGCACGAACCCCCAGTAGCGGCTGTCGCGGCTGTTGTCGCGATTGTCGCCGAGCATGAAGTAATGCCCGTCCGGCACCTTGCAGCGCACCATCTCGTTGTCATAGCGGCAATTCTCGCGCCCCTTGAACTCGGCTACCGAATCCAGACGCAGCGTCGGCACCTCGGGGTTCACCAGCACCGCATGCCGACGCCCGCCGAGTGTTTCGAGGCGCTTTTCAGTATGCACAAAATTCAGGCCGGTCTCAACGTAATTGTAATCGCCGTCCGGCTGCTGCGGCTGTTCGACGCCGTTGATCCACAGCCGTTTGCCGCGGTACTCGACGCTGTCGCCGGGGAGCGCGACCACGCGCTTGATGTAATCCAGCGAGGGACTTTCCGGATAGTGGAACACCATCACGTCGCCGCGCTGCGGGTCGTTGATCTGTACCAGTTTCTTGTTGACGATGGGCAGGCGGATGCCGTAGGTGAATTTGTTCACCAGGATGAAGTCGCCCACCTGCAGGGTCGGGATCATCGAGCCGGAGGGGATCTTGAACGGCTCGACCAGGAAGGAACGGATGAAAAATACGATCAGG
>CAYNYH010000046.1:0-17243 GCA_964401425.1 uncultured Gallionella sp. | reverse complement strand
GTCAGCGGCTTGGTCACGCCGAGCAGGGTGAAGCTGCCTTCGGCGGCCACCACCTTGTCGCCGTCGAACACCAGCTTGTCCGAGACGAAGCGCATGGTGGGGAATTGGGCGACATTGAAGAACTCGTCGGACTTCATGTGCTCGTCCCATTTGTCGAGTCCCATGTCGAGCGAGGCGGTTTCGATCACCAGTTCCACGCTGCCTTTTTTCGCGGCAAGGTCGAGCGCGATCTTGCCGCTGGATTTGTTGAAGCGGCCGCGCTGGGTGGAGAAGCCCATGTGGTTGACCTCGAACACCGGCCAGGTATGGCGCGAGTCGATGGTGTAGTTGTCGGCGGCCCAGACGGGTACGGCAAGCAGGCTGGCGAGGAGGGCGGCGAGAAGTTTATTCATGTTGTCTTCCTTTCAGGTTGGTTACTTTTTTGCAACGGTAAAGTGGAAACGGATCTGCACTTCGTCGGCGACCGTGTCGGGGTCGCTCCAGATGCCCGAGCCGATGCCGTAATCGAGGCGCCTGATCGGGAACATGCCGTCGATGACCAGCGTATCGGCATTCTGTTTGAAGGTGAAGGGCGCCCGGATGTCCAGGGCCTTGCCCTTGATGGTCAGCTTGCCCAGCGCCTCGTAACGCCCCGCCCCGGACGGTTTGACGCTGCCTGAGGCGAAGCTGGCGACGGGATGGTTCTTCGTGTCGAACCACGCCTTGCCCGCGACTTCGGCGTCGGCTTCGGCGCTGCCGGTGTCGATGCTGGCGAGGTCGATGTCGATGCGCGCCGTGCCGGCCTCCGGCCTGGCCGGGTCCACCGCGATGCGCGCGGCGAATTTCCGGAAGCCGCCTTCCACCGGCACGCCCATCTGTTTCGATACGAAGGTGATGCTGCTCTGCTGCGGCCGCAGCACGGTGAATTCGGCGCCGGACGTCAGCGTGGCGGCGAGCAACAGCGGGGCAGCCAGAAAGCAATTGATAAAAAACCTCAATTCACCACGAAGAACACAGAGATCACGAAGATATTTGCCGTACCTCGAAACTCGCCTTTGGCTCGTTTTCACGAAGCTGCCTGACGTTGGATGGTTACCGGCAAGATGGCTCTCATTCTCAATGGAGTGTATTGCCTTTCTTCGCGCTCTTCGTGGCCTTCGTGGTTTAACTACGGTTTTCATGCTTTCCTCCCGAGAAACGGAATCATGCGCGCCAGCACCCCGTCGCGTTCGATGAAGTAATGCTTGAGCGCGGCACCGATATGGGTGAGCACCAGGCCGAGCATGGCGAAGTTGAGGCCTTCATGCACCTCCTTGAGCAGGTCGCCAAGCTCCTTGTTCTTGTCCACGAGGTCGGGCAGCGGCAGCACGCCGAACCACACGGTCTGTACACCCTTGGCGGAGCTCATCAGCCAGCCGCTCAGCGGCACGGCAAAGATCAGCGCATAGAGCAAAAAATGCGTGGCATGTGCGGCAAGCTTCTCCCAGTGCGGCATGGTATCCGGCAGCGGCGGGGGGCGGTGGGTGCTGCGCCACAGCACGCGCAGCACGGCCAGCACGAAGACGGTGACGCCGATCCACTTGTGGTAGCTGAACAGCCGGAGCTTGTCCGGCGACAGCGGCAGGTCGTGCATGTACACGCCCAACGGGAAGTTGACGGAGATCAGTAACGCCACGACCCAGTGCAGGGCGATGGCGGTGCGGGTGTAGTGATCGGTTATGGTCATTTTACGATTCAGTAAAATAATCCTGGCGTTGCGCGATGTTCAAGGCAAGGGGGATGAAACTTCTTTGGATTTTTCTCGTCCAATCGCGCGCTTGAAAAAAATGGGGACGCCCCCAATATTACAAGCCGGGTGGCGGGCAGTGTTAAACTGCGCGCCGTAATTTTTGACGATGGAGACGATAGCATGAAACGAATTTTTCTGTTCATTTTGACCAACCTGGCGGTGCTGTTTGTGATCAACATCACCCTGCGCCTGCTCGGCGTGGATCGCTGGGTGAGCGAAACGGGCGCCATCGACTTCAATGCGTTGCTGGTGCTGTCAGCGGTGATCGGTTTCTCCGGCTCGCTGGTTTCGCTGGCGATGTCCAAGTGGTCGGCCAAGCGCATGGTCGGCGCGCAGGTCATCGAGAATCCGATCGACCCGACCGAACGCTGGCTGGTGGATACGGTGCGCCGCCAAGCGGACGCAGCCGGCATCGGCATGCCGGAAGTGGCGATCTACGACGCGCCGGACGTGAACGCCTTTGCCACCGGCTGGAACCGCAACGACGCGCTGGTGGCGGTGAGCACCGGGCTGCTGCACAACATGAGCCGCGACGAGGCCGAAGCCGTGCTGGCGCATGAAATCAGCCACGTCGCCAACGGCGACATGGTGACGCTGGCGCTGATCCAGGGCGTGGTGAACACCTTTGTGATCTTCTTCGCCAAGCTGTTCGGCTATTTCGTCGACCGCGTGCTGCTCAAGAACGATGGGCGCAACGGCCACGGCATCGGCATGATAGCCGCAGAGCTGGTTGCTCAACTGGTATTGGGCATCCTGGCCAGCATGGTCGTCATGTGGTTCTCGCGCCAGCGCGAATTCCGCGCCGATGCGGGCGGAGCGAATCTGGCAGGACGGCAGAAGATGATCGCCGCGCTGGAACGTCTGAAGATCAACCACGAACAGGCCACCTTGCCGGAGCAGATGGCCGCCTTCGGTATTTCCGGCGGCAAGGGATTCGCCAAGCTGTTCATGACCCATCCGCCGCTGGATGAGCGCATCGAGGCGCTGCGTTCCGGGCGCTGAGCCGTAAAAGGCGGAAGAAAAAGGCCTGCGCGATGCAGGCCTTTTTCATTGGTGTTTCAGTTTTCCGGATTGATGCCGGATCAGGTCTGTTGGCGATGGTTTTCCGGTTGCTGGCCTTTCAGCAACTCCTCGAATTTTTCGGCCGGCAACGGTCTCGAGAACAGATAGCCCTGTGCGTAATCGCAACCCGCCTCGGCCAGCAGCTTGCGCTGCGCCTCGGTTTCCACCCCTTCGGCGATCACTTTCAGGCCGAGCTTGTGCGCCATCACGATGATGGCTTCGGACAATGCCATGTCGTCCGGGTCGGACACGAGGTCGCGCACGAACGACTGGTCGATCTTCAGGTAGTCGATGTCGAATTTCTTCAGGTAGGACAGCGACGAATAGCCCGTGCCGAAATCGTCGATCGCCGCCTGGATGCCCGCATCGCGGAATTCGAGCAGTTTTCCGGTGACGCCGGAGTCCGCATCCAGCAGCAACCCTTCGGTGATTTCGATGACCATGCTCTGCTCCGGCAAACCCAGTTCCTGCAAATAGGCGAACCAGGCACGGTGCGATCCGCCGATGGCGCTGCCAAACTGTACGGGCGATACGTTCACGCTGATCTGGAACCCGTCGCTGCACAGTGGTCTCCACAGTTTGAGCTGGCGCATTGATTCCCTGAATATCCAGTCGCCGATCTCGACGATCAATCCGGTTTCTTCGGCCAGAGGGATAAATTGCGCCGGACTGACCAGGCCGAGCTCCGGGTGTTGCCAGCGGATCAGCGCTTCCGCCTTGTTGATGCGGCCGGTGGCCAGGTTCACGATAGGCTGGTAATAAACCGTGAACTGGCCGGCGCCCAGCGCACCGCGCAGCTCGTTGGTCAGGCGCAGCCGGCCTTGCGCCGCCTGTTGCATGGATTGCGTGAAATAACTGAAGCGGTTGCGCCCCCCGTTCTTGGCGGCGTACATCGCCTGGTCGGCATTCTTGAGCAGGTCTTCGGCCTCCAATGCGTCGTTGGGATGCAGCGTGATGCCGATGCTGGCCGACACGTAGGCTATCTCTTCTCCCAGTTGGAACGGCTTGACCAGGCTTTGCAGGATGTTTTCGGCGACCCGCTCGACGCTGCCGGTGTCGTCCAGCTCCGCCAGGATGACGGTGAATTCGTCGCCGCCCAGCCGCGCCACGGTGTCGGTCTCGCGCACGCAGCCGCTGATGCGGCGCGCCGCTTCCTTCAGCAGGATGTCGCCCATGCTGTGTCCCAGCGTGTCATTGACTTCCTTGAATTTGTCGAGATCGATGAACAGCAGCGCCGTTTTCAGGCCGGCGCGATGCGCCTTCTTGATGTCCTGCGCCAGGCGGTCATGGAACATGTGGCGGTTCGGCAGACTGGTCAGGGTGTCGAAATTGGCCTGGTTCCAGATCAGCTCCTCGGATTCCTTCTGTTTGGTGATGTCGCGGATGAAACTGTTGAACTCGTATGCGCCCCCCGTGTTGGTTGTGGTGATGGACAATTCGATGGGGAATTCGTGGCCGTCGCGATGCAGTCCCAGCAACTCGACCCGTGAGTTCAATATGTTGCCCTCGCCGGAAGCCAGGTAGTGCTCCAGACCCTGGAGGTGCGCCTTGCGGTACTGGGGCGGGATAATGGTTTCGCCGAGCGGCCGTCCGACTGCTTCCTCGTGTGTCCAGCCAAAAATTTTTTCCGCCTGGTTGTTCCAGCCGGTGATGATGCCCTTGGCATTCATCTGCACCACTGCGTCCAGCGCGGTCTCGATGACGGTATGCAGCTTTCCTTCGCTCTCGATCAGCGCCCGTTCCGCCTGTTTGCGCTCGGTGACATCGCGCGCCGCACAATACACCAGTTGCCGCCCGTCAATATCCACTTTGACGATGCCGATATCGACGTCGATGATGCTGCCGTCGCGGCGGCGGTGCCGGGTTTCAAGCGTCATGGCAGTATCTTTCAGCCCGACGAGGATCCCTTTGATCTGCGCCGCCGTCCATTGCGCATCCCACTGCGCCGCATTCATGGTTATCAGTTCCTCGGCCGTATAGCCGAGCATCTTGCAGAACGCATCATTCACCTGCACCACATTGCCTTCAAGGTCTAAAACATGAATGCCGTCGCTGGCGGCACTCAGCAGAATCTCGTTTTTGCGGCTTTCTTTCGCCAGCGACTCCTCGGCTCGTTTGCGTGCCTCGAGCATGGCATTGAAGCCATCGGCCATCTGGTTGAAGCTGTCGCCCACCCAGCTGAGTTCGTCGCGTGTGTCGAGCCGGATGCGTGTGCTCAGGTCGCCGCCGGCGAAGGCGCGTGCGGAGCGGGCCAGCGAGTGGATGCTGCCGACAATCGCGTAATAGATGCTGACCGACAGGTAAACCACCAGCAGGAACGCCAGGGTGGCGATAGCGGTGCTCGTGTACAGCGTATATTTTGCCCGGGCGATGCGCGCCTTGATGAGAGATTCGATTTCCGGCAGCAGGGCATCATGCATTTGCGCATAACTCTTGTCGATTTCCACGGTGGCCAGTTCCAGGAATGTGCCGGGGGAAGCAGAGAAGCGGCCGGTAAGGATATCCGCTGTCACGAGGTTGGTGATCTCGCGTGCCGAATTGCCGATGCTATCGGATATTGTACCGAGCGGTTTACGGATTGCCGGATTGTGGCGGCCGGCCTTGTCGAGGTGGGTATTCAGTGATTTGAGTGCATTGCCAAGTTCGGCGAACATGACCCTGAGATCGGCCTTCTGGGATTCGGTGATCCGCTTCCTGGTGAGGATGCCGGTGCTGTATGCGCGAATTTTCCCGAGGTGCTCGAGCGTATGCGGCAGGTCATTGAGGACAGTATCGATCAGATAATATGTGGCGAGTTCCGGATCCAGCGTTAGCAAATACTCGTCTGCAACGAATATCTCGAACAGCTGGAGCCGTTCGATCAGCAGGGTATGCGCGGTAAAATTTTCTGTCACCGCCGAGTTCAGGCCCTTATTGCGTAGCTGCTCCCAGTTGGCCTTGATAAGCTGGAAGTCTTCGCCTGAAGACAGGGCTGCAGGCAGCTTTTCTTCCATCGTGTTGAGTGCAGCGGCTACTGCCTTTTCCTGGGCGGTGCGCCTGTCGCGCATGGTTTCGTTGCCACTGAGCAGCGCAGCCGAGATTCCGCGGTGCAACTGGACGGCCTGCACAGCCTGGGAGATCGGCTTGACCAGCACGATGCCTTCCAGTTGCCGTTGTGAGGGGTGGATGATGCGCTCGATGCTGACGAACAGGCTGTACACCACCACCGCAATTGCGATCATGGACAGCAGCCACAGTAACGTGAATTTTCGGGTGTAACCCCAGCGGTTCAGCAGGGCGATGGCAGGGGTAAAGATTGCCTGCATTATTTTTCAGTCCCTCCCTCCCGTTTGCCACCGCTGGTTGTTAACCGGTTTTATGCGATGCCAATTAGCAGGTGCAGAAATTTGGTCAGCGTATCCCGGTGCGCTGTGCGATCCATACCTTGTTGACGCTGAGGCGCTCGGCGTTTATTTCCGGCGCGGCAGGCTGTTGCAGTGCCGTGCCGGCTGGCCGGGTTGCGGGTGTGCTGTTTTGCTGCGAGGAGGGCACGCTGGGAATTGGCGTCTGCTTGTACTCGAAGCCGTTCTCCTCTTCCTCATATTTTTCGCGCGGCGGGTTGCCGTCGTAGACGAGGCTCTCGCGGCGCAGCAGGTAAGCGTCGCGGATGAATTCGTAGCGGTCGAGCGCCGCTTCGTCCAGTACTTTTTCCTGGTCCAGCAGTTGCGCGCGGCGGTTGATCGCATTGGTCAAATATAACTGGTTGCGGGTGCGCATGTGGTCCACATGGCGGATTTTGCTCGGGCGGCTGTCCGCATACAGCCCCACGCCGTCGCGTACGGTGCTCGGCCCGAGCAGCGGCAGCACGAGGTACGGTCCGTTGCCCATGCCCCAGTAGCCCAGTGTCTGGCCGAAATCTTCGTTGTGTTTTTCCAGCCGGGAAGTGACGTCAAGCAGGCCGAACACACCGAAAGTGGTGTTGAACAGGAAGCGCGCGCCGTCGGAGGCGGCCTGGGCAAACTTGAACTGCAGCAGGTCGTTGGCGGTGACGATAACATCGTCAAGATTGGAGAAGAAGTTGCTTACCATGACCTTGCCGGGAACCGGCATCACGGCGTTGTAGCCTTGCGCGACCGGCTTGGCGATGGCTTTGTCCACGGCGTCGTTGAACTGGTATACGCCGCGGTTGAAGGATTCCAGCGGATCGGCCGGGTTTTTCGTATGGGTGGAGGCGCAGCCGGTTAGTGAAATGGCTGCAAGTACTAAAAAAATGCGGATGGCATTCATATCGTCCGGTTTGTTACGAAATCTTTTGAATTATAAAAGGTTTGGCTGGTTTCGGCAAAAGCCGGCATCTGTTAACCGAATACGGCGGTAGACCAATTTATCCCCCTTTCGCGATGGCTGCGGCTTCCTCGCGGCTGTGATTTGGCCTTGTTGCGGTAGTTTGTTGATTGTTAGTCTGACTTATGGGGCTATATATGCTCGCAATCACTTTTGCCTGGTCGTGCGATATGCCCCACTGTTTTGTCGGGGTGCCCTTGTCTCCGAAATAGATCACCCACTGCGCAACCCCCGTTTTATGCAAAGCTATCGCCGTCTGAAGGATATCATCTACAGCAGCGTTGCCGGCATCAATTGCAATAAATCGACGCTGTATCCTGTTGCTGTCGCACCATAGAATGGAGTTTTTTTTCATTTTTCCCTCGCTCGATTTGTTTCGAGGTGGCCTTATTCATTTCGTTCCAGCATACACATAATCAACAGAAAAGCATATATCTCCAAAGGCCTAATTCGTATGCGGCTTTAGCCTGCTAGAATGGCATGCGCTGCATATGAAATTAACCATTACGTTCATCTGAACATGACTATAGTCGCTGTGTTTAACCAGAAGGGTGGGGTAGGCAAGACGACCACGGCGATTAATATTGCCGCCGCGCTGGCGCGGCGCGGGCACAAACCGGTGGGGATCGACCTCGACCCGCAGGCCCAATTCGGCGCTATTGCCGGCGTTGCGGCCCATTCTGGCGATGACAGCATTTACAGCATGTTTCAGCGTAACCGTCCATTGCGTGAAGTAATCCAGGAGTCGGCCAGCGGAATCGGCGTCATTCCGTCGCATATAGAACTGTCCAAAGTGGATGCGCTATACGGCAAGGGTTACAACGCAATCAACAAGCTGAACATAAGCTTGCAGGCGGAAAAGGCGGAAACCGGAAATAAGCACTGGATAATCGACTGTTGCCCGCTGGTTGGCGTTCTTTCGTTGAACGCCATCTTCGCCAGCGATGGCGTCATCGTCCCCATGTCGGCGGATTACCTGTCTATCAAGGGCGCCATCCAGATTCAAAAAACTCTCAAGGCGCTTGAACGGGTACTGAAGCGCCGCGTAAACCGCCGTTATCTGCTCACCCGTTTTGATTCGCGGCGGCGCATGGCCAGAAATGTTTTGCTGATGGCTGAAGCGGAATTCGGCGCGGATGTTTGCCGGACGCTCATTTCGGAAAACGTCAGCCTGGCGGAAAGCCCGTCGCTGAATAAAACGATCTTCGAGCACGCGCCGCATAGCCGCGGGGCGAAAGATTACGATGCGCTGCTTGACGAATTGATGGCGGACGGGTTTATCCGGGGCAGCTAGAATTTAGCTGTTTTTGACGATCAGCGACAGCACGTCTTCTATGTCCGCCGATTGCGATAATTCTTTTTCGTTGCTAACGATCCTGCATTGTGTCACCTGGCAATTGAGGTACATCTGGCGCAACTTGCGTTCCGCATCCGGCAAGTCCTTGCCGTAGATCTGGACACTCTCGACTTTTTGCCCATCCCGCGTGGTCAGGGCGAAATCGAATTTCGGCATAAATCCTCCCAAAACTGCCAGCTTGCAAAGCCGGTGCCGCACACCAATTGCCATCGGGATGAAGGCAGCAAGGGCAAGGCGTCGGGGTGCATTGTAATCCGCATATTCCGGTTCTGCACGGGTTCGTCGATGGGGTATGAAACCTGCTGAAACAGGCTTTTACTCTGCTAGAATGCCGCGACCCTCGTTCAGCAGGAGCGCCGCCATGACCTATGTTGTTTCGGAAAATTGTATCAAGTGCAAATACACCGATTGTGTCGAGGTGTGCCCGGTGGACTGCTTCCGCGAAGGACCGAATTTCCTGGTGATCGACCCCGACGAATGCATCGACTGCACGCTGTGCGTCGCGGAATGCCCGGCGGAGGCGATTTTTGCCGAGGATGACCTGCCGAAGGATCAGCTCCATTTCACCGCGCTGAATGCCGAACTGGCCAAGCTGTGGAAGCCCATCGTCGAGAAGAAGGACGCACCCGCCGATGCCGACAAATGGCGCGGCCTGAAGGACAAGCTGCGTTTCCTCGAACGCTGATCCTGAAAAAAAGCAGCTCACCACGAAGGACACCGAGGACACGAAGAATTTCCAAGGCGTTGTAGCTGGTGGTCACGCTCATTCATCGGATGAATCATGGGGGCTGTAATAATTCGATTGCCTTCGCGTTCTTCGTGATCTTCGTGGTGCAAATGGGGTTTCCAGGTTGAATTCGGTTTTTCTCGATAAAGTAGCCAAGCACATCCTGTCCTGCCATGCGCAGGAGCTGCCCGATCTGCGCGGGGCGACCGTCCTGCTGCCTAACTACCACGCTGCCCAACCTCTGGCGCAGGCCTTAAGCGCGGCGGCCAAGCTGCCCGCCTTGTTATTGCCGCGCATGGTGACACTCAACGACTGGGCGCAATCCGTGCCGCTCGATGCGCCCCTCGTCACCGACAGCCAGCGTAGCGCCTTGCTGTACCAGCACCTGCGTAAACAGCAATGGTTCGAGCAGGCCGACCTGTGGAGCATGACGCAGGAGCTGCTGGACCTGTTCGACGAACTTACCCATGCGCTGCACGGGTTGCCATCCGATGCGGAAGCCTTTGCCGCCGCCGTGCAGCAGGCCTGGCAGGCGCGGCAGAACAGCACGCTGCAACTGGAAGCGCGGCTGGTGTTCGAGCTGTGGCACGCGATGCAGGATGGTGCGGAGCCGGATGCCGCGCGTGCCTGCCAGCAACGGCTGGCGAAGCTCGCGCAGCAGGCCGACAAGCCGTTGTACGTGCTGCGCACCTCGGACTGGGATGCGCTGGAGCAGCGCTTCCTCGACGAATATGCGCAACGCGCCGTTGTGACGGTGTTCGATCTGCGCGAGATGGGTGCGCAGAGCGGAGCGCCGTTGTTTTTTGCCGCGACCAGCCTGGAACAGGAAGCCCGCGCCGCCGCGATGCAGGTGCGCCGCTGGTTGCACGCGGGCAAGCGCGACATCGCCGTCGTCGCGCAGGATCGCGTGGTGGCGCGGCGCATGCGGGCGTTGCTGGAACGCGCCGAGGTGCTGGTGGCGGACGAGACCGGCTGGACCTTCGCCACGCTGTCGGTGAGCGCCGTGCTGGACCGCTGGCTCACCGCGTTGCAAAGCGACTTCTACCACCACGACCTCCTCGACCTGCTCAAGTCGCCGTTCATCTTTGCCGACATGCCGGCCGGCGAACGCAAGGCGGCGGTGTATCAACTGGAACAACTGCTGCGCAAACGGGGTGTGGTCGCCGGCCTGGAGGCCTTCGTCGCGCTGGCCGAGCATGAGGCTGCGCTGCACCAGCCGCTCGCACGCCTGCGCCAGGCGTCGGCCCTGCTGGAGCAGAACCGGAAAAAAACACTAACAGATTGGCTGGGTGCTTTGCGGGAAAGCCTAGCCGTGCTGGGCATCGACGCCGGGTTGCAGCAGGACGACGCGGGCCAGCAACTGCTGCGCGCGCTCGGCACCTGGGAGCAGGAGTTGGCCGAGGACAACGGGCGCTACGCCTTCAGGGAATGGCGGCGCTGGCTGGCGCAGCAGCTCGATACGCAGACCTATCGCGACAGCGGCATCGACAGCCCGGTGCGCTTCACCCACCTCGCCGCGACGCGCTGGCGCGCCTTCGATGCGGTGCTGCTGCTCGGCTGTGATGCCGACCATTTGCCCGGCGTGGCAGACGGCGGGCGCTGGTTCAACGACGCGGTGCGCAGCAGTCTCAACCTGCCCACGCGCGCCGCACATGCCGCAAGGCAGCGCGACGACCTGCTGGCGCTGCTGGCGATGAACGACTGCGTGCTGGTTACCTGGCAGAAAGAGCAGAATGGCGAAGCGCGACTGTTGAGCCCGTTTTTGCAGATGCTGCGCGACGAGCATGAGCGGGCGTATAAGGCTGATCTGGCTGGGGTGCCAGCGTCCCTCTCCCCAACCCTCTCCCGCACACGGGAGAGGGGGCAAACGAATCGCTGCGCGGGTTTTGAGTTAGACGAGAACGAACTGCATGCCTGCCTCGCGGCGGAAGACGCGCACAGGATCGAGCTGCCGCAGGCGGCGCAGCCCGCACCTTCCGTGGGGCCGGAGGCTGTGCCTGCGAGTGTCTCCATCAGCGCCTACAACTCGCTGGTCGCGTGCCCTTACCAGTTCTATGCGCGGCACATCCTGCGCCTCAACGAGCTGGACGAGGTGCAGGAGGCCATCGAGAAGCGCGATTACGGCGAGCGCGTGCACGACATCCTGCGCCGCTTCCACGAACGCTATCCGCAGGTGAGCAGCCATTCTTTCGACGAGATGGAAGCCGTCATGCGCCAAGTCAGCGAAGAGGTATTCGCCGACCTGCTGCAGCAGGACTTCGCCGCGCGCGCCTGGCTGGCGCGCTGGTACCAGTCTTTGCCTGCCTATCAGGAATGGCAGGCGGAGAACGAAGCGCAAGGCTGGCGTTACGCCGAGGCGGAGAGCGCTTTCGACTGGGAGCTGGAAGGCATACGGCTGCGCGGGCGCATCGACCGCCTGGATACAAGGGAAGAAGAGAAGCGCGTGCTGGATTACAAGACGCAGGGCGACCAACTGCTGCGCAACAAGCTCAAGGAACCGGGCGAGGACGTGCAGCTCGCGTGCTACGCCTATGCCCATGAGGCGGCGGATGCGGCATTCGTCAGCATCGAGAATGGAAAAGTGAAGCTGGTGGAACCGAAACATGACGTTCCCTTGCTGGCGCAACTCAATGCCGAGCGGCTGGTGCAGGCGATGGCGAGGATACGCGGCGGTGCAGGGCTGCCTGCGAATGGCATCGACCAGGTTTGCATGTATTGCGAGATGCGCGGCTTGTGCCGCAAGGGGGAGTGGGCATGACTAACCGCATTGCCCTCGACCCCCGGCGCAGCGTCGTCGTCGAAGCCTGCGCCGGCAGCGGCAAGACCTGGCTGCTCGTGTCGCGCATCGTGCGCCTGCTGCTGGACGGCGCACAGCCTGCGCAGATCCTCGCGATCACCTTCACGCGCAAGGCGGCGCAGGAAATGCAGGCGCGCCTGCAGCAATGGCTACGCGATCTGGCGATGTCGGACGATGCGGCGGTACGTCGATTTTTCGCCGAGCGTGGGCTGGATAACCTGAGCGACGAGCAGGTACAGCGGGCGCACAGTCTGTATGCCAGCGTGCTGCTGGCGCAGCCCGGCATCACCATCAGCACCTTCCACGGCTGGTTCATGCAGGTCATGCAACGCGCGCCGCTGAACGCCGACGTGATGCAGGGCATGACGTTGCTGGAGCGCGCAGGCAGTGCGCAGGAAGAGGCCTGGGAAGAACTGCTGGAGCAGATGCGCAAGCAGCCGGACGGTATCGAAGCGCAGCACATGCAGTGGCTGTTCGGCGAATGCGGCCTGTATAACACGCGCAAGCTGCTGTTCAACTTCCTCGCCAAGCGCGCCGAGTGGTGGGCTTACACCCAAGGGCAAGACGATACGCTGGCGTTTGCGCTGGGCAAGCTGCGCGCCGATCTCGCGGTGGATATGGAATTCGATCCGGCCGTTGACTGGGGCCGGAGCGGCAACAGCGAGGAGACGCTGTTTGTGTTCGCGCAACAACTTGCTGGCAACGGTACCGAGGCACAGAAGAGCAAAGCGAGCGAGTTGGAGCGAGCCTGGACGGACACTGCGCCGGAAGTGCGCTTCGAACAGGTGTGGCCGTTGCTGTTCACGCAGGCCAACGAGCCGCGCAGCTTCAAGCCGACGAAGAAGCAGGATGCCGAGGTATTTTTGCTCACGCGCGACGCCTTGTTCGACAGGCTGCAGGAAGTGCGCGACACGCTCGCCGAGCAGCAGGCCTATCGCCTTAACGAGGCAGTTTTGCATTGCGGTGCGGCCTTGCTCGAACGCTATCAGGCGCTCAAGCAGCAGAAGCAGCAGATGGATTTCTCCGACCTGGAGTGGCAACTGTGCCGATTGCTGCAACAGAGCGAACACGCCGAGACCATGCAGTACAAGCTCGATAACCGCTACCGCCATGTGCTGCTCGACGAGTTCCAGGACACCAACCCGCTGCAATGGCAGATCATGCGTGCGTGGTTCGATGCGGCGGTGGCGGTCGAGTCGCAGCCCACCGTGTTCGTCGTCGGCGACCCCAAGCAGTCCATCTACCGCTTCCGCCGCGCCGATGCGCGGCTGTTCGGCGTGGCGCGCGAATACCTGCAGGAAAACTTCGCCGCTGCGCCGCTGGGCAACAGCCTCACGCGCCGCAACGCGCAGCCCGTGGTCGATGCGGTCAACGCGGTGTTTCGCGAGCAGCCGGACGGTTTCGAGTTCGTCGAGCACCAGACGCACCAGCGGGATTTGCCGGGCCATGTGGCGGTGTTGCCTTTGTGCATTGCTGATGAGCCTCCCCCTCTCCCTCAGGGAGAGGGTATGGGTGAGGGTATTGAGATTAGCCTGCGTGACCCTCTCACCACTCCAAGAGCCGAATCGGAAGAGGGTGCGCGCCACAAGGAAGCCGCGCAGTTCGCCGATCTGCTGCAGGCCATCGTCAGCGGCTGGTCGGTGAACGATGAAGGAAAAGAACGTCGCGCCTGCTATGGCGACATCATGGTGCTGGTGCGCAGCCGCACCCACCTCGCGGTGTACGAAGAAGCCCTGCGCGCGCGCCACATTCCCTTCCTCAGCTCGCGGCGCGGCGGCCTGCTCGACACGCTGGAAGCGGAGGACCTGCAGGCGCTGTTGACCTTCCTCATCACTCCCTTCGCCGACCTCGCGCTCGCGCAGGTGCTGCGTACGCCGGTCTTCGCGTGCAGCGATGCAGACTTGATGGCATTAGGATTTGGGAACTGGGATTCAGGATTTGAGAGCGAGGCAATGAATGAAGATAAAGCCGCCGTTCTCCCCAAATCCGAAATCCCCAATCCGAAATCCTCCTGGTGGCAACGCCTGCAACACCTTCCCAGTCCATCGCCCGCTCTACAGCGCGCCGCCAGCCTGTTGAAGAACTGGCTCGCGCTCGCCGACAAGCTTCCCGTGCACGACCTGCTCGACCGCATCTATTTCGAGGGCGACGTGCTGGCGCGTTACTCCGCGGTGTTGCCGCCCGAGATGCGCGCCAAGGTCGCCGCCAACCTGCACGCCTTCATGGAGATCGCGCTTTCCGTGGATGCGGGGCGCTATCCCAGCCTGCCGCGCTTTTTGCAGGAGCTGCGCGAATTGCGCGACAGCCCCGACGACGCGCCAGACGAGGGCAGGCTCGGCACGGCGGGCGACGCGGTGCGCATCTACACCGTGCACGAAGCGAAGGGGCTGGAAGCACCTGTCGTCTGGCTGCTGGATGCGAATGCGGAGAAGAAGAGCCGGGAAGGCAATGACGTGCTGCTCGATTGGCCTACCCATGAACCGCAGCCGCTGCATTTCTCGCTGTATGCCGACCAAGCCTCGCGCGGCAGGCAGCGCGCGCCATTGTTCGAGCAGGAGGCCGCGCAACAGGCGCGCGAGGAGATGAACCTGCTCTACGTCGCCATGACCCGCGCGCAACAGGCGCTCATCGTGAGCGGCAACAGCAAGGGCGAAGACAAAGAGGAAAAGAAGAAGGTGCTGTCGTGGTATGACCGTATCGCGGCGGCAATCAGCCAGTCCGTCATTCCGGCGCAGGCCGGAATCCAGATAATCGAACAAGCCTCGCGTAGCGAGACGAATCCTTTGTGTCGTCCACTACGCGGAGATAATGATTCGCTGGATTCCGGCCTGCGCCGGAATGACGACAGCGGTGTGATCCGGTTACCCGCCATCATCCCCACCGGCAAACGCACTACCCGCAATACCATCCAGCAACAGCGCGGCATCTGGCTGCACGCGCTGCTACAGCACCTCACGGAGGGCAGGGTTGTGGACGAGCATGAACTCCGGCAACGCCTCGCCATCCCCGCCGAAGAGATCGAACTCCTCTGGCAGCAAGCACAACACCTCCTCGCCGCGCCGCACCTCGCGCGTTTCTTCGATGCGCGGCAATACCACAGCGCCTACAACGAAATGCCCTACGTCAACGCGCAAGGCGAGCTGAAACGCATCGACCGGCTCGTGGAATTCGATGACGAGGTATGGGTGCTGGACTACAAGCTCGGCGACAGCGAGGATGCGGCGCGTTACCGCGTGCAGATGCAGGAATACCACAGCGCGATGCAGACGGTGTATGCAGGCAAGACGGTGCGAGGTGCGCTGCTGTTTGCGGATGGGGTATTGAATGAGATGTAGGGTGGGCAACTTTGCCCACCGGCGCTCTTATGGGAGCTGTACTTCAAGGTCTTTGCAGATTTTACGCGCCAGCATTTCGTTGATTTCGCGGTGGCGCGGGATGGTCGAGGCTTTGCGCGCGGCAGGATTGAAATAAACCGTATGGCTGCCGCCCTCGCGTAAAAACTTGCAGCCATGCGCCTCGAGGTGGCGCAGCAAGTCGAGGCGCTTCATGCCGCGAGGATGATCTGCTCGCGGATGACGTTCTTTCCTTTGAGTTCCTCTTCGGCAAGGGCGCGGTTTGTTTCGAGAACGATCGCTATGGCTTCGGCGAGATTGGAACGCGCCTCCTCCAGCGTATCGCCCTGGGTATTCGCGCCCGGCAGTTCCTCGACGAAAGCGATATAGCCTTCCGGCACTTGCTGGAATACGGCGGTAAGTTGGACATGCATGGCTAACCCTCCTTGGGCTGGCATTATAGCCTCGTGGGGCGGATTGGCGTAACGTAACGCATATTTCAAACATTCGGCGCATTACGCGTTGCGACCATTGTTTCCGAGGGAATGTTCGCTACGTAGGCTAAAATGAGCGCAACAGTATCAGGATTTCAGAAGTGAAACATGAAGCAGCAAAAGGCCGTGGTGCGACCCTGCAGATCGAGGGGCGCTTCGAGAGCGTGGCGCGCGAGCGGGTTGACGACGGCTGGGGGGCGGACGAGGAGCTGCCGCCATTCAGGACGACGGTGACGGTGGAGCGGGCGAAGAGCGTGATCCAGCGCCAGGACCCGTCCAACCCGTCGTTTTCGCAGTCGCTCAACGCCTATCGCGGCTGCGAGCACGGCTGCATCTATTGCTTCGCGCGCTCCAGCCACGGCTATCTCAATCTTTCGCCGGGGCTGGATTTCGAGACAAAGCTGTTCGCCAAGCCCGATGCGGCGAAGCTGTTGCGCGCGGAGCTGGCCAAGCCTTCCTATCGCTGTGCGCCCCTTGCGCTCGGCACCAACACCGATCCATACCAGCCCATCGAGCGCGACTGGAAGATCACGCGGCAGGTCATCGAGGTGCTCGCGGAATGCCGGCATCCGCTGTCCATCGTGACCAAGTCGGCGCTGATCGAGCGCGACCTCGACCTGTTCGCGCCGATGGCGCGCAACTGCCTGGTGCAGGTGTACATCTCGGTCACCACGCTGGATGCGGAGCTCGCACGCAAGCTGGAGCCGCGCGCCTCATCGCCGCGCCGTCGCTTGCAGGCGATGCGTACACTCAATGAAGCGGGCGTGCCGTGCGGTGTGCTGGTCGCGCCGGTGATTCCTTTCCTCACCGACGCCGAACTGGAGAACGTCTTGCAGGCCGCGCACGAGCATGGTGCGCGCAGCGCGGGCTACAGCCTGCTGCGCCTGCCTTATGAGGTGAAGGAACTGTTCGAGGACTGGCTCGCGACGCACTATCCGCTCAAGGCGGCGCATGTGATGAGCCGGTTGCGCGAGATGCGCGGCGGGAGCGATGCCGGCCTGGGCAGCTACCTGCGTTACGGCGACCAGTTCTCCGAGCTGCTGGCACAGCGCTTCCGGATCGCGTGCGAGCGGTTGGGTTTCAGCCTCGACGATACGCCGCTCGATACCCGCAGCTTTAGACCGCCGTTACGGGCGGGGCAGATGGCTCTTTTCTAGAAGCTGCCTTAAAAATTGCTGCTGAGGGCGTCTGCGGCGTTGCGCGGTATTGGCTACGGCCACTGCGTTTAACCTCCGCCCTGCGGAGGTTAGCCTGCACCGCAACTGCGTTGTCGAAATCCTCATGTACTTCTGTGTACATTCCGGTTCGGGAATAATCTCTTTCAGCGCCTGGAAAATTTCGCGGTAATTCTTGGGAGGGCGGCACGGACACGGTGGGGCGCAG
>CAYNYH010000045.1:16796-17286 GCA_964401425.1 uncultured Gallionella sp. | reverse complement strand
GCTTCGCCGAGCGCAAACGCTGGCAGGTCGAGGTCATCTCGGAGAGCCCCGGCGAGGTCGGCGGCTACAAGGAAGTCATCGTACGCATCGTCGGCCAAGGCGCGTACTCGGTGCTCAAGTTCGAGTCCGGCGCGCACCGCGTGCAGCGCGTGCCCGCCACAGAGACGCAGGGCCGCGTGCACACCTCGGCCTGCACCGTCGCCATCCTGCCTGAAGCGGACGAGGTCGACGACGTGGTGCTCAATCCCGCCGAGCTGCGCATCGACACCTTCCGCGCCTCGGGCGCGGGCGGCCAGCACATCAACAAGACCGACTCTGCGGTGCGCATCACCCACCTCCCGACCGGGACGGTGGTCGAGTGCCAGGACGGCCGCTCGCAGCACCAGAACAAGGCGCAGGCAATGCGCGTGCTCGCCGCGCGCATCAAGGACAGGCAGGAGCAGGAAGCGCACAGCACGATCGCCGCCGAACGCAAGAGCCTTGTCGGCAC
>CAYNYH010000045.1:9272-16786 GCA_964401425.1 uncultured Gallionella sp. | reverse complement strand
ACCACGGGCATGCGCGCGCCCGGGGGCTGCCGCCCGGCGCGCTGATGGCCGAGCATCAGGCCGAACAGCTCGCCGCGATGGCGGAAGAAATCTAGGCCGTACAGGCCATGCCCTACACCCTCCAATCTCTCCTGACTCGCGATAAAGCCGCGCTGGAATCAACGCTCGGACTGGATTCCGGCACAGCGCGCATCGAGATTCAGATGCTGTTGCAGCAGGTGCTGGGTGTATCGCGCGCGCATCTGCTGGCGCATCCCGAGCAGGTGCTTGACGAGGCGCAGACTGCTGCCTACCGCGCGCTGTTGCAGCGCCGCCTCGCGGGCGAGCCGCTGGCCTATATCCTCGGCGAGCGCGAATTCTTCGGGCTGAACTTCAACGTCACGCCCGCGACGCTGATCCCGCGCCCCGATACCGAACTGCTGGTCGAGCTGGCGCTGCAGCGCATCCCGCTGCGCGACGCGTTCCGCGTACTCGATCTCGGCGCCGGCAGCGGGGCGATCGCGCTCTCCATCGCCCATGCGCGGCCGGATATCGAGGTGACGGCGGTGGATGCATCGCCGGAGGCACTGGAGGTGGCGCGGGAGAATGCGCGGCGGTTGAACATCGCTAACGTGCGTTTATTACAAAGCGACTGGTTCTCCGCACTGGCGGGCGAACGCTTCGACCTGATCGTCTCCAACCCGCCCTACATCGCCGAGAACGACGCGCATCTCGCGCAGGGCGACCTGCGCTTCGAGCCGCGCGCCGCGCTGGCTTCCGGCGCGGACGGGCTGGACGATATCCGCCGCATCGTCGCGGGCGCGAAGCAGCACCTCAATCCCGGCGGCCGGCTGCTCTTCGAGCATGGCTACGACCAGGCCGCACGGGTGCGCGAACTGCTGCTCCGTGAAGGATATACCGAGGTGTTTTCGGCGCGCGACCTCGCGGGGATCGAGCGGGTGAGCGGCGGGACAATTCACCGATAGGCTATTTGTCAGCCCCCCCTCCTTTCCGGCATAATTCGCCCTGCCGTTCAGACCCATGGGAGAGCGTGTCGCCCAGCACCGTTACACGGACTGTGACACCGCCGAAGGCGCAACACCCGCAACCGCTCAGGCACAAGGAACCATGGGGACAGGCGAATCTGGAGAGCGCTGCATTTGCAGCCACCGAAGGGGCACGCGATTTAATGCCTCTAAGAACCGTAGCGAGCGATTTGAATGCAAGGCGCACGGAACGCAGAAACCGGAATGTACACACAGTACATGAGGATTTCGAGTACCGCGCAACGCAGCAGTCAATTCGCGCAGTAGGTTATTAGAGGCATTACCGCAATCTCTCAGGTACCGAGGACAGATGGGGCGTAGCGCAACTGCGCTACGCCTTTTTCATTTGCAGAAAGCGAATATGACATTAAAACAAACCCCGTTAAATGAAGCACACCGCGCGATGGGCGCAAAAATGGTCGATTTCGGCGGCTGGGATATGCCGGTGAACTACGGTTCGCAAATCGACGAGCACCACCAGGTGCGCAACGACTGCGGCATGTTCGACGTATCGCACATGCGCGTGGTGGACATCAAGGGCAAGGGCGTGCGCGACTTCCTGCGCTACCTGCTGGCGAACAACGTGGACAAGCTCGCCACGCCGGGCAAGGCGCTGTATTCCTGCATGCTGCTGGAAAACGGCGGGGTCATCGACGACCTGATCGTGTATTTCATGGAAGAGCAGTGGTTCCGCATCGTGGTGAATGCGGGCACCGCCGACAAGGACATCGCGTGGATGAGGAAGCAGGCCGCCGAGCACGCGAAGGCGCATCCCGAATGCTACGCAAAGGGCGAAGGCGATGCGGAAGGCGAAGTTTCGGCGGAAGTTGCGCCTCCAGAGGAAGAAATCAAGAGAGTGCCGAATGCCTATCTGTTCGGCGACATGAGCCAGGAAGAGGCGGCAAAGCTCATCTGGAAAGAACAGGATGAGGAAGGGACGGAAAAACCGCCGCTGGACATCGCCGACCATCCCGAGCTCTCGATCATCGCGATCCAGGGCCCGAACGCCAGGGAAAAACTCTGGACTGCGATGCCCGGCAGCCAGCAGCTGACCGAAAAACTCGCGCCCTTCAGCGCCGTCGTGCTCGGCACGATGTTCATCGCGCGCACCGGCTACACCGGCGAGGACGGCTTCGAAGTGGTGCTACCCTCCATCGCCGCGCCGTATTTCTGGAAGTCGCTGTCGGACAAGGGTGTCGAGCCCTGCGGCCTGGGCGCGCGCGACACCCTGCGCCTAGAAGCCGGCATGAACCTCTACGGGCAGGACATGGATGAGAGCGTGAATCCGCTGGAGTCCGGCCTCGCGTGGACGGTGGACCTCAAGAGCGAACGCGACTTCATCGGCAAGGCCGCATTGCTCGCCAACCCGCCAACCCGCAAGCTGGTCGGGCTGGTGCTGCTGGATCGCGGCGTGCTGCGCGGCCACCAGAAGGTGCACACCGCGCACGGCGAAGGCGAGATCACCAGCGGCAGCTTCTCGCCGACCCTGAACCAGTCGATCGCGCTGGCGCGCGTGCCGAAGGAGGTGCAGGTCGGCGACGAAGTACAGGTCGCGATTCGCGATAAAATGCTCGCGGCGAAGGTGGTGAAATATCCGTTCGCGCGTAACGGCAAAAGCTGTTTATAGCCGTAAGGATTGTAGGGCGGGCACAATGTGCCCACGCGGAAATTGGTGGGCAACGAGTTGCCCACCCTACGAGATTATCGATTAACCATTGGAGAACAGCATGAGCAATCCGAGCAACCTGAAATACACCGCCTCCCACGAATGGGTCAGGACCGAAGCCGACGGCACCATCAGCATCGGCATCACCCAGCACGCGCAGGAACTGCTGGGCGACATGGTGTTCGTCGAAAACCCGGCGGTCGGCCGCAAGCTCAAGGCCAAGGAAGAATGCGCGGTCGTGGAGTCGGTCAAGGCCGCCGCCGACGTATACGCGCCGGTCTCGGGCGAAGTAGTCGCGGTGAACAGCGAGCTGGACAGCGCCCCCGAGAAAATCAACGCCGACGCGTATGGGGCGTGGATGTTCAGGATGAAGCCGGACAATGCGGCCGACGTCGCGGCGCTGATGGATGCGGGGGCGTACCAGGCCGTCGTGGACAGCGAAGCCCACTAAAACGCTGATTGACCTGCTGCGCAGTCGGGCTGCGGCGTTGCGTGCTCGCTCACTCCTCGCCTACCAGCACGGTATGTTTCGTCATTCGCTGCGCGGCGCCTTGCATCCCGACCGCTCGCGACGGCCACTCAACGTTTTAGCAATTTGTACCGAGGATAGATAAATGCCCTTCATCCCCCACACCGAGCAAGACATTGCCGCGATGCTCGCGAGCATCGGCGCGAAGAACATCGACGCACTGTTCGATGAAATCCCCGCCGCGCTGAAAAGCGGCAAGCTGACCGCCATCGGCGACGGGCTGAACGAGATGCAGGTCGCGCGCCTGATGCAGGAGCGCGCCGCGCAGGACAATCAACCGCTCAACTTCATCGGCGCGGGCGCCTACGAACATCATATCCCCGCAGCGGTCTGGGAGATCGCCACGCGCGGCGAGTACTACACCGCCTACACGCCCTACCAGGCCGAGGCCAGCCAGGGCACGCTGCAGACGCTGTACGAATACCAGACCATGATCGCGTCGCTGACCGGCATGGACGCGTCCAACGCCAGCCTGTACGACGGCGCGTCCGGTTTGGCCGAGGCAATCCTGATGGCGGTGCGTTCGCACAAGTCCTCGCGCCGCGTGCTGCTGCCCGCGACCGTCAGCCCGCTGTACCGCAGCGTGGCGCGCAGCATCGTCAGATTGCAGAACATCGAACTGGTAGAAATACCGTTCGACATCGCAACCGGCACCACCGACCTCAAGGCCTTGCAGCAGCATGCCGGCGGCGACATCGCCGCGCTGGTCATCCCGCAGCCGAACTTCTTCGGCGCACTGGAAGACGTCGATGCGCTGACTGCCTGGGCGCATGCGCAGGGTGCGCTGGCCATCGCGCTGGTGAACCCGCTCACGCTGTCTTTATTGAAGGCTCCCGGACAGTGGGCTGAAAAAGGCGCGGACATCGCGGTCGGCGACGGCCAGCCGCTCGGCGCGCCGCTGTCCAGCGGCGGGCCGTACTTCGGCTTCATGTGCTGCAAGCAGGCGCTGGTGCGCCAGATGCCGGGGCGCATCATCGGCCGCACCGTCGATCTCGACGGCAAGCCAGGCTTCACGCTGACGCTGCAGGCGCGCGAGCAGCATATCCGCCGCGCCAAGGCGACCTCCAACATCTGCTCCAACCAGGGGCTGATGGTCACCGCGGCGACCATCCACATGGCATTGCTGGGCAGCGACGGGCTGCGCCGCGTCGCCGCGGCGTCACACGCCAACACGCAGGCGCTCGCGGTACAGGCCAGCGGCATTCCCGGCGTGAAGCGCCTGTTCAGCGCACCGCATTTCCACGAGGTGGTATTGCATTTGCCCGACTCTTCCGCCAAAGTGCTGGCGAGCATGGCCGGTCAGGGCATCTCGGGCGGCTTCGACCTGAAACCGCACTACCCACAACTGGGCAACGCGATCCTGGTGTGCGCCACCGAAACCAAGACCAATGAGGATCTGCAACGCTATGTGGCGGCGTTACGCCACGCACTTCACTAACTTCACCAAGGAGAACGACATGGCACACAGTACGACACTCGGCGGCAACCCCGTGCAACTGAACGGCAACTTCCCCAAGGCAGGACAAACTGCAGCGGAATTTTCGCTGGTGAACAAGGATCTGCAGGACATCACGCTGGCCAGCTTCGGCAACAAGCGCAAGGTGCTGAACATCGTGCCGAGCCTGGACACGGCAACCTGCGCGGCCTCCGAACGGCGCTTCAACCAGGTTGCAAGCACGCTGGACAATGCCGTGGTAATCACCATCTCCGCCGACCTGCCGTTCGCCCAGTCGCGTTTCTGCGCCAGCGAAGGCCTGAGCAACGTGGTCAACCTGTCGCTGATGCGCGGCCGCGAGTTCCTGCGCAACTACGGCGTGGAAATCGCCAGCGGCGTGCTGGTCGGACTGGCCACGCGCGCGGTGATCGTGCTGGATGGCAACAACGTGGTGCGCTACACGGAGCTGGTCAGCGAGATCAAGAACGAACCGAATTACGATGCGGCGCTGGCGGCACTGAAGGCCATTTGAAAGAAATCACTGCGTAGGTTGGGTTATAACCATCGACTTGGCTGGCGTCTTTTGGCAGCCTAGTCGAATGGCTAGTCATTGCATCAGGCCGAGGGGCGTAACCCAACACATGATTAAAACACCGTTGGGTTACGCGGCAGAGCCGCTAACCCAACCTACAAAACCGAGGTTGTATTAATGTTAATTTTTGAACGCTCCCATCCCGGCCGCCGCAACGCGGCACAGACTCCCCATCACGCCGCCACAGCCAGCGGTATTCCGACCGCGCTGCTGCGCCAGGATAAACCGCTGCTGCCGGAAGCCTCGGAGATGGACGTGGTGCGCCACTACACGGGGCTATCGCAGAAGAATTTTTCCATCGACACGCACTTCTATCCGCTCGGCTCCTGCACCATGAAATACAACCCGCGCGCCTGCAACACGCTGGCCATGCTGCCGAACTTCCTCGCGCGCCATCCGCTCGCACCGGAAGCCACCGGGCAGGGCGTGCTGGCCTGCCTGTATGACCTGCAGGAAATATTGAAAGACGTCACCGGCATGGCGGGTGTTTCGCTGATGCCGATGGCCGGCGCGCAGGGCGAATTCGCGGGCATCGCGATGATCCGCGCCTATCACGACGCGCGCGGCGACAAGACACGCAGCGAAATCATCGTGCCGGACGCGGCGCACGGCACCAACCCGGCGACCGCCGTGATGTGCGGCTACACCGTGAAGGAGATTCCGACTGACGCGAACGGCGACGTCGACCTCGACGCGCTGCGCGCCGCCGTCGGCCCGCAGACCGCCGGGCTGATGCTGACCAATCCGTCCACGCTCGGCGTATTCGAAAAACGCATCGCCGACATCCAGAAGATCATCCACGATGCGGGCGGCCTGCTGTATTACGACGGCGCGAACCTCAACGCGATCCTCGGCAAGGTCAAGCCCGGCGACATGGGCTTCGACGTGATCCACATGAATTTGCACAAGACCTTCTCCACGCCGCACGGCGGCGGCGGGCCGGGTGCGGGCGCGGTGGGCGTGGCACAGCGTTTGCTGCCCTTCCTGCCGCTGCCGGTAGTCGCCAAGGAAGGCGACGCCTACCGCTATCTCACCGAAAAAGACCTGCCGCAATCCATCGGCCACCTGTCCGCCTTCACCGGCAACATCGGCATCCTGCTGCGCGCCTATGTGTACGCGCGCATGCTCGGCGCGGAAGGCATGCACCGCGTCGCGGAATTTGCCACGCTCAACGCCAACTACCTGATGGCGGAGCTGAGCAAGGCGGGCTTCACCGTCGCCTTCCCGCAGCGTCGCGCGAGCCACGAGTTCATCGTGTCGATGAAGCCACTCAAGGACGCCACCGGCATCTCCGCGATGGACGTGGCGAAGCGCCTGCTGGACAAGGGCTTCCATCCGCCCACCACCTACTTCCCGATGCTGGTGCCGGAATGCCTGCTGATCGAGCCGACCGAGACCGAATCGAAGGAGACGCTGGACGCCTTCGTCGCCGCACTCAAGGAAATCCGCGACGAGGCCCAGGCCACGCCGGAACTGGTGAAGGGCGCGCCGCACACCATGCCGGTGCGCCGCCTCGACGACGTGAAGGCCGCGCGCGAACTCGACCTGGCCTGGAGTCCCGCTGTTTAATTCAAGCCGGATTTCATATACTGCCGCAGGGTTCGGCAATTCGCCCGGCCGAAAGCGCATTACCCCAATGAAAGGAATACTCATGCTTAACCTCAGAGAGATGGCTGCCCTGATGCTGGTTGCCGCCGCCCTCGCAGGCTGCGCTTCCGGCCTGTCCGGCTCGACTTACACCCGCGACCAGGCGCGGCAGGTCGAGGATGTGCGCATGGCCACCGTCGAAAGCTCGCGCGCGGTACAGATCGAGGGCACCAAGTCGGGAGTCGGCATGACAGCGGGAGCGATAGTGGGAGGCATTGGAGGCAGCAATGCCGGCGCCGGCAAGGGCAGCGCGACGGGTGCCGTGCTGGGTACGGTGGCCGGAGGCGTGCTGGGCTCTGCCATCGAAGAAGGCGCGACCCGCCAGACCGCTACGGAAATTACCGTCAAATTCGATGACGGCAAGCTGATCGCGGTGACCCAGGCGGGGGATGAGAAATTCCAGCCCGGCGAAAGGGTGCGCGTACTGACCGGCAACGGTGTAACCCGCATCAGCCATTAGGCGCAATCTCCTGTAGCGCGGCTACAGGAACAGCAAGGCGGATAGTCAGGCGCACCGCCATTTAAGCTGTTTATCGCGTCGTTCTTGAGGGTGGAAATGAACGAGTCCATCGACCCCATCAAGCACTCCGAACACTCCTCCGATTGGCACAGCCTGCCGG
>CAYNYH010000045.1:0-9262 GCA_964401425.1 uncultured Gallionella sp. | reverse complement strand
AGTATTGCGCGCGCTGGCGGCAGATCATGCCGGACTGACTACGCACGAAGCAACGCGCCGCCTGCAGCAATACGGCCCGAACCGCCTGCCTGCCGCGCCGCGCGACAGCCTGCTGGTGCGCTTCGCACGCCAGTTCAACAACGTGCTCATCTATGTGCTGCTGGCCTCCGCGCTGATCACCGCGCTGCTCGACCACTGGGTGGACTGCGGCGTGATCGCCGGCGTGGTGCTGATCAACGCCATCATCGGGGTAATCCAGGAGGGCAAGGCGGAACGCGCGCTGGACGCCATCCGCAACATGCTGTCGCCGAACGCCACGGTGCTGCGCGACGAACGGCGGCGCGAAATCCCGGCGGAACAGGTGGTGGCCGGCGACATCGTGCTGCTGGCCTCCGGCGACAAGGTGCCCGCCGATCTGCGCCTCATCGAGACGCGCCAGTTGCGCGTCGAGGAAGCAGCGCTGACCGGCGAATCCGAGCCGGTGGAAAAAAGCACTGCGGCAGTGGCAGCGTCCGCCGTGACCGGCGACCGCGGCTGCATGGCTTACTCCGGCACACTGGTGGTATATGGGCAGGCGCGCGGCGTGGTGGTCGCCACCGGTGCGGCGACCGAGATCGGCCGCATCAGCGGAATGATCGCCGCAGTAGCCAGCCTGGAAACCCCGCTGCTGCGCCAGATAGCGCGCTTCGGCCGGCAACTGACCGCCGTCATCCTGCTGCTGGCCGCGCTGACCTTTTCCTTCGGCGTGTGGGTACGCGGCTACAACTGGCCGGAGATGTTCTTCGCCGCAGTCGGTCTGGCGGTCGCCGCGATCCCGGAAGGGCTGCCCGCGATCATGACCATCGTGCTGGCCATCGGCGTACAACGTATGGCGAAACGCAACGCCATCATCCGGCGGCTGCCTGCGGTGGAGACGCTCGGCTCGGTGACGGTGATCTGCTCGGACAAGACCGGTACGCTCACCCGGAACGAGATGACCGTGCAGCGCCTCATCACCGCCGGGCGGATATTCGAAGTCGGCGGCAGCGGCTATGGGCCGCGCGGCGGATTTTCCCTCGCCGGACGCGAAGTGTTCGTCGATGACTACCCCGAGCTGGCCGAACTGGGACGCGCCGCGCTGCTGTGCAACGACGCGGAACTGCACCACGCCGGCGGCGAATGGATGCTGGGGGGCGACCCCACTGAAGGTGCGCTGCTTACACTGGCGATGAAAACCGGCCTTGACCTGGCATTCGAACGCGATGCACTGCACCGCACCGATCTCATCCCGTTCGAATCGCAGCACCGTTTCATGGCCACGCTGCACCACGACCTCGAAGGGCGCGGCTTCATCTTCCTCAAGGGCGCGCCGGAACGGGTCATGGAAGTGTGTGCTGCCGAACGCGCCGACGGCGAGGACCGGCCGCTGCATCACGCATGGTGGCAGCAGGCGATGCAGGACGCGGCGCAACAGGGCTTCCGCCTGCTCGCAGTGGCGATGCGCCCCACGGCAGGCGAGCAGCGCGGCCTGAGTTTTGCCGACGTGCGGCGGGGCTTTGCGCTGCTCGGTATCTTTGCCATCGCCGACCCGCCGCGCGAGGAGGCGATCCGCGCCGTGGCACGCTGCCGCGAAGCCGGCATCCGGGTGAAGATGATCACCGGCGACCATCTCGACACCGCGTGTGCCATCGGCGCGCGCTTCGGCCTCACGGCGGACGGCGCGCTGACCGGCGCGGAAATCGAGCAGATGGACATGGCTGCATTGCGCGTTGCGGTAGCCAAAGCCGACATCTTTGCCCGCGCCAGCCCGGAACACAAACTCGCGCTGGTAGAGGCGCTGCAGGCCAACGGCGAGGTAGTAGCGATGACCGGCGACGGCGTGAATGACGCGCCCGCGCTGAAACGCGCCGATGTCGGCGTGGCGATGGGGCGCAAGGGGACCGAGGCGGCCAAGGAGGCAGCCGAGATGGTGCTGGCCGACGACAACTTCGCCTCGATCGCCGCCGCGGTGGAAGAGGGGCGCACCGTCTACGACAACCTGAAAAAATCCCTCGTGTTCGTCCTGCCGACTAATGGCGGCGAGGCAATGGTCATTGTCGCGGCGATCTTCCTCGGCCTGACCTTGCCGATCACGCCGGTGCAGATCCTGTGGGTGAACATGGTCACCGCCATCACGCTGTCGCTGGCACTGGCCTTCGAATCCGCCGAGGCAGGCGTGATGCGCCGCCCGCCGCGCGACCCGGCGGAACCGCTGCTCAATGCCTTCCTGTTATGGCGCGTGTTTCTCGTGTCCTGCCTGATGGTGACCGGCGCGCTCGGCTTCTTCCTCTGGGAGCAGGCGCGCGGCGAGAGCATCGCGGCGGCGCGCACCATGGCGGTGAATGCGATCGTGATGGGCGAAATTTTCTACCTGTTCAACTGCCGCTTCCTGCTCGCGCCGTCCCACAGCGTGCGCGGCTTCACCGCATCGCGCCCGGTGCTGATCTCGATACTCGTCGTGGTGGTGCTGCAGGGGCTGTTCACCTATGTCCCCTTGTTCCAGCAATTGTTCGGCACCGCCGCCATCGATGCCGTGGCATGGTGGCGCATCCTGCTATTTGGCGTGGTGCTGTTCGTAGCGGTGGAAATCGAGAAAGCGTGGCTGAGGCGCAGGCAATAACCCTTCAGTCGCGCACCGCGAGCTTACTGTGGCGCATGGAATAGGTGAAATAGATGATCACGCCGAGGGTCAGCCAGACGATGAAGCGCAGCCAGGTCTGCGCGGGCAGGAAGGCCATCAGGGCGGCGCAGGAGATCATGCCGAGCACCGGAAACAGATGGCCGAACGGGTTTTTGAACGGGCGCGGCAGGTTCGGATGGCGCAGGCGCAGCACGATGACGCCGAGGCAGACCAGCACGAAGGCGGCCAGCGTGCCGATGTTGACAAGCTCCGCCAATGCGCCGAGCGGGAACATCCCGGCGGCCAGCGACATGATGATGCCGGTGATGACGATGATGCGCACCGGGGTCTTCCTTTCGGGGTCGACCTTGGACAGGAACGGCGACATCAGTCCGTCGCGCGACATCGAGAGGATGATGCGGGTCAGCGCGTAGTACAGCACCAGCATCACCGTGGTCAGTCCCGCGATGACGCCGGTGGCGACCAGCGCCGAGGCCCAGTTGTAGCCGAGCTGCTGCAGCGCGTGCGCGACCGGCGAGGAGACACCGAGACTGGTGTAGGGCACGATGCCGGTCAGCAGGCCGGACACAACGATGTAGATCACGGTGCAGAACGCCAGCGAGGCGATGATGCCCACGGGCAGGTCGCGCTGCGGATTTTTGGCTTCCTCCGCCGCCGTCGAGACGGCATCGAAGCCGACATAGGCGAAGAACACCAGCGAGGCGCCCGCGAGCACGCCGGTGGTCTTGCCGTCAGGCAGGGTGTTGAACCAGCCGTAGGGCATGAACGGGTGCCAGTTGGCCGGATCGACGTTGAACGCGGCGATGCTGACGAAGATGGCGATGGCCGACACCTTGACGAACACCATCGCGGTGTTGAGCTGCGCGCTCTGCCTCACGCCGACGATGAGCAGCCCCATCAGGATCAGGATGATCGCGGCCGCAGGCAGATTGATGATGCCGCCGAGCTCCGGCGACTTGGTGAGCGCCTCCGGCAGGCTCATACCCATCGCGGAAAGCGCGTTGTTGAAATAGCCCGACCAGCCGTTGGCGACCGCGGCCACCGACACGCTGTATTCCAGCAGCAGGATCCAGCCGATCACCCAAGCGACGATCTCGCCGAAGGCAACGTAGCTGTAGCCGTAGGCGCTGCCGCAGCCGCCCACGGCGGCGGCCAGCTCCGCGTAGGCCAGCGCGGCGAAGGCGCAGGCGAAACCGGAGATGATAAAGGACAGCACCACGGCGGGGCCGGCCTGGTTGGCCGCGGCGATGCCGGTCAGCACGAAGATGCCGGTGCCGATGATCGCGCCGACGCCGAGCAGGGTGAGATCGAAGGCGCTCAGGCAGCGCTTCAGCCCGGTGTCGCAGACGGTGTCATCGGTGTTGATCGGCTTGGTGCGGAATATCGGCAACGGCATGGTGCTACCCCTGAATTTTTTGTGGCGGGATTATGCCCTATCATGCCGTTCGCCGCAGCAAACAACTATCGCTCCAGTGATACAATTTGCGCCTCTCAATTCGCCTTAGGGTTTTGCGATGCACACGCTGATTTGCGGTTCGATGGCCTATGACACCATCATGGTGTTCCAGGACCAATTCAAGAAACACATCCTGCCCGAGAAGATCCACATCCTGAACGTCGCCTTTCTCGTGCCGGAGATGCGCCGCGAGTTCGGCGGCTGCGCGGGCAACATCGCCTACAACCTGAAGCTGCTCGGCGGCAAGCCGCTGATCATGGCGACGGTGGGCGACGACTTCGACCCCTATGCGGCGCGCCTGGAAAAGCTCGGCCTGTCGCAGGCGCATATCCGCCATGTGCGGGACAGCTACACCGGCCAGGCGTTCATCACCACCGACCTGGACGACAACCAGATCACCGCCTTCCATCCCGGCGCGATGAGTTTCTCCGAACGCAACCATGTCGGCGATGCGGAAAACGTCAGCCTCGGCATCGTCTCGCCGGACGGGCGCGAGGGCATGCTGCAGCACGCGCGCGAATTCCGCGACGCGGGCATCCCGTGGATATTCGATCCGGGCCAGGGCATGCCGATGTTCGGCAAGGATGAACTGCTGCGCTTCGTCGAGCAGGCCGACTACGTAACGGTGAACGACTACGAGGCGCAACTGCTGCAGGACAAGACCGGCAAAAAAATCGAGGATCTCGCCAAAATGACGCGCGCCTTCATCATGACCCGCGGTGGCGAAGGCTCGACCATTTACGCCAATGGCAAGGAGATCATCATCCCCTGCGCCAAGCCGACCGCGTTGCTCGACCCGACCGGATGCGGCGACGCGTATCGCGCCGGCCTGCTGCACGGCATCCAGCAGGGCTGGGACTGGGAGACCACTGGACGGCTGGCCTCGCTGCTCGGCACCATCAAGATCGCCAGCCGCGGCGGACAGAACCACGCCCCGGGCCGCGACGAACTGAAGGCGCAGTTCAAACAGCACTTCGGCTTCGACGTGCCGCTGTAAATCATGCGTATCCTTCCGCTCATCATTGCCCTGCTGCTGGCCGGATGCGCCAGCGACCGGCAGGGCGGCGTCGGCGGCAATGGCGACGCCAACAATGTCGCCACCATCAAGCGCGGCGTGGTCGAAAGCGTCACGCCGATCGAACTGGACGCCAGCTCCGGCGGCGGCGCCACCCTCGGCAGCGTCTTCGGGCAGGTCGGTGGAGCCAGCTCCGGCGGAGGACGCGGCTCGGCGGTCGGATCGATCCTGGGCACCGTACTCGGCGGCACGCTCGGCCATCAGTCCGGCATCGCCACCCGGCCCGGCCTTGAAATCTGGGTGAAGCTGGACAACGAGGAAGGCAAGAGCACCTACGTGATGCAGCCCGGCAAGCCGGACGAATTCAAGGTCGGCGACCGCGTGCGTGTGTTGCGCAAGCGGGGCGAGACGCGTGTCGAGCATGAGACCGCGGCCGAAACGCCGAAGGAACCGACCAAAGACACCCCGAAAGAACCTCCCAAGCCCTGATGACGGATTGGCCGGCCATCTCGGCCGCCATCGCCTCGGCGACGCGGCAACCCTTCCGGCTCATCAGCCATGCGGCAACCGGCGGCGGCTACATCAACCAGACTTGGCGGATTTGTGGGCAGGACGGACGGCAATTCTTCGTCAAGCTCAACGACGCACACCATCACCCGATGTTTGCCGCGGAAGCAACCGGCCTCGACACCATCGCCGCGACGCAAACCCTCCGCGTGCCGCGTCCCATCGCGCATGGAGTGGCGGGCGCGCACAGTTTTCTCGTGCTGGAATACCTGGAGTTACATTCACAAGGCGACGCGAAATTGCTCGGCGAACAACTCGCCGCACTGCATCGCTGCACCCCGCCCCCTCTCACTTGCAGGGAGATAACCAGCGACTTGCCCGCTTGCGGGCTTAATCGAATGGCTAGTAGTTCCATCAGGGTTGGGGAGAGGGTAGACACCTTGCACTCCCGCATCTCATCTTGCTTTGGCTTCGCGCAGGACAACTTCATCGGCACGACACCGCAGCCGAACGGCTGGCAAGACGACTGGATAAAATTCTGGTGCGAGCGGCGCCTCGGTTTTCAGTTAAAGCTCGCGGCGCAGAACGGCCATGGCGGCAGGCTGCAAACCCTCGGCGAGAAGCTGCTGGACGCACTGCCCGCCTTCTTCGCCGGCTACACCCCGCAACCCGCGCTGCTGCACGGCGACCTGTGGGGCGGCAACCACGCCTTCCTCGCGGACGGCACGCCGGTGATCTTCGACCCCGCGCCCTACTACGGCGACCGCGAATGCGACCTCGCGATGACCGAGCTGTTCGGCGGCTACCCCGCCGATCTCCATGCCGCCTATCGCGCGGCGTATTCGCTGGATGCGGGCTATGCGGTGCGCAAGGAGTTGTACAACCTGTACCACATCCTCAATCATGCCAATCTTTTCGGCGGCGGGTATGTACGGCAGGCGGAGCAGATGATGCAGCAGCTGCAGAGTAATGGTTAGTAGCGTTCGGCAGCCGCCGCAGATAGCCTGCTGGGATACGGATTAGCTGTAACAGTCGCGATTGGAAACATCGGGATCCTTGGGCATGTTCGATGTAACACATCGAGGCCTGAAAGTGCAGTTTCCCAACCTCTTATCGGTATTGCCCATTTTGTCTAATGTTTTGCCGTATCTTCCGCTCACAGCTTGGCAAGTTCGGCGATGGCTTCCGGTATCGGATAGTGGTGATTCCCGACAAAAATGCCGTTTTTGTCGATGTGCTCCGCGTTCTTCAATGTGCCGAATATTTCCGAATCGAAGTATTTCACTACTTCATTCTTGGCAAAATTGCCTGCGACGATGGGGCGGCATTCGAAACCCAGATCGTTGAGTCTTGCCGTCAACATCTTGCGCGTCCATCGGCTGCCGGGGCGAATCACCAGGCTGAAACCGAACCAGCTACTCTCACCTATCTCTTCCTGAATCAATAAGTCTGGATGCTCTTCTAGTCTAGCTTGCAAAAGCTTCCCGTTTTTGCGCCGCTCTTCCACCATTGCAGGCAGGCGCTTGACCTGTTCAACGCCAATGGCACCTTCCAGTTCGAGCGGGCGCACGTTGTAACCCGGCAGCACGAATCTCCAGGACTCCTCGAAAGGGTCATCGCTTTTTTCGCCGCATACATGGTTATATTTGGGCAGGTTCCGCGTCCAGCCATGGGCGCGCAGCGACAGCAGGATGTGATACAGCTCTTCATCATCGGTGACGATAAGGCCGCCTTCCATCGTGGAAATATGGTGGCTGAAGAAGGTGCTGAAGCTGCCCATCACGCCGAAGGTGCCGGTTTTCTTGCCTTGGTAGCTGGCGCCCATGGATTCGCAGTTGTCCTCGATCAGAACGATGCTGCGGTCGGCGATGATTTGCCGGATGCGGGAAAAATCATTCGGGTTACCCAGCAAATTGACTGCCATGATCACCCTGGTTTTATCGGAAACGGCCTTTTCCAGCTGATCCACGTCGTAATTCAGGGTATGCAGATCGATATCGACGAACTTGATCTTCAAACCGTATTGATGCAGCGGGTAGTAGGTCGTGCTCCAGGATACGGCCGGTACGATGACTTCGTCGCCGCGCTGTAATTTCAGCCCGGGGTTTCTGGTGTAGAACAGCGCAGCCACCATCAGCAGGTTGGCCGATGACCCTGAGTTCACCATCACGCAATGCCGGCTGCCGGCGTATTGGGCAAAGTCACGTTCAAATGCCTGTACATTCGGTCCCATGGTGTACATGCCGGAGGCAATGACCCGCTGCATTGCCTCGGCTTCTTCTTTGCCCCACGAGGAGGTGGCTAAGGGGAACCTGAAACTCATTGCCGGTATTCCTTCAAATAGAATTCATATGTTTTCTTCATGCCGTCGTGTAGGCCGGTACTTGCCGACCAACCCCATGCTACCTGACGCTCCGTGCTGACCAGCTTGCGCGCCATGCCGACCGGTTTGCTCGTGTCATGCACGAAGCTTCCCCGGTATTCCATTACATCGGCGGCTGCCTGGTAGTATTCGTCAATGGTGTAGTCGCGTCCAAGCCCGACATTCATCGATGCGGGGAGCGTGTCGAAATTTTTTATCGCGCACATCATCGCATCCGCCAGGTCGCCCGCATACATGAATTCGCGCCGCGCGGTCCCATCGCCCCATATCTCGACAACATCCTGTCCGCTTTGCTGGGCTTGGTGGATTTTGTGGATGATGGCAGGGACCAGGTGTGAATGCGCGGGGTCAAACTTGTCATGGCGCCCATAAATATTGCAGGGGATGAGGGTTTTGTATTGGCAGCCGGCATCCTCGCGCATGATGTATTCACAAAGCCGCGCAGTTACCACCTTGGCCAGTGCATAACCCTCGTTCGTCGGCTCCAGCTCACCCTTGAGCACCATTTCTTCGCGTAGCGGATCCATGCTGTTGCGCGGGTACATGCAGGAACTGCCCAGATTCAGTAGTTTTTTAACTCCTGTTTGGCGGGCTGCCAAGACGATGTTGCGCCCCATGTCCAGGTTGTCCATCAGGAAGCTTACCGGTTCGCGAATGTTGGCCTGGATGCCGCCCACCTTGCCTGCCGCATGGATCACCATATCCGGCAGGTGTTCACGCAGATAATCCCGGACAGCAGGGAAATCGCACAAGTCCAGTTCGTCGCTGCGCGGAACAAGAATTTCAAATTCGCCTATGGCTGGGTGTTCGAGCAGGTTCCTGCCCACCATGCCATGGCCGCCCGTCAGTAATATCCGAGTCTTGCGCATGTTCTGACGACGATTTATCCGTGTTGGCTGAAGACCGTATAACCATGCTTCTTCACCAGCTCATCACGCTCTGCCCCCTTGAGGTCTTCACGCACCATCTCGCTCACCAGCTCATCAAATGTAATCTTTGGTGTCCAGCCGAGCTTGTTTTTGGCCTTGCTGGCGTCGCCCAGCAGTGTCTCCACCTCGGTGGGGCGGAAGTAGCGCGGGTCGACGGCGACGATGCATTTGCCGGATGCGTCAAAGCCCTTCTCTGCCACGCCTTCGCCGCGCCAGGTGATGTCCATGCCGAGTTCCCCAGCCGCCGCGTTCACGAAATCGCGCACGCTGTATTGCACGCCGGTGGCGATGACAAAATCTTCCGGCTTTTCCT
>CAYNYH010000044.1:0-17342 GCA_964401425.1 uncultured Gallionella sp. | reverse complement strand
GAAGAAACCGCCCTGCTGGAATCCCTCGAGGGCAAGAAAGGCCAGCCGCGCTACAAGCCGCCTTTCCCCGCGACTTTCGGCCTGTACGGCAAGCCGACCACCATCAACAACACCGAAACCTTCGCCAGCATTCCCTACATCATCAATCACGGCGGGCAGAAATTCCTGGAACTGGGCAAGCCCAACAACGGCGGCACCAAGCTGTTTTCCGTATCCGGCCATGTGAACAATCCCGGCAACTTCGAGGTGCCGATGGGTACGCCGTTCAGCGAGCTGCTGAAAATGGCGGGCGGGGTGCGCAACGGTCACACGCTCAAGGCGGTGATCCCGGGCGGCTCGTCGATGCCGGTGCTGCCCGCCGAGATCATGATGGGCCTGACCATGGACTACGATTCCCTCGTCAAGGCGGGTTCCGGACTCGGCAGCGGCGCGGTGATCGTGATGGACGAGACGACCTGCATGGTACGCGCGCTGGAGCGCCTCTCCTATTTCTATTACGAGGAATCCTGCGGGCAATGCACGCCGTGCCGCGAAGGCACCGGCTGGCTGTATCGCGTCGTGCATCGCATCGAGCATGGCGAGGGGCGCAAGGAAGACCTGGATTTGCTGCTGAGCGTGGGGGAAAACATTGCCGGACGCACTATCTGTGCCCTCGGCGAGGCGGCGGTTTGGCCGGTGCAGGGGATGCTCAGGCATTTCCGCAGCGAATTTGAATATCACATCGAACACAAGCGCTGCTTGGTGTAAGGCTGACGGATCGGGTGAGCAATGATCAACATCGAAATTGACGGCAAGCTGGTTGAAACCGAGCGCGGCTCCACCGTGATGGATGCGGCGCGCAAGGCGGGCGTTCATATCCCGCACTTCTGCTACCACAAGAAACTGTCCATCGCGGCCAACTGCCGCATGTGCCTGGTCGAGGTGGAAAAGGCGCCCAAGCCGCTGCCCGCGTGCGCGACGCCGGCCACCGACGGCATGAAGGTCAAGACCCATTCCGAGGTGGCGGTCAAGGCGCAAAAGGGCGTGATGGAATTCCTGCTGATCAACCATCCGCTGGATTGCCCGATTTGCGACCAGGGCGGTGAGTGCCAGTTGCAGGACGTGGCGATGGGCTATGGCCCGACGGCATCGCGCTACAGCGAAGAAAAACGCATCGTGATGCACAAGGACGTCGGCGCGCTGATCTCCACCAAGGAAATGAGCCGCTGCATTCAGTGCACGCGCTGCGTGCGCTTCGGGCAGGAAATCGGCGGCATGATGGAGCTGGGCATGGCGTTCCGTGGTGAGCATTCCGAGATCATGAGCTTCGTGGACAGCTCGGTGGATTCCGAACTGTCCGGCAACATGATCGACCTGTGCCCGGTCGGCGCGCTGACCAGCAAGCCGTTCCGCTACACCGCGCGCAGCTGGGAGCTGTCGCGGCGCAAGTCGGTCAGCCCGCATGACGGCCTGGGCTCCAACCTCGCGGTGCAGGTGAAGAACCACAAGGTGATGCGCGTCCTGCCGATCGAAAACGAAGCCGTCAACGAATGCTGGATTTCCGACAAGGACCGCTTCAGCTACGAAGGGCTGAATGCGCCGGAACGCCTGACCAGGCCGATGCTCAAGCAGGACGGCAAGTGGGTCGAGGTCGAATGGCAGGTTGCGCTGGAATACGTGGCGCGAGGCCTGCACCAGATCGCCTGCGGCGCCGGAGCGGACCAGATCGGCGCGCTGGCGACACCGCACAGCACGCTGGAAGAACTCTATCTGCTGCAGAAACTCACGCGCGGCCTGGGCAGCGGCAACGTGGATTTCCGCCTGCGCCAGTCCGACTTCAGCGCGGACGGCAAGCAGGCCGGCGCGCCGTGGCTGGGCATGCCGGTCGCCGACATCAACACCCGCGATCGTTTCCTGATCGTCGGCAGCTTCCTGCGCAAGGATCATCCGCTGCTCGCGCAGCGCGTGCGCCAAGCGGTCAAAAAAGGCGCACAGGCCAGCATCGTTCACTCGAGCGATGACGACCTGCTGATGCCGGTCGCCAACAAGGCCATCGTTGCACCGGGCGATCTGGCGAACATGCTGGCGCAGGTATTGAAAGCGCTCGCAGCTGAAAAACAGACTACTGCGCAAGGTGTCGAGAACGTCACGGTCGGCAACGAGGCCGCGGTCATTGCCAGGAGCCTCGCGAGCGGCGAGCGCGCCGCGGTGCTGCTCGGCAATTTCGCGCAACAGCACCCACAGGCGGCGCAGCTTGCCGTGCTGGCGGAGCGGATCGCCGCGCTGTGCGGCGCGAAATTCGGTTTCCTCGGCGAGGCGGCCAACAGCGTCGGCGGCTATCTCGCCGGAGCGGTGCCGTTCGGTGGCAGCAAGCAGGGCATGAATGCCGCGCAGATGGTGGCATCGCCGCGCAAGGCGTACCTCCTGCTGAATGTCGAGCCGGAGCTGGACATGCATGACTCGCAAGAGGCAATGGCCGCGATGTACGCCGCCGATCTGGTGGTGGCCCTGTCCGCATACAAGCACCATGCAACCGATTACGCCGACGTACTGCTGCCGATCGCGCCGTTTACCGAAACCTCCGGCACCTTTGTCAGCACCGAGGGCCGCGTTCAGAGCTTCAAGGGCACGGTCAAGCCGCTCGGCGATGCGCGCCCCGGCTGGAAGGTGCTGCGCGTCCTGGGCAACCTGCTTGAAGTGCAGGGCTTCGATTACGACACCAGCGAAGCGGTGCGCGACGAGGCGCTCGGCACCCAGGAAATCGGCGGCAGGCTGAACAACCATCTGGATCTCGCGCTGCAGAACGCCGGCAGCGCCAAGGCGCAGGGCATGCAGCGCATTGCCGATGTGCCGATCTACGCGGCCGATGCGCTGGTGCGCCGCGCCGCCTCGCTGCAGAAGACCCGCGATGCCGCAACCCCCTGCGTATTGATGCACGGCAGCGAGTTGCAGAAACTGGGCGCGAAATCCGGCGATGCCGTGAAGGTGAGCCAGGGCAGGGCAACGGTGCGTCTGGCGGTGGGGGCGGATGACGCCCTGCCTGCCGGCTGCGCGCGTGTGGCGGCGGGCCATCCGGAAACGGCGGAACTGGGCGCGATGTTTGGAACGATTACTGTGGAGCGCGCATGATGGAATTGCTGCAAACTTTGCAACAGCTCGGGCAGGAACTGCTCGGGCCGGCATGGCTGCCGGTCTGGACCATAGTGAAAATCATGGTCATCACGGTGCCGATCATGCTGACGGTCGCCTACCTGACGCTGGCGGAACGCAAGGTCATCGGCTACATGCAGATCCGCATCGGCCCGAACCGCGTCGGCCCCTACGGCCTGATCCAGCCGCTCGCCGACGGCGGCGGGCTGCGGTTCAAGGAAATCGTCATCCCGACCAACTCGAACAAGTTCCTGTTCATCGCGGCGCCCATCCTCGGCCTCGCGCCGTCGCTCGCGGCCTGGGCGGTGATGCCGTTCGGCGACGGGATGGTGGTGTCCAACCTCAATGCGGGCTTGCTCTACATCCTGGCGATGACCTCGCTCGCGGTGTACGGCATCATCATCGCCGGCTGGGCGTCCAACTCCAAGTACGCCTTCCTCGGCGCGGTGCGTTCCGCCGCGCAGATCGTGTCGTACGAGATCGCGATGGGCTTCGCGCTGGTGTGCGTGCTGCTGGCTTCGCAGAGCATGAACCTCGGCGACATCGTCAAGGGGCAGCAGGGCAGCCTCGGCATGCTGAACTGGTACTGGATCCCGCTGTTCCCGATGTTCCTGGTGTACTTCATCTCCGGCGTGGCCGAGACCAACCGCGCGCCGTTCGACATGGCCGAAGGCGAGTCGGAGATCGTCGCGGGCTTCCACGTGGAATATTCCGGCATGGCGTTTGCGATGTTCTTCCTCGCCGAATACGCCAACATGATCCTGATCGCTTTCCTGACCTCGATCATGTTCCTCGGCGGCTGGCTGTCGCCGGTGCCGTTCCTGCCGGACAGCTTCATCTGGCTGCTGGCCAAGGTTTCCTTCTTCCTGTTCCTGTTCCTGTGGTTCCGCGCGACCTTCCCGCGCTACCGCTATGACCAGTTGATGCGGCTGGGCTGGAAAATATTCATCCCGCTCACCATCGTCTGGGTGGTGGTGGTTGCCGCGTGGATGCAAACCCCGCTGTGGGTCTGGTAAGCGGAGGGGATAAAAATGGAAAAAATAGCAAACTTCTTCAAGACATTCCTGCTGTACGAGCTGGTCAAGGGCTTGGCGCTGACCGGGCGCTACTTCTTCGCGCGCAAGATCACCGTGCAGTACCCGGAAGAGAAGACTCCGCAGGGCTTCCGCTTCCGTGGCCTGCATGCGCAGCGCCGCTATGCCAACGGCGAGGAGCGCTGCATCGGCTGCAAGCTGTGTGAGGCGGTGTGCCCGGCCATGGCGATCAAGATCGAGGTGGCGGAGCGCGAGGACGGCACGCGCCGCACCACGCAGTACGACATCGACCTGTACAAGTGCATCTTCTGCGGCTTCTGCGAGGAATCCTGCCCGGTGGATGCGATCGTCGAAACCCGCGTGTTCGAGTACCACGGCGAGAAGCCCGGCGACCTGTATTACACCAAGGCCATGCTGCTGGCGAACGGCGACAAATACGAAGAGCAGATCGCCAAGGATCGCGCGGCGGATGCCAAGTACCGATAAGAGGACAGCCAGATGAATTTCGAGACCATCGTGTTTTATGTGTTTGCGGCGCTGACCGTGTTCGCGGGGTTGCGCGTGATCACTGCACGCAACCCGGTGCATGCCGTACTGTTCCTGGTGCTGGCGTTCATTGCTTCCGCGGGCATCTGGCTGCTGCTGGAGGCGGAGTTCCTCGCCATCACGCTGGTGCTGGTGTACGTCGGCGCGGTGATGGTGCTGTTCCTGTTCGTGGTGATGATGCTGGACATCAACCTGGTTCAACTGCGCCAGGACCTCTGGCGCTGGCTGCCGTTCGGCGCGGTGTTGGCCGGCCTGATGGCGTTCGAGATGATCTGGGTGCTGGGTTCCACCGAAGCTTCGGCCGGCAAGACGGCCGTCAAGCATGCGGCCGATTACAGCAACACCAAGGAGCTGGGCCGGCTGATCTATACCGACTACGTGTATCCGTTCGAGATTGCCGCAGTGTTGCTGCTGGTGGCGATGGTGGCGGCGATTGCGCTGACCCTGCGCCGCCGCAAGGATGCCAAGTCGCAGGTGATCGCCGAGCAGCTGGCGGTGAAGAAGGCGGATCGTCTGCGCGTCGTGTCCATGCCGGCCGAGCGTAAAGATCCGGCGGCAAACTAATTCCAGGGAGCGAGAAGAACAACATGTTGACCCTTTCCCATTATCTGGTGCTCAGTGCCGTGCTGTTTGCGATCGGCGTGGTCGGCATCTTCCTCAACCGCAAGAACCTGATCGTGCTGCTGATGGCGATCGAGATGATGCTGCTCGCGGTGAATACCAATTTCGTGGCGTTCTCGCATTACCTGAACGATACCGCCGGGCAGGTCTTCGTGTTCTTCATCCTGACCGTGGCCGCGGCCGAGGCCGCCATCGGCCTGGCGATCCTGGTGGTGCTGTTCCGCAACCTGAACACCATCAACGTTGACGATCTAGACAGCCTGAAAGGGTAATGGGCATGAGTATGCAAAATCTGTATCTGCTGGTTCCCCTGGCGCCGCTGGCCGGGGCAATCTTTGCCGGGCTGTTCGGCAAGTGCATGGATCGCGCCTGGTCGCACCGTGTCACCATCCTGATGATGGTGGTTTCCTTTTTTGCTTCGGTTGCTGTCTTCAACGATGTGCTGGCGGGCAATAACTTCAACGGCCCGGTCTACACCTGGCTGACTTCCGGCGACACCAGCTTCCAGGTCGGCTTCCTGATCGACAAGCTCACCGCCACGATGATGCTGGTGGTGACCTTTGTGTCGCTGATGGTGCACATCTACACCATCGGCTACATGGAAGACGACGACGGCTACCAGCGCTTCTTCAGCTACATCTCGCTGTTCACCTTCTCCATGCTGATGCTGGTGATGGCCAACAACTTCATGCAGCTGTTCTTCGGCTGGGAGGCGGTGGGCCTCGTTTCCTACCTGCTGATCGGCTTCTGGTACAAGAAGGAAACGGCAATCTACGCCAACCTCAAGGCCTTCCTGGTGAACCGTGTCGGCGACTTCGGCTTCCTGCTCGGCATCGGGCTGGTGGTGATGGTATTCGGCACATTGGACTATGCCGCGGTGTTCGCCAATGCCGCGAGCCACGCCAGGGACATCGCGCCGATCCCCGGCGTGTCGTGGAACATGATGACTGCGATCTGCATCCTGCTGTTCATCGGCGCGATGGGCAAGTCGGCGCAGTTTCCGCTGCATGTCTGGCTGCCGGACGCGATGGAAGGCCCGACGCCGATCTCCGCGCTGATCCACGCCGCGACCATGGTGACCGCCGGTATCTTCATGGTGGCGCGCATGTCGCCGCTGTATGAGCTGTCGGAAACGGCGCTGTCGTTTGTCATGGTGATCGGCGCGATCACCGCGCTTTTCATGGGCTTCCTCGGCATCATCCAGAACGACATCAAGCGCGTGGTGGCCTATTCCACGTTGTCGCAGCTCGGCTACATGACCGTGGCGCTCGGCGCCTCGGCCTACTCGGTGGCGATCTTCCACCTGATGACCCATGCGTTCTTCAAGGCGCTGCTGTTCCTCGCCGCCGGTTCCGTGATCATCGCGATGCACCATGATCAGGACATCCGCAACATGGGCGGCCTGAGGAAATACATGCCGATCACCTGGGTCACTTCGCTGATCGGCTCGCTGGCGCTGATCGGTACGCCGTTCTTCTCCGGCTTCTATTCCAAGGACAGCATCATCGAGGCGGTCGCGCTGTCGAATCTGCCCGGCTCCGGTTTTGCCTACTTCGCCGTGGTGGCCGGGGTATTCGTCACGGCGTTCTATTCGTTCCGCATGTACTTCCTGGTGTTCCACGGCAAGGAGCGCTTCCATCACCCCAAACCGACGCACGACCACGAAGGCGGCAAGGAAGACGACGGCCATGCGCACCATCATGGCAATCCGCACGAGACGCCCTGGGTGGTGACGCTGCCGCTGATCCTGCTGGCCATTCCGTCCGTGCTGATCGGCTACATTGCCATCGAGCCGATGCTGTACGGCGGCTATTTCGGCGATGCGATCTTCATTTCCGGGCATCATCACGCGATGCACGAGATGCAGCAGGAATTCCACGGCGCGCTTGCGATGGCGCTGCATTCGCTGACTACCCTGCCGCTGTGGCTGGCGATTGCCGGCGTGGCGAGTGCGGCGTTCTTCTACCTGAAGCGCCCCGACATTCCCGCGGCGATCCAGAAGCGCTTCCAGTTCATCTACACGCTGCTGGACAACAAGTACTACTTCGACCGTTTCAACGACTGGTTCTTTGCCGGCGGCGCGCGCGGCGCGAGCGGTTTCCTGTGGAAGTTCGGCGACGTGACGGTGATTGACGGCTGGTTAGTGAACGGCTCGGCGAAGCTGGTCGGGATGTTCTCGGGCGTGGTGCGCCATCTCCAGTCCGGTTACATCTACCACTATGCGTTTTCCATGATCATCGGCGTGTTCGTGCTGCTGACTGTGAGGGACTGGTTTTAATGGTTGTAGGTCGGGCTATGGCCCGACATGAGGGAGCAGCGTCGGGCTAAAGCCCGACCTACAATAAAGGAAAAACAGCATGATTTTCGGATTACCCGTAATTAGCGTTGCAATCTGGCTGCCGATCGTCTTCGGCATCCTGGTGCTGGCCACCGGCGGCGACAAGAATGCTCCGCTGGCGCGCATCCTCGCGCTGGTCGGCTCGGTGCTCGGCTTCCTGGTGACGATTCCGCTCTATACCGGCTTTGTGCGCGACACTTCGGAGATGCAGTTCGTCGAGCTGCACGACTGGATCGCGCGCTTCAACATCCATTACCACCTCGGCGTGGACGGCATCTCGGTGCTGTTCATCCTGCTGACCGCGTTCTTCACTCCTCTCGTGGTGCTGGCCGGCTGGCAGGTGATCGAGAAGCGCGTCGCGCAATATATGGCGTCCTTCCTGATCATGTCCGGCATCATGATCGGCGTGTTCGCCGCGCTCGATTCCATCCTGTTCTACGTGTTCTGGGAAGCGATGCTGATCCCGATGTTCCTCATCATCGGCGTATGGGGCGGGCAGAACCGCGTGTACGCGGCGGTCAAGTTCTTCCTCTATACCCTGCTCGGCTCGCTGCTGATGCTGGTCGCGCTGATCTACCTGTACAACCAGTCCGGCGGCAGCTTCGCGATCCTAGACTTCCACAAGGTCGCGATCCCGATGACCGCGCAGATCCTGATCTTCATCGCGTTCTTCTTCGCCTTCGCGGTGAAGGTGCCGATGTTCCCGGTGCATACCTGGTTGCCGGACGCGCACGTCGAGGCGCCGACCGGCGGCTCGGTGATCCTGGCGGCGATCATGCTGAAGGTGGGCGCCTACGGTTTCCTGCGCTTCTCCATGCCGATCGTGCCGGACGCGAGCCACCAGCTGGCCGGCGCGATGATCGCGCTGTCGCTGATCGCGGTGGTGTACATCGGCCTGGTGGCGCTGACCCAGAGCGACATGAAGAAGCTGGTGGCGTACTCCTCGATCTCGCACATGGGCTTCGTCACGCTGGGCTTTTTTATCTTCAACGCCTACGGTATGGAAGGCGCGCTGCTGCAGATGATCTCGCACGGCTTCGTGTCCGGCGCGCTGTTCCTGTGCATCGGCGTGCTGTATGACCGCATGCATTCGCGCAACATCGCCGATTACGGCGGCGTGGCCAACACCATGCCGGTGTTCGCCGCCTTCTTCATGCTGTTTGCGATGGCCAACAGCGGCCTGCCAGGCACCAGCGGCTTCGTCGGCGAATTCATGGTGATCCTCGGCGCGGTCAAGGCGAACTTCTGGTATGCCTTCGCCGCTGCGACCACGCTGGTCTTTGGTGCGGCCTACACGCTGTGGATGTACAAGCGCGTGATCTTCGGCGCGGTGGCCAATCCGCATGTCGCCGAGCTGACCGATCTGAGCCTGCGCGAGAAGGCGATTTTTGCGATCCTCGCGATTACCGTGCTGGGCATGGGGCTGTATCCCCTGCCGTTCAGCGAAATCATGCATGTATCGGTGAACGACCTGCTGGTGCACGTGGCGCGTTCCAAGCTGCCGTTGTAAGCAGTTGACTTGAGGTGAATATGGATTTGATGACGAATTTGATGCCGGCCGGAGCGGAAATCTTCCTGCTGGTCATGGCGTGCGTGATCCTGATCGCGGATCTGCTGATCAAGCAAAGCGAGAGGCAGGTCACCTACATGCTGGTGCAGCTCACCCTGCTGGGCTGCTCGCTGATCACCGTCGGCGCGCATGAGCATGGGGTGGTGTATGCCTTCCATAACATGTTCGTGGACGACCTGATGGCCGACGTGCTGAAGCTGCTGACCTATCTCGCAGTGTCGATGATGCTGGTGTATTCGCGCCAGTACCTCACCGTGCGCGGCCTGTTCAGCGGCGAATTCATGGTGCTGGCCCTGTTCGCCACGCTCGGCATGATGGTGATGATCTCCGCCAACCATTTCCTCACCCTGTATCTCGGCCTGGAAGTGCTCTCCCTGAGCCTGTACGCGATGGTCGCGTTGCAGCGCGATTCCGCCGTTGCCACCGAAGCCGCGATGAAGTACTTCATCCTCGGCGCGCTGGCTTCCGGCCTGCTGCTGTACGGCATGTCCATGCTGTACGGCGCGACCGGCTCGCTGGAACTGGGCGCGGTGGCCAAGGCGATCCAGTCGGGCGCTGCGGACAAGAGCCTGCTGGTGTTCGGCCTGGTGTTCGTGGTCTCCGGCCTGGCCTTCAAGCTCGGCGTGGTGCCGTTCCACATGTGGGTGCCGGACGTGTACCACGGTGCGCCAACCGCGATGACCATGCTGATCGGCTCGGCACCCAAGCTCGCCGCATTCGCCTTCGTTACGCGCATCCTGGTCGAGGGCCTGCAGCCGCTGGTACAGCACTGGTCGGGCATGCTGGTCATCCTCGCCGTCGCCTCGATGGCCATCGGCAACATCACCGCAATTGCGCAGACCAACCTCAAGCGCATGTTCGCCTACTCGACCATCGCGCACATGGGCTTCCTGCTGCTCGGCCTGCTGAGCGGCGGCATCGAGGGCTACGGCTCGTCGATGTTCTATGCCGTGGTGTACGTGCTGATGTCGCTCGGCGCGTTCGGCATGATCATGCTGCTGTCGCGTGAAGGCTTCGAGGCCGACACCCTCAACGATTTCAAGGGGCTCAACCAGCGCAGCCCGTGGCTTGCCTTCCTGATGCTGCTGCTGATGTTTTCCATGGCCGGCGTGCCGCCCACGGTCGGCTTCTACGCCAAATTCTCGGTGCTGAACGCCGTGGTGCAGGCGGGGCACATCTGGCTGGCCGTGGTCGCGGTGCTGTTCTCGCTGATCGGCGCGTTCTACTACCTGCGCATCGTCAAGCTGATGTACTTCGACGCGCCGGAAAGCCACGCGCCGATTTCAGTCGGCTCGGATACCGCGCTGCTGATGAGCGTGAACGGCCTGGGCGTGTTGCTGCTCGGCCTGTTGCCCGGCACGCTGATGTCGGTATGCGCCGTGTCGGTGCAGCAGTCGCTGCTGCTGCATTAGTGCGTATCATGTTGTTGCGTCAAACTCCCGCCCGTGCGGGAGTTTTTGCTTGTGCGTACGCATTACGTGGCAAAATGCACCCCTCTGGCTGCCGCCGCGATGCAGGCGATGAAGAAAAACTGATATATTCACCGATGATTTGCAAAACTAAGACTACGAAATGACTTTGAACGATTTGCCGGGCAGCCCTTCTGAAACTCAGCAAGAAGATTGGGCGCTTCCCGGTTTTGTCTCCGTGCGACAAGAGGGAGTAATTGTCGACCTGCCGCGCCTGTATGCGTCAGGCGGCTTTGAGCTATTCGTAGATCGCCTGTTTACCGGAGGGATGCGGTTTTTTGACCTGGACTATGCCGCTTTCCTCAAGCTGCTTTATGACGCCGACTGGCTGGCGGCGATGCAGGGCAAGTGCGCCGAGGCGAAAATCGCCACGAAAATTGCCCGGTTCGTACCGCAACGCCAGGAGCCCTACCGTTCGGTGAAGTTGCTCGAAGGAGGGAAACGTGCCGAATATGTTTTCGAGCCGGTCAGTATCGAGGAGGCCTATGAAGAGCCGGTTTATGGAAAGCCGGGTGAGGACGGCGTTCGTCCGGTTATCGGGCAGTTGAGCAAAACCAGGCAAGTACCGGCAAAGCTGGATTTCGACGAGTTTGTCGCCGATATGTGGCTGAAGGGAGTGAAGTTCGGTATCGATGCGGATATCGTGCGCGAGGCCATCGCAGGCGGTAAGTCCGGCCGCATGACGATCGCCCGGCATATCGAACCCACGCAGGGGCGCGATGCCGAAATCATGGAGGTGTTTTCCGGTTTGCGCCAGGATAATTCCCCCAGGATTCTGCGGGACGGCAAGGCTGATCTGAAGTCATTCAAGAATCGTTTCCCGCAGGTCGCCAAAGGGAAGCGTCTGCTCAAGAAAATCCCGAGGGCACTGGGCAAGCCGGGTTACAAGGTGACCGGCGAGGTCATCGAACCGAAGATGCCTAAAGATGTGGACTTGCATGAGCTGGCATCGGCAGGGACTGCCGTGGAACAGGCGGACGATGGCGAATATATCGTGTCGGTGCTGGATGGTTTCATCATGCACGACGAGCAGTCGAACAGCATTTCAGTCACCGAGAAAATCGAGACCAAGGGAGGCATCAGCGCAAAGACGACTGGTGACCTGGAACTGGGTGTGGACGAGTTCATCGAGCATGGCGAGGTGCAGGAAGGCCGCGGGGTGAAAGGAAAGCACATGACTTTCCTTTCCGATGTGTTCGGCAACGTGATTTCGCAAGGCGGCAATATCCGCATCGAGGGTAACCTGGCCGGTGGCCGCGCGGAGTCATCGGGCGGCAACATTACGCTGTGCAAGCGCATTTCGCGCGCCGTAGTTCGGGCCCGCGACGGGGAGGTGACTGTCCATTACGGCGAGCACAGTACGATCGTCGGCAAAATTGTCCGCATCGAACATGCGGTGAACTGTGAAATCATCGCCGATGAAGTGTACGCCGATGTCATCGAGGGGTGCACGATTGCGGCCGAGAAGATCAAGATCGCCTCCGCTGACGAACGCCGGGGCATCGAGACCCTGGTGACGGTGCTGATTCCCGACCTGTCGGCATCCGAACAGTGCATTGCAAACCTGAAAAAGAAAATTGCCGATGAGCAGGAGGGGCGCAAGGCCAGGGCAGCGGAGATCGATGCGCTGAAAGCGGAGCCGGAGTTCGCAAAATACCTGGCGCTGTACGAGAGGATCAGGAGCGGCGCAATCAAGCTCACGGCGGAACAGGCCGGCAACTGGCGCAAACTGGCGGAAAGGCATGCCAAGGCGGCCAACCAGCTGGCGAAGCTCAATGCGGAGATCGGCGCATACGATTTCTCGAGCAAGGAAGCCGAAGAAGAACTCGCCAGCGTCATGCGCGAGCGTGACGCGATGCGGGAGGACATCTCCTGTGTCATCGACAAAATCACCGGCCACACTGTGGGACAAACGATGAAAACCGCCCACGGCGCGGACGTATTCAACGGCAAGTCGGGCGCAGACATCCGGGCTCTCCTGCAAAAAGTGGATAGCAGCAAGACGCGGATTTTCTCCGAGGACTCGGGTGCGATCGGCTGGAAATTCGGAAAATAAATCCGCTTGCAGCGGCTTTTATTGAGCAAGGAATCGCCGTGGATTTGAAGGAAACCCGCCTGGATACGGCCTTGATGTATGACGGCAGCCTGCTCAAGGTGCACAAGGACCATGCGCGCCTGCCGGATGGCCAGGTGCATACCCGCGAATTCATCGCCCATCCCGGCGCGGTCGCCGTACTGGCACTGCTCGACAACGGCAAGCTGGTGATGGAGCGCCAGTACCGCTATGCGCCGCAGCGCGAGTTCATCGAAATCCCGGCGGGCAAGATCGACCCCAGCGAGGACATCCTGCGCACTGCGCAGCGCGAACTGCTTGAAGAAACCGGCTATGCCGCCGGCGAGTGGACGCACCTGGCCACCACTTGGCCGTGCATCGGCTATTCCGACGAGCACATCGAGTATTTCCTGGCGCGCGGCCTCACCCACCGGGGCCGCCAGCTCGACGACGGCGAATTCCTCGAAGTGTTCGAACTGTCGCTCGCCGAAGCGATAGAGTGGATCCGGCAAGGCAAGATCAACGACAGCAAGACCATCGTCGGGCTGTTCTGGCTGGAGAAGCACCTCAGCGGCTGGCGCTAAAAAATTGCTGCGGAGGGCGTCTGCGGCGTTGCGCGGTACTCGAAATCCTCATGTACCTTTTGTACATTCCGGTTTCTGCGTTCCGTGCGCCTTGCATCCATCCCTCCTCGCGAATTTTTAAGGCAGCTTTTTAGTCCATCCTCCTAGTTGCGCACCGCACCGGTGCAAAATCCCAGCGCACCCATGATAAAGCGCACCAACTTCTTCCTGCTAAAGCGCTTTTCGCTTTGCTCCTCCTGGGATTGCCTTTAACTATCAGCTGGTTGGCGTTGTGGAACGCATCTTGCGTATCTCCGGGGGCATAAACCATAGGAGATACGCATGGAAAACCTGAAATCCGGCAGTGACGTCCTGTTTCTGTTGCTCGGCGCGATCATGGTGCTGGCGATGCATGCGGGCTTCGCCTTTCTTGAGCTCGGCACGGTGCGCAAGAAAAACCAGGTAAACGCGCTGGTCAAGATACTGGCCGACTTCGCAGTTTCTACCCTGGCGTACTTCTTCATCGGCTACGGCATCGCCTACGGCGTACATTTCTTCAGCGGTGCGGAGCAACTGGCGCAAAAGAGCGGTTACGATCTGGTGAAATTCTTCTTCCTGCTCACCTTCGCCGCCGCGATCCCCGCGATCGTTTCCGGCGGCATCGCCGAGCGCGCGCGCTTCAATCCGCAACTGGCCGCCACCTTCATGCTGGTCGGTTTCCTCTATCCGCTCTTCGAGGGCATCGCCTGGAATGGCCGCTTCGGCATGCAGGAATGGTTGACTGCAACCTTTGGTGCACCGTTCCACGACTTCGCCGGCTCAGTGGTGGTGCATGCGGTAGGGGGCTGGATCGCGCTGGCGGCGGTGCTGCTGCTCGGCGCGCGGCGCGGGCGCTACAGCAAGGAAGGGCGCGTCGCCGCGCATCCTCCCTCCAGCATCCCGTTCCTCGCTCTCGGTGCTTGGATACTTACGGTGGGCTGGTTCGGCTTCAACGTCATGTCGGCGCAGGAGATCGGCAAGGTCAGCGGCTTGGTCGCGGTCAATTCGCTGATGGCGATGGTGGGAGGCACACTGGCCGCGCTGTGGACAGGCAAGAACGATCCCGGCTTCGTGCATAACGGCCCGCTGGCCGGGCTGGTGGCGATCTGTGCGGGCTCCGACCTGATGCACCCGGTCGGCGCACTGCTGACCGGCGGTATTGCAGGTGCGTTGTTCGTAATGATGTTCACCCTGACGCAGAACCGCTGGAAGATCGACGACGTGCTCGGCGTCTGGGCGCTGCACGGCCTGTGCGGCGCATGGGGCGGCATCGCGGCGGGCATCTTCGGCGCCAAGGCGCTGGGCGGCCTCGGCGGGGTCAGCTTCATGGCGCAGTTGTGCGGCACCTTGCTCGGCGTGGCAATCGCCTTCGCCGGCGGCTACGCGGTGTATGGCGTGATCAAGAAGCTGGTCGGCATCCGCCTCGACGCGGAAGAGGAATTCAACGGCGCCGACCTGAGCATCCACAAAATCTCCGCGACGCCGGAAAGGGAGTCGGGCTGGTAATAAACCTGCCTTTCGGCGGGAGTTTCTCAAGCATCTGACCAGAATGGCTAGGCCGGAATATATAGACATTTCGGCATATTGTTTAATGCCCACCCCTGAATTATGGTTGCGCTTAAATCAGAATAATTAGCCGCCGGATTCTCCCGGCGGCGCCAGTGAAAAAGGCAAACCTGTCGAAAGGCAGGGGCGCAAAGTTTCCGATCTAAGGGGTAAGACCTATGATAGCGGGGCCGCCAAAGATGGTTTCCGGCTGCCCCTCTGTTTATCGAGAGGGGCATCATGTTGGTCCAGTCAGTTTCAGAAGTTCATCCTGCTTACCGCACTGCCGTAAACAACGTCCGGCAGGTTGTCTCGCTGTCCATCCCGCCCGATATCTTCCCGGATCGAATCAGAATTGTTCCGGCAAAATTTTTCGGAGAGAGTCGAAAATCGAGGAATACCCTAATTTTCCAACAGGAGATGCGAAATGGAAAAGCACAATGAAGAGCCTGTATCGCGCGGTTTTGCTGGTGGGAATGCCTTGGTGGACGAATTGCTGAAACAGGTAGACGGCTTCAGCCATTCGCTATGGAAGTCGGTGGCGGCCGAAACCGAAAATCACCTTGCTCGGGCGAATGCACTGGATCGATTTGCCAATGCGATAGAACGGGTGACGAATTCGGTTTTGTCCGATGGGCAGCCGGTCGATATAGAAAAGATTGAAGCCGCCAGGATGCAGATGAGCAGCCTGAGGGCGGCGGCAGAAAAAATGCGTTCGGTCGCAACAAGTATAGGGGCGAAAGCTGAAATTAAAGAGGCCCGATTCGGATGATTATTTTGAGGCCTTTGAAATGCGAGGGATTCGGGAAAGTTAGCCGAAGCCTTCAGGCGGTCCGGCGAACTCATGTCTGTTGCAGCCAGTGTGCAGCGGGAACGGAAAAGGCCGGGCAGGCCAGCAGGCGTATCAGATCAGATGATGAGTAGCAAAACCCAAACAGGCTTTGGGTTTTGAATGGGAGATAGAGAATGCAAAAACATAATGCGAAGCTGACCCCTTTAACCCCTTTAACCCGACCCCTTTAACCCCGGCGAACGATAGCGTCTTTCAATCCTTTCTGGCAAGGAGTGCAGCATGATAAATCTCTCAAGATTATTCAGGCGGATGACGCTGGGTTTAGTGTTGGCGGTTGTGCCGCTGGCGGGCGGGTGCAGCGGTGACGAGATCATTTCTTGGGCGGAGGAAGTGAAGCTGCTGGATGGGCGGGTGATTACGGTGACGCAGAAGCGGCGCATCGACATGAATCAGATACCTCGAGAGTTCTGGCTGACATTCAAATTACCTGAATTTGGCAATAAGGAAATTACTTGGCATGAAAATTTGGGAGCGCATGTGCTGAATGTTTATCAGGGAAAACTATACGTGGTGGGCATTCCATTTACAGAACGGGAGTTTCGTCAGTATGGGAAACCCATGCCTTTTTATATTGGATACCGCTATGAGGTAGATCAATGGCAACGTATCCCGTTTAACGAAATTCCCGAAGAGATTTATGACACCAATTTGTTGATTGCCAATGCGCCGCCGGATGGTGCGAAGTACGTCACATCCGCGATGAAGATGGAAGAAATGAAAGATGAAACTATTGGGCAAGTATCAAAACGTATTGATCCACACACCACAGTTCACTAGTTACGTTATAACGAATTCCCCAAGGAGCGAATTAAAGAATTAAAGGGGTCAGCTTCGCATTATTTCTGGAGCAACCATGCCACGACGCCCACGCATTAAATTAGCCGGAGTCCCGCAGCATATTGTGCAGCGCGGCATGGGACAAAGGTACCGGACAAAGGTACCGGAGTCGATTTCCTTTAGGATTGAAATGGATCGGCTTCGCATTTCATTTTGAATCACCATGCCACGCCGCTCAGCGGCGCTCCTGATCAGGCAAGCTCGCCGAAACATCAAACTTTGGATTTCGAGGAAATAAAAAAGGCAAGCCTTCCGGCCTGCCTTTTTTGATTTAACCGTATATTTCAATCCTTAATCGCCTCCACCGGCGATGAAATCCTTACCTCGTCGCTCACCATCGGGACATACTTGGACATGCCGAATTCCGAGCGTTTCAGCGTGGCGGAGACGTCCGCGGATTAAAGGGGTCAGCTTCGCATTTTATTTTGAATCACCATGCCACGCCGCTCAGCGGCGCCCCGGATCAGACAAGCGTCGCCGAAATGCAATCAAACTTTGGATTTCGAGGAAATGAAAAAGGCAAGCCTTCCGGCCTGCCTTTTTTTGGATGGTGAAACGTCAGTCCTTGATCGCCTCCACCGGCGATGAAATCCTTACCTCGTCGCTCACCATCGGAACGAATTTGGCCATGCCGAATTCGGAGCGTTTCAGCGTAGCGCTGATGTCCGCGCCGCAGGCCGGTTTCTTGGCCATCGGGTGCGGGGCGCAGCGGAAGTTGCTCACGGTGAGCGTCAGCGGCTTGGTC
>CAYNYH010000043.1:13602-17451 GCA_964401425.1 uncultured Gallionella sp. | reverse complement strand
TCAACCCGGACAACGGCCGCATGGTGGTGATCGAGATGAACCCGCGCGTATCGCGCTCCTCGGCGCTGGCCTCCAAGGCGACCGGATTCCCGATTGCGAAGGTCGCGGCGAAACTGGCGGTCGGCTACACGCTCGACGAACTGAAGAACGACATCACCGGCGGCGCGACCCCCGCCTCGTTCGAGCCGACCATCGACTACGTGGTCACAAAAATCCCCAGATTTGCCTTCGAGAAATTCCCGCAGGCCAACGACCGCCTCACCACGCAGATGAAATCGGTCGGCGAGGTCATGGCGATCGGCCGCACCTTCCAGGAATCGTTCCAGAAAGCGCTGCGCGGCCTGGAGGTCGGCGTACACGGGCTGGACAGCAAATACACCGACCGCGAAGCCATCGTCTCCGAACTCGGCAATCCCGGCCCTGAGCGCATCTGGGCGGTGGGCGATGCCTTCCGCCTCGGCATGAGCATGGAAGAAGTGTTCGGCATCAGCAAGATCGACCCGTGGTTCCTGGTGCAGATCGAAGATATCATCCGCCAGGAACAGGCGCTGTCCGGCCGCACGCTGGAGAGCCTGAATGCCAACGAACTGCGCACCCTGAAACGCAGCGGTTTCGCCGATGCGCGCCTCGCAGCGCTGCTGGACACCGACGCGGCGGCGCTGCGCGCCTATCGCCATGCACTCGGCGTACGCCCGGTGTTCAAGCGCGTCGACACCTGCGCCGCCGAGTTCGCGACCAACACCGCGTACATGTATTCCACCTACGAGGAGGAATGCGAATCGCAGCCGACTGGCAAGAAAAAGATCATGGTGCTGGGCGGCGGGCCGAACCGCATCGGCCAGGGCATCGAGTTCGACTACTGCTGCGTGCATGCCGCGCTGGCGATGCGCGAAGACGGCTACGAGACCATCATGGTCAACTGCAACCCCGAGACCGTCTCGACCGACTACGACACCTCGGACCGCCTGTACTTCGAGCCGCTGACGCTGGAGGACGTGCTGGAAATCGTGGCGGTGGAAAAGCCCCTCGGCGTGATCGTGCAGTACGGCGGGCAGACCCCATTGAAATTGGCGCACGGCCTGGAAAAGAACGGCGTGCCCATCATCGGCACCACGCCGGACATGATCGACTGCGCGGAAGACCGCGCGCGCTTCCAGCAGATGCTGCACCAGCTTAACCTGAAACAGCCGCCCAACCGCACCGCGACCAACGTGGCCGATGCGCTGGCGGGCGCGGAGGAGATCGGCTATCCGCTGGTGGTGCGCCCCTCCTACGTGCTGGGCGGCCGCGCCATGGAAATCATCCACGCGCAGGCCGACCTGGAGCGCTACATGCGCGATGCCGAGGAAATGTCCAAGACCTATCCAGAGCGCATGCCCATCCTGCTCGACCGCTTCCTCAACGACGCGATCGAGGTGGACGTGGATGCGGTGTCGGACGGCAAGCAGGTCATCATCGGCGGCATCATGGAACACATCGAACAGGCCGGCGTGCATTCCGGCGACTCGGCCTGCTCCCTGCCGCCGTTCAGCCTCACGCAGGAAATGCAGGACGAATTGCGCCGCCAGACGGTGGCCATGGCCAAGGCGCTCAACGTGGTCGGCCTGATGAACGTGCAGTTCGCGATTCAAAATGACAAGATGGGGCGCGGCATCGTCTACGTGCTGGAAGTGAACCCGCGCGCCTCGCGCACGGTACCGTTCGTCTCCAAGGCGACCGGCGTGCCGCTGGCGAAGGTCGCGGCACGCTGCATGGCCGGCCAGACGCTGGCGCAGCAGGGCGTGACCCGCGAGGTTATCCCGCCGTACTATTCGGTCAAGGAAGCGGTGTTCCCCTTCATCAAGTTCCCCGGCGTGGACACCATCCTCGGCCCGGAGATGAAATCCACCGGCGAGGTAATGGGCGTCGGCGAAACTTTCGCCGAGGCGTTCGTGAAGTCGCAGCTCGCGGCAAGCGTGAAGCTGCCGAAGGACGGCAAGGTATTCCTCAGCGTGCGCGAGGCGGACAAGCCGGGTGCGGCGGAGATCGCCCGCTCACTGGTGCAACTGGGCTTCACCATCCTGGCGACGCGCGGTACGGCGGCGGTGATCAGGAATGCCGGTGTCGAAGTGACGGTGGTGAACAAGGTCGCGGAAGGCCGCCCGCATATCGTGGACATGATCAAGAACGGCGAGGTCAACCTCATCGTCAACACCGTGGACAGCAAGCCTTCCGCGATGCGCGATTCGTATTCCATCCGCCATGCCGCTTTGCAGGGGCGGGTAACCTATTACACCACGCTGGCCGGCGCACGCGCCGCCTGCGTGGGGATGCAGCATCTGGCCGAGTTGCAGGTGTATGACCTGCAGGCGCTGCAGCAGCGTCTGCTTTAACGAAACATGAGGAAGCACAGGCATGAGTAAAATCCCATTGACTCTCGTCGGCGCAGAATTGCTGCGCCAGGAACTGCACCGCCTCAAGGCGGTAGAACGCCCGTCAGTGATCACCGCGATCGCCGAGGCGCGCGCGCAGGGCGACCTGTCGGAAAACGCCGAATACGATGCCGCCAAGGAACGCCAGGGCTTCATCGAAGGGCGCATCGCCGAGCTGGAGTCCAAGCTGGGCAGCGCGCAGATCATCGACCCGAAAACCATCAGCGCCGGCGGGCGTTGCGTGTTCGGCTCGACCGTGGTGCTGGAAGACGTCAACAACGGCGACGTCGTCACCTACCAGATCGTCGGCGACGACGAGGCCAACATCCGGGAGCGCAAGATTTCCATCAGTTCGCCAATCGCGCGCGCGCTGATCGGCAAGATGAGCGGCGACATCGCCGAAGTGCAGGCGCCGGGCGGGGTGAGGGAATACGAAATAGTAGACGTTCAGTACATCTAAAAGGCAAATTTGTCCGCAGATTACACAGATTCACGCAGATTAAACAAATAAAAACCCAACAAAAGGTTTTTGGTTTGAATCTATTTAATCTGCGTAATCTGCGGATAACAGGTTTTGACTTTACTAACTGCGAGCTCCAAGCTGCTTTTTGGTCAGCGGCTTCTTGCCCTTGTGGCGCGGCGCTTTCCTGATTTCAGGCAACTGCGCCTCGGGGTTGGGCTGGTAGACCACCAGTACCTTGCCGATATGCTGCACCGGGGCGGCGTTCAGTTTGGCGCAGATTTCCGCTAGGATGGCTTCGCGCTGCGGCCGTTCCGCCATGACCCGGATTTTGATGAGCTCGTGAACCTTCAGGCTCGCCGCGATCTCCTTCAGCACCGCTTCGGTCAGCCCGGCATTGCCTATCATCACCGTCGGATTCAAGGCGTGGGCGCGGCCCTTCAGGGCAAGGCGTTCGGATACAGTAAGGGATAACATGATGAGCCTTCCAGAAATGAGGCGCGGATTTTAACCCAGAAACGACATTAACCACGAAGGACACGAAGTTTCGTGGTTCTTCGTTAACCAGCCACTTGGCGACCGTTCTTTGGTCGCCTAGGGAATGGCTAGTAGTTCTATCAGCTCTTCGTGGTGAAAGGCTTTTAAGGTTTATTAATGAAACCATCCAAAACCAGCAAACAATGGATGCGCGAGCATATCAACGACCCTTTCGTGCAGCTTGCGCAAAAGGAAGGCCGCCGTTCGCGCGCCGCCTACAAGCTGCTGGAGATCGACGCCAGGGATCACCTGCTCAAGCCCGGCATAGTCGTGGTGGACCTCGGCGCGACGCCGGGCGGCTGGTCACAGGTGGCGGCGGGCAAGGTCGGGCGCAGCGGCAAGATCATCGCGCTGGATTTACTGCCGCTCGATCCGCTGGCCGGAGTGGAGTTCATCCAGGGCGATTTCCGCGACGACGCCGTGCTGCAGCAGCTGGAAGGC
>CAYNYH010000043.1:0-13592 GCA_964401425.1 uncultured Gallionella sp. | reverse complement strand
GCCTGTTGCAGGGCAGGCCGGTCGACCTGGTGATTTCCGACATGTCGCCCAACATTTCCGGCATCGCATCGGCCGACCAGGCGCGCGCCATGCATCTTGCGGAACTGGCGATGGAATTTGCACTCGAACACCTGAAACCGGGCGGCAGTTTCCTCGTCAAGGTGTTCCAGGGCGCGGGATTCGAGGACTTCTACCGGCTGATGCGCAGCCGTTTCGCCAAGGTGGCCACGCGCAAGCCCAAGGCGTCGCGTGACCGGAGCTGCGAGCTGTATCTGCTGGCCACCGGAAAGCTTGAGTAATCGTATAATACGTAGTCTAATGACCCAGCTTGGCAATCGCAGTATGCCGCTTAAGGAGCTATCTTGAACAACATGTTTAAAAGCATTGCAATCTGGCTGGTCGTCGCTGTGGTGCTGATGACCGTCTTCAACCAATTCAACAACCGCCAGCAGCCGGCCTCACCATCGCAGCTCGACTATTCCCAATTCCTCGAGGAAGTGAAGCAGGGGCATATCACCAAGGTGACCATCGAGGGGCGCACCCTGAAGGCGACGACCGCCGACGGCAACCGCATCACCAGTTATGCGCCCAGCGACCTGTGGATGGTTTCCGACCTGCTCAAGAACGGCGTGAAGATCGAGGCCAAGCCGGAAGAAGAGCCCTCCTTCCTGATGAACATCTTCGTGTCGTGGTTCCCGATGATCCTGCTGATCGGCGTGTGGATCTTCTTCATGCGCCAGATGCAGGGCGGCGGCAAGGGCGGCGCATTTTCGTTCGGCAAGTCGCGCGCGCGCATGCTCGACGAAAACAAGGAGCGCGTAACCTTTGCCGACGTGGCGGGCTGCGACGAGGCCAAGGAGGAAGTGTCCGAGCTGGTGGACTTCCTGCGCGACCCGTCCAAGTTCCAGAACCTCGGCGGACGCATCCCGCGCGGCGTGCTGCTGGTCGGCAGCCCCGGCACCGGCAAGACGCTGCTGGCGAAAGCGATCGCCGGCGAAGCCAAAGTGCCCTTCTTCTCGATCTCCGGTTCCGACTTCGTGGAAATGTTCGTCGGCGTGGGCGCGGCGCGCGTGCGCGACATGTTCGAGCAGGCCAAGAAACATTCCCCGTGCATCGTGTTCATCGATGAAATCGACGCAGTCGGCCGCCAGCGCGGCGCAGGCCTCGGCGGCGGCAACGACGAGCGCGAGCAGACCCTGAATGCGCTGCTGGTGGAGATGGACGGCTTCGAGGGCGCTTCCGGCGTGATCGTGATCGCCGCGACCAACCGCCCCGACGTGCTCGACCCGGCGCTGTTGCGCCCCGGGCGCTTCGACCGCCAGGTCGTGGTGCCGCTGCCGGACATCCGCGGCCGCGAGCAGATCCTCATGGTGCACATGCGCAAGGTGCCGGTCGCCTCCGACGTCAAGGCCGACATCCTGGCACGCGGCACGCCGGGCATGTCCGGCGCCGACCTCGCCAACCTGGTCAACGAGGCCGCGCTGTTTGCGGCGCGCCGCAACAAGCGCTTCGTCGACATGGACGATTTCGAGTCCGCCAAGGACAAGATCATGATGGGCGCGGAGCGCCGCTCGATGGTGATGCCCGAGGAAGAGCGGCGCAACACCGCCTACCACGAGTCCGGCCACGCGGTGGTCGCCAGGCTGCTGCCCAAGACCGATCCGGTGCACAAGGTCACTATCATCCCGCGCGGCCGTGCGCTGGGCCTGACCATGCAACTGCCCGCCGAAGACCGTTACAGCATGGACAAGGAACGCATCCTGTCCACCATCGCGGTGCTGTTCGGCGGCCGCATCGCCGAGGAAATTTTCATGCACCAGATGACCACCGGTGCCTCCAACGACTTCGAGCGCGCCACCGACATGGCACGCAAGATGGTCACCCAATGGGGCATGTCCGAGGCGCTGGGCACGATGGTGTATGCCGAAAACGAAGGCGAGGTGTTCCTCGGACGTTCGGTAACCACGCACAAGAACATCTCCGAGGCGACCATGCAGCAGGTGGACGCCGAGATCCGCCGCATCATCGACCAGCAGTACGCGCTGGCGCGCCGCCTGATCGAGGAAAACAGCGACAAGCTCGAAACCATGGCCAAGGCCCTGCTGGAATGGGAAACCATCGACTCCGACCAGGTGAACGACATCATGGCCGGCAATCCGCCGCGCCCGCCCAAGCCCAGCCAGAGCGCCCAGACGCCGCAACCGCCCCAGGATGCCGCGCCGACCGCACCGGCCACCACGCCCACGCAGCCTGCGCAGGAAACCTGAAAGACTGGGAAGGGTTAAGGGAGAAGGGGAAAGGGTAAAAAGCCCAGGCGCGCAAAGCGCGCACCCTTCTCCCTTCTCTCTTCCCCCTTCTCCGATGTTTCTCCACTGCGGCCAGTTCAAACTCGACCTCTCCCGCCCTCTCGTCATGGGCATCGTCAACGTCACGCCCGACTCGTTCTCCGACGGCGGCCAGCATCTGCGACATGAAGCCGCGATCACCCATGCGCGACAACTCATCGAAGAGGGTGCTGCCATCCTCGACATCGGCGGCGAATCCACCCGGCCCGGCGCACAGCCGGTAGCCTTGCAGGAGGAGCTGGATCGCGTGCTGCCGGTCATCGAGGGACTATGCGGCATTACCATTCCGATCTCGATCGACACCTGCAAGCCCGAAGTGATGCGCGCGGCGCTCGCCGCGGGGGCGAGCATGATCAACGACATCAACGCGCTGCAGGATGCAGCCGCGATGCAGGCGGTTGCCGCGAGCGAGGCCGCGGTCTGCCTCATGCATATGAAAGGCACGCCGCAGACCATGCAGCAACAGCCGCATTACGAGGACGCCGTCGCCGAGGTAAGCGAGTTCCTGCGCGGACGCATCGCCGCCGCCGAGGCCGCCGGGATCGCGAAAGAGCGCATCGTCATCGATCCGGGCTTTGGCTTCGGCAAGACGCTGGAGCATAATCTAGCCCTGCTGCGCCATCTGGACAGGCTGCGCAAACTGGGCGTGCCGGTGCTGGCCGGCCTGTCGCGCAAGGCCATGCTCGGCGCGATCACCAGTCAGGACGTGAACCACCGCGTGGCGGCGAGCGTGACGGCGGCGCTGATCGCGGTGCAGAAGGGCGCCGCCATCGTGCGCGTGCACGATGTGCGCGAGACGGTGGATGCGCTCAATATTTGGAATACGGTAAACGAGGGATGAGATGAGCAGAAAATATTTCGGAACCGACGGCGTGCGCGGCAAGGTGGGTGTACATCCGATCACGCCGCAATTCGTGATGCATCTGGGTTATGCGGCAGGCAAGGTGCTGGCCAGCGCCGAACATACGCAGGGCGAGCGCCCCGGCGTGCTGATCGGCAAGGACACGCGCATCTCCGGCTACATGCTGGAATCCGCGCTCGAAGCCGGGCTGATCGCGGCGGGCATCGACGTGTACCTCGCCGGGCCGGTGCCGACCCCGGCGGTCGCCTATCTCACCCGCGCGCTGCGCCTGCAAGCCGGCATCGTGATCTCCGCCTCGCACAACCCCTTCGAGGACAACGGCATCAAGTTCTTCTCTGGCGGCGGCGCAAAGCTGCCCGACGAGACCGAGCGCGCCATCGAGGCGGAATTGGACAACCCGATGCAGACTAACGCCTCGGAAAACCTCGGCAAGGCCAGACGCATCGACGACGCGTCCGGGCGCTACATCGAGTTCTGCAAGAGCACCTTCCCCTGCGAGATGAACCTGCGCGGCCTGAAGATCGTCGTAGACAGCGCGCACGGCGCGGCCTACCACATCGCGCGCCATGTCTTCCATGAACTCGGCGCAGAAGTCGTCGCCATCGGCGCCGAGCCGGACGGCAAAAACATCAACGACGGCTACGGCGCGACCAAGCCCGCCAACCTGCAGAAGGCCGTCGTCGAACATAAGGCTGACCTCGGCATCGCGCTGGACGGCGACGGCGACCGCCTCATCATGACGGACGGCGCAGGCAAGCTGTATGACGGCGACCAGCTGCTGTACGTGATCGCAAAACACCGCCAGGCACAGGGCGCGATGAAGGGCGGCGTGATCGGCACGCTGATGACCAACCTCGCCTTCGAGCACGCCATGCAGAAGCTCGGCATCCCATTCCAGCGCGCCAAGGTCGGCGACCGCTACGTGATGGAGCTGCTGCAACAGAACAACTGGCAGCTCGGCGGCGAGAACTCCGGCCACATCATCGGCCTCGACAAACACAGCACCGGCGATGGCATCGTCTCCGCCCTGCAGGTACTGCACGCGCTGCGCGCCAACGGGCAGACCCTCGCCGAAGCGGCGGCCGACCTGCACATGTATCCGCAGGTGCTGATCAACGTAAAAGTAACCGGCAAGGCAGCCCGCCTGCTGGAACTCCAGCCAGTCAAGGACGCAGTGTCCGAGGCCGAGCGCGCGCTGGACGGCAAGGGCCGCGTGCTGCTGCGCCCCTCGGGCACCGAGCCGCTGTTGCGGGTGATGGTGGAGGGGGAGGACGGGGTATTGGTGAAGGAGTGGGCGGAGAGGATTGCGGGAGTGGTGAGGGGCGCGGCTTAACGCACAGCCGTAGGTCGGGTTAGCACAGCGTAACCCGACACCCTTTCCGCATCTTGTCGGGTTACGCCCAATGGGCTAACCCGACCTACAACTCAATGTTCTATTGCCGGAAGCTGCCTGCATCCCTTCATCCTCTCCGGCTGCCAATTCCCTACCGCCCACTCCAGCACCTCCTCCACCCTTCCCTGCCGCAATTCGGCGGGCGGCTGCTGGCGCAGGAACTCCAGCACGGCGATCAGCGTCGCGGCCACGTCATCGGTCGCAATGGCGGGTGCGAGGGTCTGCTTGCTGAGCTTCTCGCCCTGCGCGTTCACCGCAATGGGCAGGTGCATGTAGGCCGGGGTGGCGAATCCGAGCAGGTGTTGCAGGTAAATCTGGCGCGGCGTGGAATGCAGCAGGTCGGCGCCGCGCACCACATGGGTGATGCCCTGGAACGCATCGTCCACCACCACCGCAAGCTGGTAGGCGAACAGGCCGTCGGCGCGCTTCACCACGAAGTCGCCGATTTTGCTTTCGAGGTGCTGTGTGATATGGCCTTGCAGGGCATCGTCAAACTCAATCGGGGAAGGGGGAAGGGGGAAGGAAGAAGGGAATCGGTCGGTGCGCACACGCCATGCAGGTGTGTTCCTCTCATGCGGCAAGCCATTGCGGCAGGTGCCCGGATAGACGAAGCCGTCGATGCCGTGCAGCGCCGAATCGGCGATCTCCTTGCGCGTGCAGCAGCAGGGGTAGGCCGCTCCGGTGGCCTGCAATTCATGCAGGGCTTCCTCGTAGGCGGCGCTGCGCCGACTCTGGTAGATGACCTCGCCGTCCCAGTGCAGGCCGTAGGCTTCGAGGGTGCGCAGGATGCCGTCCGCCGCGCCCGGCATGCAGCGCGGCGTGTCGAGGTCTTCCATGCGCACCAGCCAGGCGCCGTTGTGGTGTCTTGCGTCGAGATAGCTGCCGACTGCGGCGGCGAGGGAGCCGAAGTGCAGGGGGCCGGTTGGAGAGGGGGCGAAGCGCCCCCTGTAAAAATGCCCCATAGCCTACTGCGCAGCCAATCTGCCGTGTCGCATGCTCGCTTGCGCCTCTCCTACCTGCAAGGTATGTCTCGTTGCGCGCTGCGCGGCTCCTTGCATCTTGGCTTGCTCGTGACGGCTCTGGGCCATTTTTAGCCGTGAGTGAAGTAAAACCAAACTATGCGGTGACTGCCTCTTCCGCAAACTCCAATACCACCTTGCCGTCCTTCGCGTCCACGGTGACCTTGCCGCCGTTGGCCAGCTTGCCGAACAGCAGTTCGTCGGCCAGCGCGGAGCGGATGGTGTCCTGGATCAGGCGCGCCATCGGGCGGGCGCCCATCTTCGGGTCGAAGCCGTGCTCGGCGAGGTAATCCTTGAGCGCGTCGGTGAATACGACTTCCACCTTCTTCTCGTGCAGCTGCTCCTCGAGCTGCATCAGGAACTTGTCCACCACGCGCAGGATGACTTCCTTGTCGAGCGGCGCAAAGGAGATGGTCGCGTCGAGGCGGTTGCGGAACTCCGGCGTGAACAGGCGCTTGATGTCGGCCATCTCGTCGCCCGCCGTCTCGGTCTTGGCGAAGCCGATCTGCACCTTGTTCAGCGCCTCCGCACCCGCGTTGGTGGTCATGATGATCACCACGTTGCGGAAATCGGCCTTGCGTCCGTTGTTGTCGGTCAGCGTGCCGTGATCCATCACCTGCAGCAGGATGTTATAGATGTCCGGGTGCGCCTTCTCGATTTCGTCGAGCAGCAGCACGGCATGCGGCTGCTTGCTGATCGCCTCGGTGAGCAGGCCGCCCTGGTCGAAGCCGACGTAGCCGGGCGGCGCGCCGATCAGGCGCGACACGGCATGGCGCTCCATGTATTCGGACATGTCGAAGCGGTGCAGCGGCATGCCCATGCAGTAGGCGAGCTGGCGCGCGACTTCGGTCTTGCCGACGCCGGTCGGGCCGGAGAACAGGAAGCTGCCGATCGGTTTCTGCGGGTTGCCGAGGCCGCTGCGCGACATCTTGATTGCGGTGGCGAGCGCATCGATGGCCTTGTTCTGGCCGAACACCACCGCCTTGAGGTCGCGGTCGAGGTTCTTCAGTGCGTTGCGGTCATCGTGCGACACGGTGCGCGCCGGGATGCGCGCGATCTTGGAGATGATCTCCTCGATCTCGTGCTTGCCGATGGTCTTCTTCTGTTTCGATTTCGGCAGGATGCGCTGTGCGGCACCCGCCTCGTCCAGCACGTCGATGGCCTTGTCCGGCAGGTGGCGGTCGTTGATGAAGCGCGCGGAAAGCTCCGCCGCGCTGGTCAAGGCCGCCGCGCTGTACTTGACGCTGTGGTGCTCCTCGAAACGCGAGCGCAGGCCGCGCAGGATCGCGATGGTCTGCTCCACCGACGGCTCGGGCACGTCGATTTTCTGGAAGCGCCGCGACAAAGCGTGGTCCTTCTCGAAGATGCCGCGGTATTCCTGGTAGGTGGTCGCGCCGATGCACTTCAACTGCCCGCTCGACAGCGCCGGCTTGAGCAGGTTGGAGGCATCCATCGTGCCGCCGGAAGCCGCGCCCGCGCCGATCAGGGTATGGATTTCGTCGATGAACAGGACTGCATTGGGCATGCTGCTCAATTCCTTCAGCACCGCCTTGAGGCGCTGCTCGAAGTCGCCGCGGTATTTGGTGCCCGCCAGCAACGACCCCATGTCCAGCGAGTAGACATGTGCATCCTTGAGGATTTCCGGCACGTCCTCCTCGACGATGCGCCGCGCCAAACCCTCGGCGATCGCCGTCTTGCCGACACCGGCTTCGCCCACCAGCAGCGGATTGTTCTTGCGGCGGCGGCACAGCGTCTGGATCACGCGCTCCAGCTCGAGGTCGCGCCCGATGAGCGGATCGATCTTGCCGGCCAGCGCCTGGGCATTGAGATCCAGCGTGTAATTCTTCAGTACGCCCTCCTCGCCGGCCTGCTGCTCGGTTTCGGTGTCGCCCTGCGGCTGCGCGGTGCCGGTGGCCTCGCTCTTGGCGATGCCGTGCACGATGTAATTCACCACGTCGAGGCGGTTGACGCCGCGCTCCGTGAGGAAATGCACCGCATGGGAATCCTTCTCGCCGAACAGCGCGGCGAGGATGTTCGCGCCGGACACTTCTTTCTTCTGGGTGGATTGCACGTGCAGGATGGCGCGCTGGATGACGCGCTGGAAGCCGACGGTGGGCTGCGTATCCACCTCGTCCTCGCCCGGCACGACAGGTGTATGCTTGTCGATGAACGCCGTGACAACCTGGCGCAGCTCCTCGATGTCCACGTTGCAGGAGCGCAATACCTGTGCGGCGGAAGCATTATCCAGCATGGCGAGCAGCAGGTGCTCGACCGTGATGAGCTCGTGGCGCTTCTGCCGGGCTTCGACAAACGCCATGTGCAAACTGACTTCCAACTCTTGCGCAATCATCTTAAATTCCCTCCATACCGCATCGTAGTGGATGCCCGTGCTGTTTCGCAAATGCCGACACCTGGGCAACCTTGGTTTCGGCGACATCCAGCGAATACACACCGCATACCGCCGAACCTTCATTGTGGACTTTGAGCATGGTTTGCAGCGCGCGTTCACGGTTCATTGCAAAAAAACGCTGCAACACCTCAATCACGAAGTCCATCGTAGTGTAGTCGTCATTGAACAAAATCACCTTGTACATGCGCGGCGGCCTTGTTTTGGCGCGCTCCGGCGCAAGCACCGAGCTGTTTTGCTGTTTAATCGCCATAGCTCCCAATGTTCATTCTGACATTCTCTTCGGACAATATACTTGAGGATTAACGGTGCTTTTTCAAGCCTAATCGAAAAATATTTTATGAATCCTCTTGACGATATCAACAAAACAAGAGTAAAAAGCGCGCTGGTGTTTGATTCAAAGTATCTGCAGTACTGGTTTTGCCGTGTGCGATCTTATGACTCAAACAATTTCGCGGGAGGATTTCCCCCGTTTCTTAGCAAGGAAGTAAACACATGGCAACTGGTACAGTTAAATGGTTCAACGATGCAAAAGGTTTTGGTTTTATCACCCCCGATGATGGCAGCGAAGATTTGTTCGCGCACTTCTCCGCCATCAACATGAGCGGATTCAAGTCACTCAAGGAAGGCCAGAAGGTCAGCTTTGAAGTGGTGCAAGGACCTAAAGGCAAGCAAGCCTCCAATATTCAAGCCGCCTAAACAGCGGTTTTTTGTTGCACAGAATTTGTGCAACAGACAAAGCCCGGCACGCAAGCGCCGGGCTCTTTTATTTGCGGGTTGGCACTGCATTTGCCTGCGCCAGCCGGTGCCTTTCCCGGTTAACGGGAAATCCACTCATCCCTGCGCAATCAGGGCTTCCGTCTTCTCCACGATCCCGCCACGCTTCAGCATGGAAAGATACTTCGCCTCATTGAGCGATGTCACCTTGTCCAGGTAAGCGATGTTCTTCTCGATGGACTCCAGATAGTAGTTGTTCTCCACCCCAAACCGATCCTTGAAATGAAATGCCAGCCTGGCATGGATGCCGCCCAGCTCGCCGTCGAGTTTTTGCCGGGTAACTTCGTAGAAATTCCGGGTCTTGCGCAGCAGATCGTGGATGTTCTGGAAGCTCCCGAAATGCGCTTCCTCGAATTCCAGATACAGGAACAGCAGCTTCTCCAGATAGGTGCGGTCGGCCATTTGCCCCGTCAAATCGGCGGTACTGACGATCTGCCCGAGCAGGCGGGTGCGCTCGTCGGGAAAAGGAATTTCGGATATGGCCTGCGCCGGGTCGGTGCCGAGAATGATGAATTTCAGGCGGATTGCCAGCTCGGGCGGCAGGCGCCGGTCACCGGCATAGCGCTGCATGAATTCGATGCCGCGCCTGACATGGCTTTGCGTGTATTGCGCACCGGTGCCCGACTCCTCACCTTCCTGTTGCGCGTAGCCGACATCGTGCATCAGGGCCGCCAGCATGATCATGGTCATTTCGTCGTCGGCCAGCCGGGTACCGGAAAGGTGCACGCCATGCATCAGCCGCACGGCGCACAGGAAGACATCCAGCGTGTGGTGCAAGTCGTGGTACAGCGTTCGGATGGGACAGTAGCCGGGGTATTCGCCGCAGAACAGGCGCACCACGTCATCGAAAGCGGCACGCGCAACGGAGAAATCGTATGCGGGGCTGATGCGCCGGACAATCTCGGCCGCCCTGGGCCAAACCTCTTCCGGGTTGCCGTTGGCGAAAAGATTGTTGATCTCGGCGGAGGTCGGGGTATTTTCCATGATTATTATTCAGTACAGAAAGTGGTTAAGGTCGTTTCCCGCTGCTGTTGATCCTGCAAATCAAGACACCAAAACAAGCCGGCCTTTCTCCGGCTAGCCGCCATGATATTCGGGCTGCGCTGCAAAGATCAATCCATCCCCTTTATCGAGTCAATGCGCGTAGCGCTTGATGAAAGCCGACACCGCATCGCGATACTCAACCCAGCCCACCGCGCCGTTGTTGCTGTGCTCGCCGCCCTCGATCAGCACGAGCGTCCTGGGTTGCGGCGCAGCCTCGAACAATTGTTTGGCCATGCCGGCCGGCACCTTCTGGTCCCAGGTGCCGTGAATCAACAGCAGCGGGACTTTCAGCTGCGCAATCTTCTGCATCGACTCGAAACGCTGGTTCAGCAGCAATCCGACCGGCAACAGGCCGTACTTCAACTCGCCCATCGCCCGCATCGAGGTGAAGGTGCTTTCGGCAATCAGCCCTGCCGCCTCGGGATGCCGCACCGCCAGATCGATGGCGGCCGCGCCGCCCAGCGAATGGCCGTAGATGAAAGCCTGCTGCGGCTTCACTCCGCGCTGCCTGAGCAGATATTGCCAGGCGGCTTCGGCATCCTCGTAGACCTTGGTCTCGCTGGGCTTGCCGCCCGTACTCTTGCCGTAGCCGCGATAGTCCACCAGCAGGAGGTTGCAGCCCAGCGCACGGAAGCGCAGCGCATTCTCCAGATTGTAGCCGATATTACGGAAATTACCGTGCAGATACAGCACGGTAGGCGAATTGTTTGCTTCCGCCGGAATCCACCAGGCATACAGTTCGCCGCGCTCCGCGCCGTTGCCGGAAGGGATGCGCAACTCCTCGAAGGGCACGCCAAGCCGCGCCGGGGTGGTCTGCAACACCGCATCCGGCTCGAAGATGCTATCCCGCTGGGTAGCCCAGATGCCGTAGACGCGCACCGACGCGTAGGCCACGAGCAACAATGCGGCCAGCGCGCCGATGCGGCGCATGGCCTGTTTGCTCATGCTTTTTCCAGATGCAGCCAGAGGCAGTTGCTTTTGCTCGCCTTGTCGATGTCGGCAAGCTGCTGCGCATGCTCGGCCAATTCTTCCGCGCTGGCTTGCAGCACGCGCAATGCGGGGCGCGACGCATCGGCGCTCAACACCGCGGGCTGGCGCATCGGCTGCACTGCCTCCTCGCCGAGCAGGCTCTTCTGCCCGCGCGTCATGGCGAAATACACCTCGGCGAGCAGTTCGGTATCCAGCAGCGCGCCGTGCAGGGTGCGATGCGCATTGTCGATCTCATAGCGGCTGCACAGCGCATCCAGGCTATTCTTCTTGCCCGGGTGCATCTCGCGCGCGAGCTTCAGCGTATCCGTCACCCCGTTCGGCAACGGCGGCAGGCCGAGCAGTTCCAGCTCATGGTTGAGGAAACCGATATCGAACGGGGCGTTGTGGATAATCAGCTCTGCTCCCTCGATGAACTCCAGGAAGCCGGCGACGATGTCGGCGAACTTTGCCTCGTTCTGCAGGCGCTCATAGGTCAGGCCATGCACCGCCGCCGCGCCCGCATCGATCTCGCGCTCGGGGTTAAGGTAGCGGTGAAAGCGGCGCAGCGACACCCTGCGCCCGTCCAGCTCGATCGCCGCCAGTTCGATGACGCGGTGCCCCTGTTTGGGGTCGAGCCCGGTGGTTTCCGTATCCAGCACGATCTTACGCATTGCCTTGCTCCTGTATCAGTTCCACGCCGCGGTTCGCCAGCTGGTCGGCGCGTTCGTTGCCGTCGTGTCCGGCATGCCCCTTGACCCACACCCATTCGATGTCGTGCTGCGCCGCAAGCAGATCCAGCCTGCGCCACAGGTCGTCGTTTTTCACCGGCTTCTTGTCCGCCGTTTTCCAGCCGCGCTTTTTCCAGCCGTGTATCCACTCGCTGATGCCCTGCTGCACGTACTTCGAATCGGTGTGCAGGCGCACATGGCAATGCCGCTTCAGCGCCTCCAGCGCCGAGATCGCCGCGAGCAGTTCCATGCGGTTGTTGGTGGTATGCACCTCGCCGCCGAACAGCTCGCGCTCTTTGCCCTTGCTGCACAGCAGCGCGCCCCAGCCGCCCACGCCGGGATTGCCCTTACATGCGCCATCGGTAAAAATTTCAACTACATCTTTGTTCATTGCGGATCGGCCTCGCTGCGCTGCGTAATCTTGTTGTTCAATTTGGGCGCGACCGGCAGCAGCTTGCTCACCAGCCTCTCGTTCCACTGCGGCTTGATGAGCCGCATCCCGGGCACGCGCTTGACCGCGTGCAGGAAATACACCCCACCGCTCACCGCCCACCAGCGGTCGCCCGCCTTCTCCATGAAGGCGTAGCGCTCCAGCCATTTGGCCTTGCGAAACGGCGGCGCGTAGGCGGCGAAACGCCCGCCCGCCACCTCGAAGCCGAGCAACGCCAGCCAGTCCTTCATGCGCGTCAAGGAGATGAAATGGCCGTTCCACGGATAGCCTTGCTTGCAGCCGAGCGCGCGGCGCAAGCCCCAGAGGCTGCGCGGATTGAAACCGCTGATGACCAGACTGCCCTCCGGCATCAGCACCCGCTCCACCTCGCGCAGGATCTGGTGCGGGTTCTCGGAAAATTCGAGGACATGCGGGATCAGCACCAGGTCCAGGCAGGCCGTGTCGAACGGCAGTTCGGCACAGCACAGGCGCACCGAGTTTCCCGGCTGGTTGCCCGCGCTGAAGCGCAGCGGCATCCGGTTGCTGCGCAGGAAATCGTGCTCCGGCAAGCCCAGCTGCAGCGCGTTGTAGCCGAAGATATCGCTCACCGTGCGGTCGAAATACGCCTGTTCGCGCTTCAGCACATAGCCGCCCTGCTCGGTGGCGAACCACTCGCTCAAACTTCGCGCGGTTAACTTACAATTCGGCATCGCCTGTTTCCCAATTCGCCCATGTTCGACATCACCGCCATCCCCGCCCTGCGCGACAACTACATCTGGGCGATCCACAACGGCCGATATGCCGCCGTGATCGACCCCGGCGAGGCCGCTCCGGTGCTGGCATTCCTTGATGCGCAGGGCCTGCGGCTGAGCGCCATCCTGTGCACCCACCGCCACGCCGACCATACCGGCGGCATCGCAAAATTGCGTGAAGTATACAACGTGCCGGTGTACGGGCGGCGGCATCCCGGCAACCCGCATATCACCCACGACCTGTGCGAAGGCGGCCGGCTCGAACTCGACCCGCCCGGCATCGCCTTCGACATTCTCGAAATCCCCGGCCACCTCGACGACCACCTCGCCTACCTCGCGCCCGGCATCCTGTTCTGCGGCGATACGCTGTTCGGCGCAGGCTGCGGCAGGAACTTCGAAGGCACGCCCGCGCAACTGCTCCACTCCCTGCAGCGCCTCGCCACGCTGCCGGACACAACCCGCGCCTATTGCGCGCACGAATACACCGAAGCCAACCTGCGCTTCGCACTGGCCTGCGAACCGCATAACCCGGACATCCTGCGGCGCATCGAACAGGTCGCGCAACAGCGCGCCGCCAACCTGCCCACCGTTCCCTCCAGCATCGCGCTGGAAAAAGCCACCAACCCGTTCCTGCGCTGCACCCAGACGGAACTGATCCGCACCCTGCAACGGCGCGGCCTCGCGGACACCGGCGAACTCGGCGTGTTCACTGCGTTGCGCGCATGGAGAAACCAGTTCTGATTGCGGCAAACCCCGTTCTGGTTTATCCTGCGCGCCCTTTCGGAGAGGTGGATGAGTGGTTTAAGTCGCACGCCTGGAAAGCGTGTGTGGGGTAATACCCCACCGCGGGTTCGAATCCCGCCCTC
>CAYNYH010000042.1:0-17634 GCA_964401425.1 uncultured Gallionella sp. | reverse complement strand
CCGGCCTTAATGCCGTCGGCGGTGTGCGGGTCAATCACCACGCCGTATTGCTGATGCACGCGGCGGATGGTGGCGATGCGGTTGGCATGGCTGCTGGCGCCGGAGGCCAGGCCGAATTCCTGCACGCGGGCGAAATAAGGTGTCTGGCTCAGGTCGAAATAGCCGTCCTTTTCGAGCTGCTGCCACAGGCCCTTGAGCACTTGCGGATCGCGCCCGACCAGGTCATAGACGAAGCGCTCGAAGTTGGAGGCCTTGGTGATGTCCATCGACGGGCTGCTGGTGTGCATGGTTTCCGGGCGCGGGCGGTATACGCCGGTCTTGAAGAATTCGTCGAGCACGTCGTTCTCGTTGGTCGCGACGATCAGTTTGCGGATCGGCAGCCCCATCTGGCGCGCGATGTGCCCGGCGCAGACGTTGCCGAAGTTGCCGGACGGCACGGCAAAGGAAACCTGCTCGTCGTTGTTTTTGGTCAGCGCAAAGTAGGTCTTGAAGTAGTAAACCGCCTGCGCGACGACCCGCGCCCAGTTGATCGAGTTGACCGTGCCGATCTGGTATTTTTCCTTAAAGGCGAGATCGTTCGACACCGCCTTCACCATGTCCTGGCAGGCATCGAACGGTGCGGTGACCGCGATATTGAAGATGTTCGGGTCTTGCAGCGAATACATCTGCGCAGTCTGGAACGGACTCATCTTGCCGAGCGGCGACAGCATGAACACGCGGATGCCGCGCTTGCCGCGCATCGCGTATTCCGCCGCCGAGCCGGTGTCGCCCGAGGTGCCGCCGAGGATGTTCAGTTCCGCGTGATCTTTCGCCAGCGCATATTCGAACAGGTTGCCGAGCAGTTGCATCGCGACATCCTTGAATGCCAGCGTCGGGCCATAGGACAAGCCGAGGATATGCAGGCCAGGTTCCAGCGTCTTGACCGGCGTGATCTCCTCGCTGCCGAAAGCCTGTGCCGTGTAGGTCCTGGCGATGATGGTTTTAAGATCATCCGCCGGAATGTCGGTAGCGAAGCGGCTAATCACCTCGAACGCCAGCTCGCGGTAAGTCATGCCGCGCATCGCCGCAAGTTCGGCCTTGCTCAGCTTCGGATAATGGTCGGGAACCGCCAGGCCGCCGTCGTCAGCCAGGCCGCCGAGCAGGATTTCGGTGAAGGGTTTTGCGGCCATACCGCCGCGGGTGCTTGTATATTTCATGTTTGGTGTTTTCTTAACCGAGTTGTTCCAGCCGCAGGCGCGTCACTTTGCCCGCCACTACCGGCAGCGCTTCCATTTTCTTGATCGCCGCGTTGATGCGCTTCTCGCGGGTCTGATGGGTGAGCAGGATCAGGTCGGTCTGCTCTTCGCCTTCGGCGGGCTCTTTCTGGATCACCGCATCGATGGAAATCTGCTCGTCGGCGAGGATGCGCGTGATGTCGGCCAGCACGCCCGGCTTGTCCTGCACGCGCAGGCGCAGGTAGTAACTGGTAGCGACCTCATCCATCGGCAGGATCGGCAAGTCGGACAACTGGTCCGGCTGGAACGCCAGATGCGGCACACGGTGCTCCGGGTCGGCGGTATGCATGCGCGTCACGTCGACCAGGTCGGCGATTACCGCGCTGGCGGTCGGTTCCGCGCCCGCACCCTTGCCGTAATACAGCGTCGAGCCAACCGCGTCGCCCTGCACCAGCACCGCGTTCATCGCGCCTTCGACGTTGGCGATCAGGCGTTTGCTCGGGATCAGCGTCGGGTGCACGCGCAGCTCCACACCTTCCGCTGTGCGCCGCGTGATGCCGAGCAGCTTGATGCGGTAGCCGAGCTGTTCGGCATAGCGAATATCGGTGGCGTCCAGCTTGCTGATGCCTTCGATGTAGGCCTTGTCGAACTGCATCGGGATGCCGAACGCGAGCGCGGAAAGAATGGTGATCTTGTGCGCCGCGTCCACGCCCTCGACGTCGAAGGTCGGATCGGCCTCGGCGTAGCCGAGGCGCTGCGCCTCCTTCAGCACGGCGTCGAAGCTCAGCCCCTTGTCGCGCATCTCGGACAGGATGAAGTTGGTCGTGCCGTTGATGATCCCCGCGATCCACTGGATGCGGTTCGCGGTCAGGCCTTCGCGCAGCGCCTTGATGATCGGGATGCCGCCCGCCACCGCCGCCTCGAACGCAACCATCACGCCCTGCGACTGCGCGGCCTTGAAAATCTCGTTGCCGTGCGTCGCGAGCAGGGCCTTGTTGGCGGTGACTACATGCTTGCCGTTCGCAATCGCCTTGAGTACCAGTTCTTTCGCCACGCCGTAGCCGCCGATCAGCTCGACGACGATGTCCACTTCCGGGTCGCTCACCACCGAAAACGCATCGTCGGTAATGCGGCACGCACCGCCGGTGACCTGCTTCGCCAGCTCCAGATTCTTGTCCGCCACCACGGTGATGCGGATCGGGCGCCCGGCACGGCGCGCAATCTCCTCCGCGTTGCGGCGCAGCACGGTGAAAGTCCCGCCGCCGACCGTGCCGATGCCCAGCAGCCCTACATTGATTGGTTTGATGCTCATTTTTTTATACCTAAGTTGTAGGGTGGGCACGATTTTGTGCCCACCGTTTTCCGCGTGGGCACAAAATCGTGCCCACCCTACTTATGTCCCGTATTTCTTGCGATAGCTTTCCAGGAAACGCGCGATGCGTCCGATCGCCTCGGTCAGGTCATCGGCATTCGGCAGGAACACCACGCGGAAATGATCCGGGTGTATCCAGTTGAAGCCGCTGCCCTGCACCACCAGCACCTTCTCGGTCTCCAGCAACTCCAGGATGAACTTCTGGTCGTCCTCGATCGGATAGACCTTCGGGTCGAGGCGCGGGAACAGGTACAGCGCAGCCTTCGGCTTGACGCAGGTCACCCCGGGAATCGCGGTGATCAGCTTCCAGGCCAGGTCGCGTTGCTTGCACAGGCGCCCGCCCGGTGCGATCAGGTCGTTGATGCTCTGGTAGCCGCCCAGCGCGGTCTGGATCGCGAACTGCCCCGGCACGTTGGAGCACAGGCGCATCGAGGCGAGGATGGTCAGGCCGTTGATGTAATCCTGTGCGTGCTTCTTCTCGCCCGACACCACCATCCAGCCGGCGCGGTAACCGCAGGCGCGGTAGTTCTTCGACAGGCCGTTCATCGTGATGAACAGCACGTCGTCGGCCAGCGAGGCGATCGAGGTGTGCGCCGCACCGTCGTAGAGCATCTTGTCGTAGATTTCGTCGGCGAAGATGATGAGCTCGTGCTCACGCGCGATCTGGACGATCTCCTTCAGAATCTCGTCGGAATACAGCGCGCCGGTCGGGTTGTTCGGGTTGATGACGACGATGGCGCGCGTGTCCGGCGTGATCTTGCTGCGCATGTCGGCAAGGTCCGGCATCCACTCGTTCTGTTCATCGCAAATGTAGTGGCGCGGCGTGCCGCCCGCCAGTGTAACTGCCGCCGTCCATAGCGGATAATCCGGCGCGGGCACCAGCACCTCGTCGCCGGTATTGAGCAGCCCCTGCATCGTCATCACGATCAGCTCCGACGCGCCGTTGCCGATGTAGATATCCTCCAGCCCGACGCCCCTGATGTTCTTCGACTGGCAGTAGTGCATGATCGCCTTGCGCGCCGCGAACATGCCCTTGGAATCGGAATAGCCGGACGAATTCGGCATATTGAGTATCACGTCCCGCTGGATCTCCTCCGGCGCCTCGAAACCGAACGGCGCGAGGTTGCCGATGTTCAACTTGATGATGCGCTGCCCCTCTTCCTCCATCTGCTTGGCGCGTTCCATCACCGGCCCGCGGATGTCGTAGCACACGTTGGAAAGCTTGGTCGATTTCAGTATTGGTTTCACAATTCACCTGTTCATGCGGGATGCTGCCCAGTGCGTTCCGCCATCTCAAAATGGTAGAATCCGGCATAAAGCAGCAAAGGGCGCGATTTTACCCGCGCAGCCCCCGCGCAGCAAATGCCAAACGACTATGGAGAGCTAGACTTGAAGCTGCAACTGGCCAACCTTGGCGACACCAAACTGTTCACCGCGCACGGTACGGATCATGTCATGGTCAACGGCGAGCGCCACGAGCGCAGCATCGTGGTGCTCGCGGAAGAAGTGCGCAGCGACTGGAATGCCCCTGGTTTCGATGCTTTGAGCGAAACTCATTTCGCCTGGTTCCTTGCCTTGAAACCGGACGTGCTGCTGCTCGGCACCGGCGCACAACAGCGCTTCCCGCACCCGCGCCTGTATCGCGCGCTGACCGATGCGGGCATCGGCGTGGAATGCATGGCCACTCCGGCGGCCTGCCGCACCTACAACATCCTGGCGGCGGAAGGCCGCAAGGTGGTTGCGGCAATTTTGCTTTGATCCATCCACGAGCCGTTCGTCCCTCAGGCAAACCAAGGGGAAGCGGAAACAAACTTCACGGAGCATCATGAGCCAATCCCTGAAAAACGTCATCCGCCAGGCAGAGCAGGTCATCCTCGGCAAGCCGCAGCAGATCCGCCTCGCGCTGGCCTGCCTGCTGGCGCGCGGCCACCTGCTCATCGAGGACATGCCGGGGGTGGGCAAGACCACCTTGGCGCACGTGCTGGCGCGCACCTTGGGCCTGCAGTTCCGGCGCATCCAGTTCACCAGCGACCTGCTGCCCGCCGACATCCTCGGCGTGTCGGTATATCAGCGCGACAGCAATGAATTCAAGTTCCATCCCGGCCCAATCTTCGCGCAGATGATCCTCGCGGACGAGGTGAACCGCGCCACACCCAAGGCGCAAAGCGCGCTGCTGGAGGCGATGGAAGAAAAACAGGTGACCATCGAGGGCACGACGCGGCCGCTGCCGCTGCCGTTTTTCGTCATCGCCACGCAGAACCCGGCGCACCAGGTCGGCACCTTCCCGCTGCCTGAATCCCAGCTCGACCGTTTCCTGATGCGCATCCAGATGGGTTACCCCGATGCGCAGGCGGAGCGCGGGCTGCTCTCGGGCGTGGACCGGCGCGAGATCGTCGCCGGGCTCAAGCCGCAGATGGAAAGTGTCGAACTGCTCGCGCTGCAGCAGCGCGTCAAGGAAGTGTTCGCCTCCCCCGCACTGCTCGACTATATCCAGGCCATCCTGCGCCATACGCGCGAAGCGGCGCGCTACACCCACGGCCTGTCCCCGCGCGCCGGGCTCGCGCTGCTCTCCGCCGCGCGCGCCTGGGCGCTGCTCGACGAGCGCGATGCCGTCATTCCGGAAGACGTGCAGGCGATCCTGCCCGGCGTGGTCAGCCACCGCCTGCAGGCCGCCGGCGAATACCAGAGGCACGACGGCGAGACGCTGGCGCGCGAACTGATCGAGGCTGTGGCGATTCCCTGACGGGCATGACAATGAAAATTGCCATGCCCGTCCCCTCTCCCCAACCCTCTCCCGCAAACGGGAGAGGAGACAAACGAACCGCTACGCAGGATTTTCGTTAAAACCCCGTGCTCGCCGCACTCCGACAATATTTCACCGCCTGGGCGCTGCGCCGCCAGCACTACGAGCATGGCGCGGTCATGCTCACCCAGCGCAGCATCTACATCATTCCCACCCGGCAAGGACTGGCACTAGCCTTCGTGCTGCTGCTGATGCTGCTCGGCGACATCAACTACAACCTGAGCCTGGGCTACGTGCTGACCTTCCTGCTGGCGACGATGGCGGTGATGTCCATGCTGCACGCCTTCCGCAACCTCGCGCACCTGGAAATCCGCGCCGGCCATGCCGATGCCGTGTTCAGCGGTGGGACTGCGCAATTCACGCTGCACTTCCACAATCACGGCAAGCTGCCGCGCTACCAGCTGTGCCTGCACGACGGCCATGGCAATACGGTCAACTTCGATGTGCCCGCCCAGCAGGACAGCAAGGTTGTTTTCCCCGTGCACGCCATGCAACGCGGCTGGCTGCCGCTGGGCAAATTGACCCTGTACACCGAATTCCCGCTCGGCCTGTTCCATGCCTGGTCTTACCTGCATTTCGACGTACGCTGCCTGGTTTACCCCAAACCCATGACGGGCGCGCCGCTGCCGCCGGGCAATGCGCCGGACGGCACGGGCAAGCGCAGCATCGCGGGCGACGACGACTTCGCCGGGCTGCGCAATTACGCGGCGGGCGACGCCCTGCCGCGCATCGCCTGGAAGGCCTTTGCGCGCGGACAGGGCTTGCAGGTGAAGCAGTTCTCCGAGCAGGTAGGCGAGGAATTATGGCTGGACATGGCCGACACCCCCGACCGCCACGACGAAGACAAACTGGCGCGCATGACGCGCTGGGTGCTGGATGCCGAGGCGCTGGGCCTGCGTTACGGGTTGCGCCTGCCGGACGGCGAATTGCCGGCGGGCAGCGGCGCGGCGCAGCGCGACGAATGCCTGCGCCGGATTGCGCTGTTCAACCTGCCGCAGCGAAAGCAGCAATGAGCAAGCCGCTACTCTATGGCCTGCTGCTGTCCATCCTCATGGTCACAGCCCCCCACGCCGACCACCTGCCGCTATGGATCAGCGCCCTGTGCGCCGCCCTGCTGTCTTGGCGCGCCTATCTCGCCCATTCCGGCAACCCCCTGCCGAAGCGCTGGCTGCTGCTGGCGATTACCTTCGCCAGCGTGGGTGGCATCCTCATCGAATTCCACACGCTGTTCGGGCGCGAAGTCGGCGTCACGCTGCTGATCCTGCTCACCGCGCTGAAGTTCATGGAGCTGCGCAGCCCGCGCGATGCGACGGTGCTGGTGTATCTCGCCTGCTTCATCATCATCACCAACTTCTTCTACTCGCAGAGCATCCCCACCGCGCTGTACATGCTCGCCACCCTGCTGGCCATCGTCGCGACCTGGGTGCATCTGCACGGGCAGCGCGTTCCGCTCAAGCCGCGCGTGCGCATCGCGGCAACCCTGCTGCTGCAGGCCATCCCGCTGACGCTGGTGCTGTTCATCCTGTTCCCGCGCGTGCAGGGCCCGCTGTGGGGACTGCCGCAGGATGCCTTCGCCAGCAGCGGCCTGGACGACAAGATGGCGCCGGGCAGCATGAGCCGCCTGATCCTGTCGGATGAAGTCGCATTCCGCGTCAACTATGCGGGCAAGCCGCCGCGCCGCGAGCAGATGTACTGGCGCGGGCCGGTGCTGTGGAATTTCGACGGACGCACCTGGACACCCGGCCGGACTGCGTCCGGCATCGCCCCGCAATTCACCGAAACCGGACAGCCGATCGATTACAGCGTCACGATCGAGCCGCACAACAGGACTTGGCTGTTCATGCTCGAAATGCCCGACAGGATTTCCGTGCCCGCCAGCCTTACCTATGATTTCCAGGTGGTGCAAAAGGAGCCGGTGAAGGCGCGACTTCGCTACGAGGCGCGCTCCAATCTCTCCTACCACGCCAACCTGCGCGAGGCGGAGCGGCAAATCCAGCGCGCGCTGCAACTGCCGCCCTCGCTCAATCCGCAAGCGCTACAGCTTGCCGCAGAATGGCGCGCCAACGAAGCGAACGATGCCGCGGTAATACGCGCTGCCCTCGCCTACTTCAACCGGCAAAATTTCCAGTACACGCTGGAGCCGCCACCGCTCGGGCTGCACAGCGTGGACGATTTCCTGTTCACCACCCGGCAGGGATTCTGCGAACACTATGCGTCGAGCTTCGTGTTCCTGATGCGCGCCGCGCATATCCCAGCGCGCGTCGTGACCGGCTACCTGGGCGGCGAATATAACGCGATAGGCAACTACTACATCGTGCGCCAGTCCGATGCGCACGCCTGGGCGGAAGTGTGGCTGTCCGGCCAGGGCTGGGTACGCATCGACCCGACCGCGGCGATCGCCCCGGCGCGCATCGAGCGCGGCCTGTCCGCCGCGGTGACGAACAACGCTGCCCTGCCGTTCATGGCACGCAACCCGCCGCAGTGGCTGCGCGACCTGCGCCTCAACTGGGATACGCTGGCCAACCGCTGGAACCAGTGGGTGCTGGGCTACAACAGCGAACTCCAGTTCGCCTTCCTCACCCGCCTCGGCATGGAATCTATTACCTGGCAAAAGCTTGCGCTCAACATGGCGGCCGGCATGGGCCTGCTGGTTGCGCTGTTCGCCCTGTTCATGCTGCGCCACCTGTTCAAGCACCAGCCGGACAAGGTACAGACTGCATGGCTCAAACTGTGCCGCAAGCTGGCGAAAGCCGGCCTGCCGCGCGCCGCACACGAAGGCGCGCAGGACTACGCCGCACGCGTCGCCACAGTGCGCCCCGACCTCGCCGATGCAATCCGCGACATTGCCGCGCGCTACAGCGCGCTGCGCTACGGCTCGCCCCGGGACCAACAGGCGCTGCGGCGGGAATTTCTGCAACGTACCGCAACTTTCAAAACCTGAATCTGTATAATCCGCGCCAATTAACTGACTACAGCCATCATGCAAATTACCCGCCGTCTCGAATTCGATGCCGGACATCGCATTCCCAACCATGCCAGCCAGTGCAGGCACCTGCACGGCCACCGCTACGCCATCGAGATCACCCTGTCCGGCGGCATCATCGCGACCGAAGGCCTGCCCGAACAAGGCATGGTGATGGACTTCTCGGATGTAAAGCGCATCGCCAGTGAAAAGCTGGTGGATGCATGGGATCACGCCTTCCTCGTCTATCGCGGTGACAAGGCGGTGTGCGACTTCCTCGCGAGCCTGCCGGGGCACAAAACGGTCGTCCTCGATGCCGTGCCGACCGCCGAGAACCTCGCGCAAATCGCCTTCAACATCCTCCTTCCCGCTTACCGTGACACTTACGGCAACAAGCTGCGGCTGGAGCGGGTGCGCCTCTATGAAACCCCCAACAACTGGGCGGACTGCGAGCACGCCTGACGTTTTCCGGCGCTTTTCTGGACATGCGAGGCGCCTTGATTCAAAATGCGCGCCTCCGGAAGCTTGGCCGAGTGGTTGAAGGCAGCGGTCTTGAAAACCGCCAAGGGTTTGCGCCCTTCGTGAGTTCGAATCTCACAGCTTCCGCCAGACATCAGGGAACCGCCGGGCAGGTTTCTGCCGGTATAATCCGGCAACCGGCCAGACAATGAAGCTCATATAGGCGAATGGCACAACTCCCCCGCAGAAAGACCGTTTCTCCGCTGCAGCGCGGCTGGGCAAGCGTGCGCTCGATGCAGGAAACCCAGCGCCTGTATATCTATAACGAGCTTTCCCACGCACGCGGCCTGCTGCCGATCCTGATGAAGCGGCGCAATGGCGGGCAATGGAGCAAGGAAGAGCGAGAGCTATTGCTGCGCGACTTGCGCGCCCTGTCCAACCTGAGCCCTTACCTGATCCCGATCCTCATGCCCGGCGGTGTTCTGATGCTCCCGCTGTTTGCCTGGTGGCTGGATCGCCGCCGCAAGGGACGGATAGACATGGCCGACCGCTAGCCCCCATCCCCGATTGAAACTTTCATCAAACCCCGTTAGTCTTACGACTGCAATTTTTTCCCTGCTTTAACCTAGGAGGCTATACATGCAATACCAGACCCAGACCGCAACGCAGATCGGCGCCATTGCAACCGAACAGAACAAGGTCCTGCGCAACACCTACATGATGCTGGCGCTGACCATGATTCCGACGGTGATCGGCGCGCTCGTCGGCCTGTCGATGAATTTCTCGTTCATGGCCGAACACCCGATCATGTCCGCGCTGCTGATGTTCGGCGCGATGATGGGCATGCTGTTCGCCGTCAGCGCATTGCGCAACAGCGTCTGGGGCATCGTAGCCCTGCTCGGCTTCACTTTCATAGCGGGCGTGTTCCTCGGCCCGATCCTGCAAGTCGCCCTGCACCTGAGAAACGGCGCGCAACTGGTCGGCATGGCCGCGGGCGGCACCGGCATCATTTTCTTCTCGCTGGCGACCGTCGCCACCGTGACGAAGAAGGACTTCAGCTTCATGGGCAAGTTCCTGTTCATCGGGCTGATCCTGCTGATCGTCGCGTCGCTGGCGAATATCTTCCTGGCAATTCCCGCCCTGTCGCTGACCATTTCCGCGATTGCCGTGCTGATCTTCTCCGCCTACATCCTGTTCGATGTGAGCCGCATCGTGCACGGCGGCGAAACCAACTATGTGATGGCGACGCTGTGTTTGTACATGAACATCTACAACCTGTTCATCAACCTGCTGCAACTGCTGATGGCGTTCGGCGGCGAACGGGAATAACCAGACCGGTTCCGGCAAAAAGGCGGCCTTCGAGGCCGCCTTTTTATTTGAATGAACTCTTGATCCCGATACCTCCCAGTCACGTAATCCCTTGTTCGTTATGCATTGCATATTCCTTTGTGCGCTCACGCACAGAACCTGTCTCATGCAATCGCTATAATCCGCCCGCTTTTCGGCTACCCCAGCAACCCATGATTTTGAATAAAAACCATCATGCATAATGAAATCAACGGGATTTTGGTGCCTTGCCAACACACCCCAAGCCAAAACCACCTGCTGGCCTCGCTATCTTCGGCGGGCTACAGCCGTTTGCTTCCGCATCTGAAAATGATCCGGATCCGGAAAAACGAAGTTCTTTCGGAACCCGGCAAACGCCCGGGATTCGTCTATTTTCCGGTGGATTGCGTCATATCGATTTACCACACGTTGAAAAGCGGCGTATCGACCGAGATCGCCATGATCGGGAACGAGGGGATGTTCGATATCACCCAGATCATGGGAAGCATGGGTATGCCCTATCTGGCGAATGCACAAACTACGGGGCACGCTTTCCTGCTCGACAAGCATTTACTCAGGCAGGAGTTCGATTGCGACGAAACCACACGACATGCGCTGCTGCATTACGCCCAGGCTTTGCTTACCCAAATGGCGCAAACGGTGGTGTGCAACAAACATCATTCGCTCAGCCAGCAACTCTGCCTTCTTTTGTTGCTGGTCAATGACAAGTCTCTCTCGAATGATTTGCTTCTCACCCAGGAAAACATTGCCCACATGATGGGTGTCCGCCGCGAAAGCGTTACGGAAGTTGCCGGAAAATTACGCGACAACGGCTTGATCGACTACCGGCGCGGCCGCATTACCGTCATTGACCGGCCTGGCCTGGAAAAACAGTGCTGCGAATGCTATGGCGTAGTCAAGAACGAATTCAAGCGGCTATTTGATCATTAAACCTGCCTGGTCCAGAAATGTATTACCCGCACATCCCCAATACAAGCGTCGGAAACAGGATCATCGATTCCGGACACAAGAAAATATTCGAGATTATTCACCGGCTGCAGCAATCGATTGTGGCAAAGGACTGCGCTGCCATAGCAGCTGATTTTCAGTTGCTCAAGGACATTGCGATTGCCTGTTTTTCGGTTGAAGAGGAGATTGCACGGGCAGTTGGCTTCGATTTCACCCAACACCATCTGGCGCATCAAAACCTGCTGAAAAAATACCAGCATCTCGGAGATGAGCTAGCGGTCAGGAACGGCTCCTGGTCCAGTTGGGAAAATGAAACGTACAAGAATTGCATCCATGATTGGCTGACGAAGCACCTGGAATACGAAAGCGGCCCGTTAAGGATAGTGCTGAATACCTATATGTATGACTTCAAGCCCGCCTAGGGCGAAACACCCCTGCGTAACCCCCGCCCTACACTTTTTCGAACAAGGCGATCGACTCCACATGTGAAGTCTGCGGGAACATGTTCATCACGCCCGCCGCTTTCAGCCTGTAGCCCTTCACATGCACCAGCACTTCGGCATCGCGCGCCAGCGTGGACGGGCTGCATGAAACATAGACGATGCGCCTGGGCGCCGTGTCGCTGCCGATGGATTTCATCAGCTCGATCGCGCCATCGCGCGGAGGATCGACCAGCCACTTGTCGAAATGCCCTAACTGCGCGAGGGCGGCCTCATCCATCTCGAACAAGTTCATCGCCTTGAACTCGGTGTTGCCCGACAAGCCGTTAAATTCGGCGTTTTGCCTGGCACGTTTCACCAATGCGTCACCGCCTTCGATACCCAGCACCCGGGCTCCGCTGCGCGCGATAGGCAGCGTGAAGTTGCCCAGGCCGCAGAAGAAATCGGCGATGCGCTCGTCCGGCTGCGGATCGAGCAATCGTATGGCACGGCTGACCATCAGGCGATTCATCTCGCTGTTCACCTGGGTGAATTCGGTCGGCGCAAACGGCATGGTGACGCCGAATTCCGGCAGGCTATAGCTCAACTTCGGCGCATCCAGCGGGTAGAACGGCGTCACCGTCTCAGGCCCTTTGGTCTGCGTCCAGAACTGCACTTTGTGCTTGTCGGCAAACTGTCTGATCAGCGCCTCGTCCGCCGGCGAGAGCGCCTGCAGGATACGCAGCACCAGCACATCGACGTGCTCGCCCACTGCCACCTCGATCTGCGGCAGGATGTCGCGCGAGGAGAAACTTTCATTCAGATCACCCAGCAACGGCAGCAGGCTGGCGATCTTCGGAGTCAATATCTCGCAGTGCTGCATGTCGGCCACATACTTGCCGTTCTTCTCGCGAAAACCGACCAGCGTCTTCTCTTTTTTCAACACGTGCCGCACCGACAGGCGCGCGCGTTGCCGATAAGCCCAAGGCTGCCCGTAGATCGGCGGCAGCATGATTTCCGGCTTGACCTTGCCGATGCGCTGCAGATTGTCTTCCAGCACGCGCTGCTTGACGGCAACCTGCGCACGCGGCTCCAGATGCTGCATGGAGCAGCCGCCGCACACGCCGAAGCTCGGACACTTCGGCTGCACGCGCATGAACGACTGCTTCAGGACCTGTACGACCTGAGCCTGCTCATAGTTGTTCTTTTTTCGATACGAGGAATAGGTCACGCGCTCGCCGGTCAGCGCGCCCTCGATGAAAATTACCTTGCCGTCGGCATGCGCGATGCCGCGACCTTCGTGGTCGATGGATTCAATGATGACAGGATTCATGCGGATTTCTTTTCAGGCCACTGCGCAAGGAATTCCTTCCAGTGCGTCTCTTCGGATTTGCTCAAGGTGCTGCGTATCAACTCCAGCTCCTGCTCGTAACGCGCCTTGCTGAATTGCCCGCGCATCAACTGGAAGCGCGCGAACACCAGCCAGGTGTTCACCACGTCGGTCTCGCAATAGTTGCGGATTTCGGTGAGCCTGCCCTGCCGGTATGCCTCCCACACCTTGCTGCCGTCCATGCCCAGCTTGCCGGGGAAGCCGATCAGTTTGGCCAGCTCGTCGAGCGGCGCGTTGGCGCGCCCGGTGTACATCGCGAGCAAATCCATCAGGTCGAGGTGGCGCGTGTGATAGCGGCTGATGTAGTTGTTCCACTTGAAGTCGCGGTCGTCCTCGCCCATATCCCAGTAGCGCGGGCACTGCACGCCGTGGATCAGCCCGCGGTAATGCAGCACCGGCAGGTCGAAGCCGCCGCCGTTCCACGACACCAGTTGCGGCGTGTATTTCTCGATGCCGTCGAAGAAGCGCTTGATGATGCTGGCCTCGCCCTCGTCCGGCTCGCCCAGCGACCACACCCTGAAATTGTCACCCTCGCGCAGCACGCAGGAAATCGCCGCGACACGGTGCAGATGATGCGGCAGGAAGTCGCTGCCGGTCTTCTGGCGGCGCAACTGGAAGGCCATCTCCGCCACCTCCGCATCGTTCACCGCATTATCCAGCTCATGCAGCGCGCGCAGCCCGGCGATGTCGGGGATGGTTTCGATGTCGAAGACTAGGGTGGGATTCATTTGGTTTTTACTGGCCCAAAAATAACAAGCCGTTCACCCTGAGCCTGTCGAAGGGTGGATATCAGGCTTCGACAAGCTCAGCCCGAACGGGCTTGAGAAAATTAACCTATTTCTGCTTCCAGGCGCCGCCGCTCTGCACCCACCATCCAGGCTGGGCGCGCTGTATCCAGCGCTGCGCGAAAGTGCTGCGGATTTCCGCCTGCCATTCCGGGTGGCCGTTGGCGCTGGCGATCTCCGTATACAGCGCGTTGCGGTCGTTGTTCTCGGCGGACACCAGCGCATTCACCGCCTGGCGCTGCGCCAGCGGCACGGCGCCGGCATCGCGCAGCGCGACCATGCCGTCGGCCGCCAGCCCCACCGCGCCGCTGTTGTAGTGCGCGGCAAGCTGCGCGTGGCGCGCCTGCATGCTCTGCTTGATGGTGTTGATGGCCGGCGTGTTGACCTCAAGGTCGACGGCGAAGGCGTTCAGCGCGGCGGTCAGCGCAACGATGGCAGCAAAAAACCTGATCATGGCGTTCATTTTGTCTCCTTCGCGGCGGGTTGGGTTGCGGCGGGTTTATCCGTTTTCTGTGTTTGCCACACTTCCTCGATGATCTTGTCCGCCGCCTTCTCGGCGGCCGCGGCTGGGAAGTAGATATTGATGGTGACGCAGGCGCTGAGCGCCAGAGTCGCGAGCGGCATGGCGATCCGGATTTTACGGAAACTCACTTTGTTCGTTTTCTTCATAGTTGCTCCTTTATTTGACGACGGCCTGCATGTTGCCCTGCGTCACGCGCTTCAGGCGCGTGATCAGTTCGTCCCACGAAACGCTGCGATTGTAGCCCATCACGGTGATTGCCGGAATGCCGCCGCCCTTGACGATGGCGTAGGCCCCGCCTTTGCCGTTGCCCACGCCGCCCATCGCGCACACGCCGTTGCGCAGCACGCAGCTCCAGCCGATGCGGTCATAGCCGAAGTTCTCGAAGAAGCGCAGATAGCTGCGCTGGATCGCGGCCGCCGCGCCCGCGCCGCCCAATGCAGAGATGTTCTGCACCGCCTTCTGGCTGATCTTCCGGGGGTAGTTTCCGGCGCTGCTGGACAGGCGCGCATCGAAGCGCGCCGGCTGCCAGCCCTGCAGCTCCAGGTTGTTCACGTCCGCGTCGATGCGCCCCTGCATGCTGCCGAACGAGAAGGTGCGCGTCAGCAGGTCGAGGTCGAGCTCGCGCATGCTGAGATTGCCGGACAGGTGCGGCGCGCGCCCGAACGGATCGGCCAGTTTAAGCTGCGTCGCCGCCACCGTGCCGTCGAACACGTTGAACAGCAGCGTGCCGTCCACGTTGATCTCGTCGCCGTCGTAGCTGACCAGGGGTATGCTCCCTGCCAGGGTGCCGAGCATCTTCGGCCAGCCCGCCGCCTGGCTGAATTGTTCCATCGAGATATTGCCGAGCGCGGCGGCGAACTGCCAGCGCCACCCTGCATCCTTGCGCAGCAGCCTGAAATCGCGCAGCTCGAGGTGGCCATCGAACACCGGCAAGACACCCTGCGCCACGCCGAACTCCAGGCCGCGCATTTCCACCTGCCACTGCCCGCTCCCCAGCGGCACACCGAGCAGCGCGCCGCCCGCGAAGGCGATGCTGGCAGTGCGCGGCGCATCCGCCTGCCAGTCGATGTCGCTGTTCACGCCGAGCAGCGCGAAACGCCGTTGCGCGTCGGCGATGCCCGCATCGCGCAAGACCAGGTGCAGCGATTGTGTCGCCCCGTCGCGGTATTGCCATTCCGCGTCGGCATGGCCGTAAAGGGAAGATTCGGCCAGCGCCCCCTCGCCCAGGAACGGCCTGATGTAATCGGCGAACAATTTTTCCAGCGCGAGGTTAGCGCCGCGCACCGTGCATTCCGCCAGCGCGCCCCGCTTCATGTCCCAGAGCGCCGCGAGCTGCACGCGCCCGGCTTCCGCCTGCTCGATGGCCGCCTGCTCGACCCTGAGAAATGCGCCGTCGAAGCTGCCGGCCGCGCTCAGGCTGCGGCTGACCGAGCCGCTCAGATAGAGCGGCTGCCAGAACAGATCGCCGGACTGCCAGGCAACGTCGCCCTGCCAGGTCCAGAGCGCGGCCTTGCGCGCGGCGGTGAACCTGATCGTGCCGCGCAGCTTCTCCGCCGCATGCAGGCCGCTCGCATCGCTGAACCCTACCTCGGCCAGCTGCAAGTCGGCATTGAACGCATCCATGCCGGACGCGCTGCCGCCGATGCGCAAGGTGCCGTCAAGCTTGCCTTGGGTGGGCTGCGGCATGGCCGCCGGAAGGAAAGCGGCGAGTTGCTTGCCCGGCACGTTGTGCAAAGCTGCCGAGGCCTGCCAGTTGCCGGTATCGAAGCGATAATCGAATTCCAGGGCCATGCCCGGCAGTTGCGCCAGGCTGCCGCCGTGGCAGCTCATGCTCGCCGTAGAAAGTGCAAAGTTTGCGCAATGGAGCGACACGTTGCGCAGGCTGCGCTGCTGCACCTTCAGCTCGGCGATGCGCAAATCCGCCGAGCCATTCTCGGGCAGGGTCAGCGCGATGCCGCGCGCGGTGAAGTCCGGCGCGGCGATGTCGGCAACGCTCAGGGAAAACTCTGCGGCGCCGGTTATGGATGAAAGCGACAGCAACACGCCCAGTGCAGTTGATATGCACCGGCTGAGTCGTTTCCTGAAATGAATCACCGCGTGGAGCATTCCATGCGCCCTGTCCTGCCGGATTGCAGGACACTATTGTCGCACGCAACAAAAAATCCCGAGGGCAGCCTCGGGATTCTGCATTGGAAGAACTACGGCTCAGGCGAAATTCTTCGCCACGAACTCCCAGTTCACCAGGCTGTTGAGGAAAGTCTCGACGAACTTGGGGCGCAGGTTGCGGTAGTCGATGTAGTAGGCATGCTCCCACACGTCCACACACAGCAGTGCCTTGTCGCCGGTGGTCAGCGGCGTGCCGGCCGGCCCCATATTGACGATGTCCACGCTGCCGTCGGCCTTCTTCACCAGCCAGGTCCAGCCGGAGCCGAAGTTTCCCACGGCGGAAGTCTGGAACACCTTCTTGAATTCGTCAAAGCTGCCCCACTTCTTGTTGATCGCCTCCATCAGCGCGCCGCCGGGTGAGCCGCCGCCGTTCGGCTTCATGCAGTTCCAGAAGAAGGTGTGGTTCCACACCTGCGCGGAATTGTTGTAGATGCCTCCGGGAGGAGCCTTCCTGATGATGGCTTCCAGGTCGAGCTTCTCGTATTCGGTGCCCTTGATCAGGTTGTTGAGGTTGGTGACATAGGCCTGATGGTGCTTGCCGTGGTGGTATTCGAAGGTCTCTTTGGACATATACGGCTGCAGCGCATCCATGGCATAGGGCAGTGCGGGTAAAGTGTGTTCCATTGTCGTTCTCCTTATCGTGTCAGCAAGTTACCGCGTATCGATTCTAGCCAAACGCCCGGCTGCAAACAATGACTTGTATCACCTATTTTCACTGCGGGTGTACCATTTTGGCATGACTGCCCTGCCCCGCTTCCTGTGCGACGAGATGCTCGGCCGGCTGTGCCGCTACCTGCGCGCCGCCGGATACGACGCTCTGCTCGCCAACGGCGGCCGCAGCGATGCCGAGTTGCTGCGGCAGTGCCGCGAAGAAGGGCGCTACTTTCTGACGCAGGATCAACTGATCGAGGAGCACAAAGCGGCGCGCGGCGTGGCGCTGCTCTTGCCGCAGGGCGACCTCGACCGGCTCGCCGCCGCGCTCGGCGCGCACCTCAAGCTCGACTGGCTGGCCCATTCTTTCACCCGCTGCCTGGAGGACAACACCCCGCTGGTCGCGGCCGACGCTGAAGCACTGGCGCGCGTACCCGCCGATGCGCTCCGGCCGGATGAGCCGCTGTGCCACTGCCCGATGTGCGGAAGAGTCTACTGGCGCGGCTCGCACTACAAGCGCATGCGCGCGAAACTCGAAACATGGCAGGCGGCGAAGAAACTGCCTTAAAAATTCGCGAGGAGGGATGGATGCTAG
>CAYNYH010000041.1:0-18077 GCA_964401425.1 uncultured Gallionella sp. | reverse complement strand
GGGTATTTCTCGCCGGGGGCGGGCTTCAGCGGAGGCGCGTCGCGGCTTTCGCCGGAAAGCTCGACATGGGCGATGCCGGTCAGCCCCTGCACCCGCAGCACTGCCACCGTGTCCTGTTTCACCGGCGTGCCGCGTTCGATGTCCAGGGTAAGCTGCACCTGCTCGGCATTGCCCGGGGCGAGCGCGATGCGGCGCACGCCGCCGACCTGCACGCCGCGATAGCGCACCGGGGCATCCAGGTTCAGGCCTGCCACCGATTCGCTCATGTAGACCAGGTAAGTGTCATAGGCCTTGCGGTAAGACTTGCCGCTGGAAAGCCACAGCGTGCCGCCGATCAGCAGCGCGCCGAGTATCAGCACGAACGCCCCGACCACCGCGAAATTTACTTTCGATTCCATGCCTGCTCCCGTGCTCCCCGGCCGCGCGGGCCGTAGAAATATTCCCGTACCACCGGATGTTCCAGGTGCGCCAGCTCCTGCATCGTGCCGATACCCAGGATGCTTCCCTCGTTCAGCACTGCGACGCGGTCGGCGGCACGCCACAGCAGGTCGAGGTCGTGGGTGACCATCATGATGGTGATTCCGAGCGCATCGCGCAACTGGCGCACCAGTTCGTCGATGCCGGCGGCGCTCAGCGGGTCGAGGCCGGCGGTCGGCTCGTCGAGGAAGAGCAGCTCCGGATCCAGCGCCAGCGCGCGCGCCAGCGCCGCGCGTTTGCGCATGCCGCCGGAGAGTTCGTTCGGGTACTTGGCTCCGGCGTCGGCCGGCAGGCCGGTGAGGGCGATCTTGAGGGCGGCGATCTCGTCGGCCAGTTCCGCGCCGAGGTGGGTGTGTTCCCTGAGTACCATGGCGACGTTCTCCCTTACGGTGAGCGAGCTGAACAGCGCGCCGCGCTCGAACATCATGCCCCAGCGGCGCCTGAGCGGCAGCGCCTCTTCGTCGGAGAGTCCGATCACTTCCTGGTCGAACACGCGGATCGAGCCCGACACCGGCTGTTGCAGCAGGATGATTTCGCGCAGCAGGGTCGATTTGCCGCAGCCGCTGCTGCCGACCAGCGCAAAGATCTCGCCGCGGCGCACCGAGAGACTCACGTCGCGATGCACCACTGCGGCGCCAAAGCGGGTGTTCAGGCTGCGGACTTCGATGACGGTGTCGTCCGGGTCGGGATGCGTAGCGGTGTTCACGGCGGAACTCACAGTTTCAGCCAGCTGAAAACGATGGAAAACAGCGCGTCGACCAGGATCACCAGGAAGATCGACTGCACCACGCTGGTCGTGGTCTGGCGCCCGACGCTCTCGGCGCTGCCGCTGACCTGAAAGCCCTGGTAACAGCCGACCAGTGCGATGATCACCGCGAACACCGGTGCTTTGCCGATGCCGATGAGAAACGAAGTCAGGCTGACCGCGTCGTCGAACCTGTTCACGAAGGTGGTGAAACCGACGTCGAGCTGCGCACGCGCCATGATCATGCCGCCGAGCACACCCATGATATCGGTGTAGAGGGTGAGCAGCGGCAGCGCGATCACCAGCGCGATCACCTTGGGCAGCACCAGCAGGTCGAGCGGCCCGATGCCGGTGGTGCGCAATGCGTCGATCTCCTCGGTCACCTTCATGGTGCCGATCTGCGCCGCGTAGGCCGAGCCGGAGCGGCCGGCGACGATGATGGCGGTGATCAGCGGCGAGAGCTCGCGCAGCATCGACAGGCCGACCAGGTCGGCGATATAGATATTGGCGCCGACGCGCCTTAGTTGCTCCGCACCCTGGTAGGCGATGACGATGCCGAGCAGGAAGGAGAGCAATCCGGTGATCGGCAGCGCCGAAACACCGGCGCTTTGCAGGTTGTACAGGATGGGGCGCCAGCGGATGCGCCGCGGCTGCATGAGGGCGCGCATCAACGCGGTTGCGCTGGCGCCGAGGAAGGACAGCAGGCCGAGTGCGCCTAGCAGACCTTCCCATGCATTGCGGCCGAAATGCACCAGCAGGCCGGGTACGGGCGGCGGTGCGATGTCAGGCTCCGTAGTGCGCGCGGCGATCAGGCTGAGCAGTGCCTCGAATTCCGGCCGCAGGCCGGTGAAGCGCACGGTGTACCCGCCGGTTTCCAGCTCGTGCCGGATGCGGTGCAGCAGCCATGCGCCCGAGGTGTCCATCGCGGTGATGGCTTGTGCGTCGATGAGTAATTCGCCCTCGGCTGGCTGCACGAGTGCCCCGAGGCACGCCATGATCCGGGCTTCGGTCTGCACCGCCGAGCGCAACAGCCATGCGCCCTCGCAGCGCAATTCGCGCGGCATCGCGCCGGGGCGGATGTCCGCAGTTGGCTGCGTTGTAACGTGACGTGGTGTGGTCGATACGTTCATCTGTTCTTTCAGCCGGCATCGTAATTGAGCGCGGGATTGCGATGCAGGGCAAGCAAATGGACTCGCTGCCGCATTGCCTGCCGGATGCTATGACGCCCCATGGGGGCTGTCAAATGAATGATACGGGCAAATCGTTCGAGTTATGCCGCGGATGGTTGCCTGCCGGCATGAGGCGGCCCGATGACCTTGAGCAACACCAGCGCCGCGCCGCTGCCGCCGTCTCTGGGAGATGCGTCGCACCAGGCCAGCACGCCCGGACGCTGCGCCAGCCAGTGGCGCGTGAGTCTGCGCAGCACGGCTTCCCCGCCCGGGCTGTTCATACCCTTGCCGTGGATTACCAGCACGCAGCGCAGCCCGCGCCGTGCTGCTTCATACAGGAATTCCTGCAGCAGCCTGCGCGCCGCATCCGTGGCGTTGCCGTGCAGGTCGAGGCTGCCCTGCACCGGCCAGTGGCCGCGCCGCAGCTTGCGCAGGGTCATGCGCGACAGGCCGTCGCGCAGGAATTCCTCCGGCGCATTTTCGGCGGCGAAGTCGGACAGCGTGTCGGGGATTTCAGGCGGCGGGACGGGAGCGCGCAACATGGGTTTGCGCAGCGGTTTTTGCGGTTCGATGCGGTTCTGCTCGGGCAGTGCTTGCACCTCGCCGACCGCCGCGCGGAACAGCGCGGCGTCTTCGGGTTTGATTTTGTCAGTTGGTTTTTTCAAAAAAGCGCTTCACCACGAAGGGCACGAAGAACACGAAGATTTTTCTGGTAGCTTTCCCACCGGGTAACTGTGGTGCTCCAGATTTTCTTCGTGGTCTTCGTGACCTTCGTGGTTAGTAGCTGTTTCAAGACTTAGATTTTGCCGAGCGAGGCGAGATACTTGTCCGCGTCCAGCGCCGCCATGCAGCCGGTCGCAGCGCTGGTGCAGGCCTGGCGGTAGACCTGGTCCTGCACGTCGCCTGCTGCGAACACGCCGGAGATGCTGGTTGCCGTGGCGTTGCCCTGCTGGCCGCCGCGCGTGCGGATGTAGCCGTTGTCCATCTCCAGTTGCCCGGCGAAGATGCCGGTGTTCGGCTTGTGGCCGATGGCGATGAACACGCCCTTCAGCGCGATGTCCTGCTTTGTGCCCGAATGCACCTGCTTGATGCGCATGCCGGTCACGCCGCTGGCGTCGCCGAGCACCTCGTCTAGCACATGGTGCAGTTGCAGGGTGATCTTGCCTTCCTTCACCTTTTCCATCAGGTGGTCGATCATGATGCGCTCGGCGCGGAAGGTGTCGCGGCGATGCACCAGCGTGACGTGGTTGGCGATGTTGGCCAGGTACAGCGCTTCTTCCACCGCAGTGTTGCCGCCGCCGATCACCGCGACTTCCTGGCCGCGATAGAAGAAGCCGTCGCAGGTCGCGCAGCCGGACACGCCGCGCCCCATGAAGGCTTCCTCGGAAGGCAGGCCGAGGTATTGCGCCGAGGCGCCGGTGCAGATGATCAGCGCGTCGCAGCTGTAACTGCCCGCATCGCCGGTCAGCAGGAAGGGCTTCTGCTGCAGTTTGGCGGTGTGGATGTGGTCGAAGATGATCTGCGTGTTGAAACGTTCCGCATGCTGCTGGAAGCGCTGCATCAGCTCCGGGCCCTGCACGCCGTTCGGGTCGGCCGGCCAGTTGTCCACCTCGGTGGTGGTCATGAGCTGGCCGCCCTGCGCCATGCCGGTGATCAGCACCGGGTTGAGGTTGGCGCGCGCGGCGTAGACGGCGGCGGTGTATCCGGCGGGGCCGGAGCCGAGGATGATGAGGGGATGGTGCTGGACGAGTGAATTCATGATGCCGCTTTCATTTCGTGGTTATTGTCGATGGGTGAAATTTAGCAGTGGCGGGCCGGGCTGTCGAGTTAAAATGCGCGCATCATGCGCTTCGCTTTATCCCTGTTGCTGTTGTGTTCTTTCGCCGCCCAATCCGCCAAGCTTTCGGTGGCCGCCGAACTTCCCGGCATTCCCCAGTTCATCGACGAAATGGTCGCCAGACACCAGTTCCGGCGCGACGAACTGGAAAAGGTGTTTGCCCGTGCGCAGCACAACCCCGCGGTGATCGAGGCGATCTCCCGTCCCGCGACCATCAAGCCCTGGCCGGAATATCGCGCGGCCTTCGTGAACCCGAAGCGCATCAGGCTCGGTCTGGAGTTCTGGGACAAATACCGGCAGACCCTGCGCCGTGCCGAGAAAAAATACGGTGTGCCGCAGGAGATCATCATCGCGGTGATCGGCGTGGAGACCCTCTACGGGCAGAATGCCGGCCATTTCCTGGTGCTGGATGCGCTGACCACGCTGGCGTTCGATTATCCGCGCCGCGCGGATTTCTTCCGCGGCGAACTGGAGCATTACCTGCTGCTGGCGCGCGAGCAGGAGTTCGACCTGCTGACGATACGCGGCTCCTATGCCGGCGCACTAGGCATCCCGCAGTTCATGCCGGGCAGCTACCGCAACTATGCGGTGGACTTCAACGGCAACCACAAGATCGACCTGCTGCGCGAAGACCGCGATGCGATCGGCAGCGTGGCCAACTATCTGCAGGGCTATGGATGGATCAGGAACGAGCCGGTCGCGGTGCGCACGCAGGTCAGTGAGGAAGCCTGCCTCGGCGAGATCAGGACACCGCGCAGCCTCGCCGAATGGGTAACGGCAGGGGTGGCGCCGGCTGAGGGCTTCGCGCCGGACAAACCCGCGCGCCTGGTCGATTTCACGGTGGAGGAGGGCAAGGAATTCTGGCTGGCGTTCAATAATTTCGAGGTCATTACGCGCTACAACAACAGCGATTTTTACGCGATGTCGGTGTTCCAGCTCGCCGAGGAAATCAAGGCGGCGCGTGCTAGTCAGACGAAGTGATCCGCCGCGCGCCGTCGTAGCGGTCGCGCCAGTATTTTTCGCGCATGCTCGTCACCATGATGGCCTTGCCGCTGCTTGGGGAATGCACGAAACGCTCCTCGCCGACATAGATGCCGACATGCGAGAACGGCCGCTGGCGCGTGTTGAAGAATACCAGGTCGCCGGGGCGCAACCGGCCGGCATCCGGCGGCGCTCCTGCGCGGCTCATCTCCGCGCTGGTGCGCGGCAGTTTGATGCCCAGCGTATTCAGATAGACATGCTGCACGAAGCCGCTGCAGTCGAAGCCGCCGTCGCCAGAATTACCGCCGTAGCGATAGGGCGTATCGGCCAGGCTCAGCGCGTAGAGCGCGACATCGTCCATGCGTGCGGTGGGAGCCGGTTCCGGTGGGCGGCTTGGGGTGGCGCAGGCGCCGAGCAGCAGGGCGAGGAGGGTAAGGCAGAGGCGTTGCATGGTGTAAAATTTACGGCAAAGCAGCATTGTTTGCAAAGAAATGTCGCTTTATAAAAAGCAATTTAGCCACGGATAAACACAGATGAACTCTGATTGCCAAAGTGCAGGGGCGATTGATGAAACGCCCCTGCTTATCAAAGCCACCTTGCGGGTGAATGGCGGAGTTACCTTCATGCTTTGCTTTGTCGGTGGTAATCCGTGTACATCCGTGGCTGATTGCGGTTTTTAGGCCTATGAAAAATATTCTCGCGAGTCTCGCACTGTTGCTGTGCTCCGCGCCCGCCTGGGCGGCGCTGGAGGTTATCGAACTCAGGCATCGCAGCGCCGAGGAGGTGCTGCCCGTCGTCTGGCCGCTGCTCGGCGAGGATGAGGCAGCCAGCGGCATGAATTACCGGCTCATCCTGCGCGCCGCGCCGCGCAGCATCGAGCAGATCAGGAAAGTGCTGGAAAAAATCGATGTCGCGCCGCGCCGCCTCAAGATCACCGTGATGCAGAACGTGGACAGCGAGACCGTCGCGCGGCTGACCGAAGTGTCCGGCAGCGTCGGGCTGGGCCGCGACGCACGGGTTGCCGTGCCGGGCAGCGGCGACAGCAGCGGGCTGAATGTCGAGCTCGGGCGGGGGCAGGACAGGCTGAAGGCCAGGGTGGATTCCACCCGCTCCATCGAGGATGAGCGCAACACCCAGCGGTTGCAGGTGCTGGAAGGCAGCCGCGCGCTGGTGCGCAGCGGGCAGGCCGTTCCCGTTCCGCAGCGGCAGGTGATCCAGGATCGCTGGGGCACGCGGGTGATCGACAGCACGCAATACCAGGAAGCGGGCAGTGGTTTCTATGTGTTGCCGCGCGTTCAAGGCGATCGGGTCACGCTGGAAATCAGCGCGCAGAACGATGCGTTCGTGCCGGGCAGCGGCGATCAGCCGGCCGTGCGCACTCAGCAGACATCGAGCACCGTCTCCGGCCGCCTCGGCGAGTGGCTGGAAGTGGGCGGGGCGGGGCAACAGAAGAGCAATAACGACACGACCATCTCGACGCGCGATGTCTCCAAAACGCAGGAGCGGCGCAGCATCCTGATCCGGGTGGAAGAGGCCGAGTAGCGGGTTGCGGTTTAAGGCGCAAAAAATATTTCAGGTTCAGCAAAAGGAAAGAGATCGAATGTTTCATGTTTCTGGGTATGAATGTCAGTCATGCGGCTTGATGTCGCTCGTCGATTCCACAAGATACGCGCAAGCGAACAGCCGGAGGGGGGTATGAAACTGTCCGCACATCCGCTCTGGCTGGCGGGTTTCCGCCCGTTTTTTGCGTTGACCTGCCTGTCCGGGCTGGGCCTGCCGGTTCTGTGGGCGCTGTTTTTTTCAGGCGCCGTCTCCGCACCGGCGGCCTCGTTCTCCATGGTGCAGTGGCATGCCCACGAGATGTTCTTCGGCTTCGGCTGGGCGGTGCTGGGCGGCTTCCTGCTGACCTCGACCAAGAACTGGGTGAAAGTGCGCGGCTACCATGGCAATGCGCTGATGTTCCTGGCCGCCGCGTGGCTTTTCGAGCGCATCGGCATGTGGTTCGAGGGCAGTTGGCCGCCATTCCTGTTCCGGTTGTCCAACAACCTGTTCCTCGGGGCTATCGTGGCGATGGTGCTGTGGACGCTGATCCGTCACCGTAAGGACGACGCCTACCCTGGAGGCAATCTTTTTTTCCTGGTGATCCTCCCGCTTTTCCTCGTGGCGAAGAACCTGATGCTTAGCGCCGAATACGCACAGATCGGCTGGAGCATGGCGCTGGGGCTGTTCCGTATGGCCTTCCTGGTGATGCTGGAGCGAACGCTGGCGCAGTTCATGAAGGGCGTGTTCAATGTCACGATCCTGCAGAAACCCGCGCTCGACAATTCGATCAAGCTGCTCGGGCTGCTGCTGGTCTTCGAAAGCCTGATGCCGGCGCAACTGTCCGGATGGTTGTCGTTGCTGCTCGCGCTGCTGCTGCTCGGGCGCTTCTTTTTCTGGAAGCCGCAACAGGCGATGCGGCGGCTCGACATCGGCATCATGTACCTGGGCTACCTCGCCATCGTCGCGCAACTGCTGATCGAATTTTTCAGGCATGCCGCCCACGCCGGATGGACCTCGTCGGTGTCCATGCATGTGTTCACCTTCGGCGTGATGGGGCTGATCGTTCCCGGGATGATCGTCAGGATATCCAAGGGGCATACCGGCAGGAAGGTGCTCTTCGATGCGCTCGACAAGCTGTGCCTGTGGCTCATGATGCTGGCCTTCGTGCTGCGCCTCGTTGCACCGCAGCTACATCCGGCCGCCTACGCGCACTGGATCCAGCTCGCGGCGGCGTGCTGGTTTGCCTGCTTTGCCTTGCTCGCTTGGCGCTATGTTCCCATCCTCATGCGGCCGCGCATCGACGGCAAGGAACATTGATGGCGCGCGTCATCGGATGCGCTAATCCTGCTATAACATAGCGGCAGAAATCGTAGCGAGCGAATCGGCATCGGGGAAGCACGGAGCACAGGCACCGGAGTGTACATAGAAGTACATGAGGATGCCGAGCACCGCGCGACCCCGATGCCGGTTTGCGCAGTAGATTTATGCCGCTATGTTTAGAATTGCTTGCCGATATCCTCGATGGCATCCACCACCATGCTGGTGCCTACGGCGACCAGCAGGATATCCGAAGCGACCCGCACGTAGCGATGTCCGCTGGGAGGGGCAGGCAGTCGAGCTTGCAGATCATGCGGCAGGTCGTAGCGCCTCAGATCCGCCGGCAGCGGTTGCCCCATCGCCCATTTCTTGGCTTGGCCGGGCGGCAGGCAGCCGTTTTTCTTCTTGGCCAGTCCGGGCGGGCACTTGCCGGCACGGAATTTTGCACCATAGTAGTCATGGACGATGCGGCGGTTGTCATCGTCGAAATGGGATTTGCCCGATTCGCGGCGGCCGGCGTCCTGGCGATCCGCGGCGGGCTTTTCCATTTTTTTCTCCTGCTTTTTTCCCTGGCCGCCCTCGACCCAGGATGGCCGGTCGGCTGCTGCCGGTGTGGCGGCAAACAAGGCGGTCAGTGCAGCGGCGCAAAGGAAGGCGGGAAGCTTGAAATGATGGCTCATGATGCATCTCCTGTTCTCGGTTAAGGATAGCGACGGGGTTCACTTGCCTGAAACTCAGTGACTGCGGGCCACTCTAGCGCATCTCCCTTAACGCAACAATGGGGGGCTAGGCCGAAATATCTAGGTATTTCGGCATATATGATTTCCGGAATATTTTATGTATGGTGCGTGCCAGTTGCATTCACCGGCCGTTTCTTGGCTGGCGTATGCCTCGGCGCTGCAATGGATTTGCAGTGATTTTGTTTTCAAGCAAGGAGTCAGTCACATGGTAACGGGTACGGTTAAATGGTTCAATGATGCAAAGGGCTTTGGTTTTATCACTCCTGATAATGGTGGCGATGATCTGTTCGCGCATTTCTCCGCGATCAACATGAACGGTTTCAAGACCCTGAAAGAAGGTCAGAAAGTCAGCTTTGAAGTGGTGCAAGGCCCCAAGGGCAAGCAGGCTTCAAATATCCAGACAGCTTAGCGACTGCCTCTGATGGTTGAGGCTGGCATCGGCGAGTTTGCCGTTTGCCGGGGAGGCGGTTGTTCGCGAAGTTGAATCGCTCGTTCCGCTGCCTGTCAGCCAGTTGTTGAGATATGCTGACTTGGGTCAGGCGGCCGGCGACGAGGGAAACTTCGCGCCGCGCCGTTCTGCCATGTTTTTTCCCAGCTCCACGATTTGTTGCGGGCTGAGCAGGCGTGCGGAAAGCGGCAGCAATTCCGTCTCTTCGAGGTGGATATGGCGGGTATAACTGCCGGTCAGCCTCTCGATCGTCGCTTCGGGAATTGGCGTATTCACCCCCTCGGCAATTTTCACCAATACCGTGCGCATTTCGCTCCAGGCCGAGAACATCACGACGTGCTGTGCGAGCAGGCGGTCGACCAGAGTTTCGACCTCATCCTTGTTCGGGACATCCAGGGCAACCAGAGTGGGAAACAGGTTTTCCTCCTCGTCCTGGTGATGGAACTGCCCGGCGGTGTCGAAATAGCGCAGGATGCTTTGTGCGGCCTGCTGCGCCTGCTGGTCGCAGCCCTGCTTGGGCAAGTGGGCGGCCAGTTTGTGCAGGGTGTCGAGCTGCTGTTTGATTTTGCCATGGCAGGCGTGCAGCATTTCCAGCGGGTGGTCGAAAGTGGGAGCGGCTTCTTTGGCTGCGAATGAAATCATTTGGCGATCCTCAATGAATGAAGGGTAAGGGGTTGTGCCTGGCGGCAACCAGAACGATGTAGGCGAACACCGCCATTGCAGCGAACCAGGCAACCATGCGGATGGCCTTGCTCTTGCCGTACTTCAACGCGACGGAACCCAGCACGATATACAGCACCAGGCCGAAGAACTTGGCGGTCAGCCACGCATCGACGAAGGGGTACTGGCCGATGGTGAAAGCCAGCATGAGCGCGCTGGCGAGCAGCAGCGTATCCACGATATGCGGCACCACCTTGACCCAGCGCTGCCGCATGATGGGGGAATCGCTGAAGCTCCAGATGCCGCGCAGGAAGAACAGTGCGAAGCTGAGGCCGGCGCAGGAAACGTGAATGTGCTTGAGTAAAAAGTAGCTCACTGTAAACCTCAGGGCGACGTTTGTTCGATCTTCCGCAGGGTGCGCTGGTAAACCGCGATGCCGGTAAAGACGCCGTAGCCCAGCAACGCTCCCTGCAGCAGCAGGCCGAGCATCACCAGCCATCCCGCCGCATTCCACCATGGCGCCAGCAGCGCCGCGAGCAATGTGGCGCCGTGCAGCCGCAGGTGGTGCCACATCCCGGGTTCAGGAATGATTTCCTTCATGTTCGGAACGCCGGTTTTCAGGCCGCCGCGGAACAGGTGGAACCAGACCAGGAAGGGGACGATTTTATAGAGCATGCCCTGGATCAGGGACAGCGCGAAACCCAGCAGGAAGGCCAGGGCGGAGAGCGTCCGCAGCTGGTCGCTGGCTGAGGGAAAAGCCAGCGCGGCCAGCGAAAACAAGGCAGCAAACATCAGCGAGACCATGCCCATGCGGAAGAAACTCAGGGGCGCATCCGGTATGTGGCGGCGGCGCTGGCTTTGCAGCTTGAGCGTGATGATGGCGAAGCTACAGGCCAGTGTCCAGAAGATGGCCTCCGCGATGAATCCCGCCCATCTCGGCGCCGATTCGGGAATGAGCAGTGCGAGGTTCAGCAGCAGGGTGGCAAAAATTGCGGGGGCCAGCCCGACCGTCATCCATTTCGGGTAGTTCGGGGTGAGCTGGAACATCGGCACGACCTGATATGACACGCCGATGGCCAGCAGCAGCACCCAGCCGCCCAAGGCCAGGCTGATATGGGCGGCCGCCATCTTGGCGTAGGGAAGCGCCAGACCGTTGGCGTAGCCTCTGGCCAGCAGCATGCCGAGCGCGACGGCGCCCGCGAGCGAGAGGATGGCCAGCAGCAGGGCGGTTTTCGTCGCGTTCTTCGCGGCGGCATGCGCCACACTGGTCAGGCTCGCGGCGATGAACACCAGGAAGGCCAGGCCGAGCAGCGGCCAGGAAAGATCGAGCAGCACCGGACTGCCCAGCATGAAACCGGCGGACAAGGACAGCGCGCCCGCTATCAGCGGCAGGAAGGTTAACCATGCCACCCATCTGGAGGCGGGCATCGGGCTGCCGATTACCACCGGCAGCAATTGCTGGACGGCACCCATCATGACCATCGCCATGAATCCCAGCGTGATGTGATGCGTGGCGGCAATCTGCGCGGGAGAGCGCAGTTCCGCGAAGGGATTGCCGCCAGCCATGGCCAGCAGCAGCGCGGCCAGCGCGAGAAAAGCCGGCGCCACGGCGAAGAAGCGCAGCGGCACGCTGATCGGCGGGGCCTGTTCGGCGCTGAGAGAGGCTATTTTCATGCGGTGCGGGTAATCAGAATCTTGAAGTCGCCGTTCCCGAGGGCGGTGGTCTGCCATGCATAACCGGCATCGCGCAGCATTTCGTAGAGCGGAAAGGGTTCGCGGTGGATCAGCACTTGCAGGGTCTCGGTGGCGGAAAGCGTTTGCAGCGCGCGGGCGATGTTTTCAAAAGGCTCCGGCGGAGGCAGCCCGCGTACGTCGAGCTCCGGCATTATGGTCAGGCAGCCTTCATGCGATCGAAGAGGGCCTCCCGCTCATTTGCCAGAATCTGATCCATGATCGGATAGAGGATATTCTCTTCCTTGTTGTTGTGCTGCTGCATCACCATCAGCAGGGTTTCCGAAAGGCCGCTGTATTCCTGCCCATCCTTGCGTTCTACCGCCGCACCCATTTGCTTGAGGAGCTCCTTGATCTGCGCGTGTTCCATGAGCATGACATGCACCGGGCCGGAGGGGCCGCCGGAAGACGACAGCGCAGGAAAGAGCACTTCTTCTTCCATGCGGAAATGCCGCGCCATGTCATCGCGGAAGGCATTGAAGGCGGCTGTGGCGTCATCCCAGTCGTCGGTGAGAGCAGCCGTTTCGGCAGCGGCGAATTCATCGTCACAGGCTTTATGGTTGGAGGTCATGAATTCCGCGATGGTTGTCATATCAGTTTCCTTGTAAATAACTAAATGGCGCGGCTATGCCAGCCGCTTTTCAATCGATTTGATAATAGTCGAGTATTACTGTCGCCTATTATAACAATAAAACATGCGCCGTCGAGACCTCACCTGGACGCGGAAATCAGGCCGGCGCAGCGCGCGCCGCTCAACACCGCACCTTCCAGCGTGGCCGGGTAGTCGCCCACGGTATAGTCGCCCGCCAGCAGCAGGCCGGGCAGGGCAGTCTGCTGCGGCGGGCGTTGCAGCCTGGGGGTACAGGCGAAGGTAGCGCGCTTCTCGGCGATGACCCTGAACCATTCGGGGGTTTTCAGGATGCCGAATTCCTCGCGCAGCTCCGCAATCACCCTCTGCGCCAGTTGTTCCTGCGGCAATTCCTGGTGGATGCCTTCCGCACTGATCACGGCGGCGAGCAGGCCGTGCTGCCCGGCAATCCGGCCCTTGTCGAACAGCCACTGGCTGAAGCGCCGGTGCAGGCCGATCATCGGGTGAGGCAGGCGCACCTCGGCCGGATAGCGCAGATAGACGGTGTAGATCGGCTGGTGCTCCAGGCCTTCGATCTGCGCCACGGCGCTTTCGAACCCTGCGAGCGGGCGCAACAGCCTGGCGGTAACTGCGGGCGGCGCGGCGCAAATCACATGGCTGAACCGCTCCGTTCCTTGTGCGCTGGCGAGCTCAATGCCGTTGTTTCTGGGGGTGATCGCTTCCACGCCGCAGGAGGTGAGTACCTTGCCGCCGCGTTGCTCGACATAAGCTGTGGCGCGTTGCGGAAACAGCGTGCTGAAATCGACGCGCGGCAGCAGCATGTCGCTGTCGCTGCGTTTCCGGTTCAGCGCGTCGCGCAGCACATTGAGCAGCACCTGCGCGGAAGCCTTGTGGATCGGCGTGTTCAGCGCGGCGATGCACAGCGGCTCCCAGAGCTTGAAGGTCAGGTCGGCATCCTGGCCGTGCCGCGCGAGCAGATTGGCGACGGTCATGTCATCGGGCAAGCGGAAATTCATGCGGCGCAGCGCGAGCATGAAACGCGCGGCTTTCAAACGTTCGTTTAACGACAGGCCTTGCGCGTTCAGCAGCGCGGCCAGCAGGTGCAGCGGCGCGGGCAGGCGCGGCGCGCGGAAGGCAAACTCGCCATGCAGGTCGAGTTGCAGCGGCAGGCGCAGGAAGTCCCGTTCGATGTCGCCGCCGACCAGTTCGATGAGGCGCAGGGTCTCGCGGTAGCAGCCGAGCAGCAGGTGCTGGCCGTTATCGATCTGCATGCCGTTGTGCAGCACGCCGCGCGCGCGCCCGCCGAGCTGCCTGGCGCTCTCGAACACGGTGACGGGGATGCCGCGCGCCGCCAGCGAGACGGCGGCGGCCATGCCGGCGTAGCCGCCGCCGATGATGGCAGGATTCATGGATTATTTCTCCCGTATGGGAGAAATGACGATTGTTCCCTCCCCCATTTATGGGAGAGGGTTAGGGAGAGGGAAAAATTCAGTTCCTGAGCCATGCCTTGAAGGCGAGCCACAGTTTGTAGCCAGTGCCGAGCGAAACCCGCTCGCGCAGCACATGGCAGCCGCTTGCGACGACCTCGTCCAGCGTGGCGCGGTAGATCGCCGCCATGATGAGGCCGGTGCGCTGCGCCTTGCGGTCTATTGCGGGGAGGTGTTCGAGCGCCTGCCGGTAGTAGCGCTGCGCACGCTCGACCTGGAAGGCCATCAGTTTGTGGAAGTTCTCCGTTTCGCGCGCGTTGAGGATGTCCGCCGCCGCCACGCCGAACTGCCGCAGCTCGTCCATCGGCAGGTAGATGCGGTTGCGCCGTGCATCCTCGCCGACGTCGCGGATGATGTTGGTGAGCTGGAAGGCGATGCCGAGGTCGTGCGCATACTTCAGCGTCTGGCGGTCGCTGTAGCCGAAGATTTCCGCCGACAGCAGCCCGACCACCGAGGCGACGCGGTAGCAATACAGTTGCAGCGACTTGAAATCCGGGTAGCGCGGCAGGTCGATGTCCATCTCCATGCCGTCGATGATTTCCAGCAGGTGTTCCTGCGCGAGGTTGAATTGTTGCACCACCGGAACCAGCGCCTGCGCGACTGGATGTTGCGGGCGGCCCGAGTAGATTTCCACGACCTCGCCGCGCCACCAGTTGAGCGTGGCGCGCGCCACGTTGGCATCCGTGCACTCGTCCACGACATCGTCCACCTCGCGGCAGAATGCATACAGCGCGGTAATCGCGCGGCGCTTGGCCGGCGGCAGGAACAGGAAGCTGTAATAGAAGCTGGAGCCGCTTTTCGCGGCCTTGTCCTGGCAATACTGGTCTGGGGTCATATCAAAAGATAAACGGTGCGCTTTTCATCACCATGATGAACCAGTCGTGCGCGCGCAGCACCGGGCGGCGGCGGAACATGTCGAAGCGCGCGCCCTTCAGCTTGTCGAGGATGCGTATCCCGCCTGCGATGATCATGCGCATCTCCATGCCGATGCGCCCGGTGAGGATGCTGCCGAGCGGCGCGCCCGAGATCATCATCGCGCGCGCACGCTTCGCCTGGAAATACATCAGCTCGCGCCAGGCGTCGTCGACGATGCCCTGCGCGACCTGCTCTTCGGTAATGCCGCATTTCGCCATTTCGTCCTGAGGCAGATAGATGCGTCCGATGGCGTAATCCTTCGCGACATCCTGCCAGAAGTTGATCAGTTGCAAACTGGTGCAGATGGCGTCCGAATATTTGATGTTGACCGGCGTGGCTTCCCCGTAGAGATGCAGCAGCAGGAGGCCGACCGGGTTGGCGGAGCGGCGGCAGTAGTCGAGCAACTCGTCGAAGTTCGCGTAGCGCTTCTTCACTACGTCCTGAGAAAAGGCATCGAGCAGGTCGTAAAACGGTTGCATCGGCAGCGCGTGTTGCCGTATCTCGGCGGCGAGGTTCTGGAACAGCGGCGTGAGCGGCGTCTCGTTCGCCTCAATGCGCGCGAGTTCGGCGCGGAAGGCGTCGAGCTGTGCGAGCCGCTCCTCATCGGGCAGGTCGCCCTCATCGGCGATGTCGTCCGCCGCGCGCGCGAAGTGGTAGATCGCCGCGACCGGCTTGCGCAGCCGCTTGGGCATCAGGATCGATGCGACGGGGAAATTCTCGTAATGCTCGACGGACGACATCAGAGCAGGTCGTTTTTGTGCAGCATGAATACAAACTGGTCGCCCGCGCTGACGTCCAGCCAGGTGAACGGCAGGTTCGGGTAGGCGGCTTCGAGCGCTTCGCGGTTGTGGCCGATCTCGACCACGAGGATACCGTTTTCGCTGAGGTGTCCGGCGGCCTGTTCGAGGATGACGCGCGTCGCATCCAGCCCGTCATGGCCGCTGCCGAGCGCGAGCTTGGGCTCGTGCAGGTATTCCTGCGGCAGCGCAGCGACCGATGGGGCATCTACATAGGGCGGGTTGCTGATGATCAGGTCGTACTGCCTGCCGTTCAGCTTGGCGAACAGGTCGGATTCGATCAAGCGCACGCGATCCTGCAGGCGATAGTCGGCGACGTTGCGCTCGGCGACGGCCAGCGCGGCCGGCGACAGGTCTGCCGCGTCCACGCTGGCATAGGGGAAGGCATGCGCGGCGAGGATGGCGAGGCAGCCGCTGCCGGTGCACAGGTCCAGCACGCTGCCGATTTCCTCCGGCTCGGCGATCCACGGCGCGAGCTGTTCGAGCAGCAGTTCAGCGATGAACGAGCGCGGCACGATGACGCGCTCGTCCACATAGAAGCTGAAGTCGCCGAGGAAGGCCTCGTGCGTCAGGTAGGCGGCCGGCACGCGCTGCTCGACGCGCTGCTGGATGATGTTCAGCACCTCGGCGCGCTCCATCTCGGTCAGGCGCGCGTCGAGAAACGGATCGAGCCGGTCCGGCGGCAGGTGCAGCGTATGCAGGATCAGGTAGGCGGCCTCGTCGTAGGCGTTGCTGCTGCCGTGCCCGAAGAACAGCTTGGCCTGGTTGAAGCGGCTTACTGCGAAGCGCAGCCAGTCGCGCACCGTGTGAAGATTTTGCGTCGCACCGGAAAAATAGTTGCTCATCAGTCGCCTCCGCCCCCGCCGTCCCCGCCGCCGCAGCCGCCATCACTGCTGTCGCAGCTTGAAGAGGAGCTTCCGCCGGAATCGCCCCCGCCCCCGCCGCCGTCACGGTTATCGTAGGGAGGCTTGCGCCGGTTCGCCCAGGCGATTGAGGCGATCCACAGCAGCGCCATGAAGAGCAGGATCAGGATGAGATATTTCATTCGGCGAGCAGCTTGCGCAGGGTGAGGTAATAGATCTCGGACAGCGCGTCGAGATCGGCCACCGCCACGCATTCGTTGATCTTGTGGATGGTCGCGTTGAGCGGGCCGAGTTCGATCACCTGCGGGCAGATGTCGGCGATGAAACGCCCATCGGAAGTGCCGCCGCTGGTGGAAAGCTTGGCATCGATCCCCTGCACCTGTTTGATCGCGGCCGCGGCCGCATCGACCAGATTGCCGCGCGGCGTGAGGTAGGGTTTGGCGGACAGTTCCCAGCGCAGCTCGTATTCCAGGCAGTGCTTGTCAAGGATCGCGTGCACCCTTTGCTTCAGGCTGTCCACCGTGCTGGCGGTGGAGAAGCGGAAGTTGAACAGGATGTCCATCGTGCCGGGCACTACGTTGGTCGCGCCGGTGCCGCCGCGGATGTTGGAAACCTGCCAGGAAGTCGGCGGGAAGTATTCGTTGCCCTCGTCCCACACCGTTGCTGCCAGTTCGGCAATCGCGGGTGCGGTGAGGTGGATGGGATTCTTCACCAGGTGCGGGTAGGCGATATGCCCCTGCACGCCCTTGACGGTGAGCGCACCGGACAGCGAGCCGCGCCGCCCATTCTTGATGGTATCGCCGGAAGTTTTTTCCGAGGTCGGCTCGGCGACGATGCAGTAATCGAGCGGCTCATTGCGTTCCCGCAACGCCTCGACCACGCGCACCGTGCCGTCCACTGCCACGCCCTCTTCATCTGAAGTTAGCAGCACGGCGATGGAGCCGCGATGCTGCGGATGAGCGGTGACGAATTTTTCGATCGCGGTGACGAATGCCGCCAGCGGCCCCTTCATGTCGGACGCGCCGCGCCCGTACAGCATGCCGTCGCGCACCTCCGGCATGAACGGGTCGCTATCCCAGCGCTCCACCGGCCCGGCCGGCACCACGTCGGTATGTCCGGCGAAGCACATCAGCGGCCTGGCATCGCCGCGCCGCGCCCAGAGGTTGTCCACCTCGCCGCAGCGCATTTTTTCGAGCCCAAAGCCGAGCGGCGCGAGGCGCGCGCCGGCGATATCCAGGCAGCCCTCGTCCGCCGGCGTGAGGGAACGGCGCGAGATGAGTTGTTGGGCGAGTTGCAAGGTTTCGGACATGTTGTAAATGGCTATTTTAAGGTTGCATGCCGTTTGCCGTTTGACAGCAAGGCAGCCTCTTTAACTGTGCGGCGCATGGTTTTTCTTCGCGTTCTTCGTGACTTCGTGGTTCGATGTTTTATTTATTCTCGTCCAGGTTGAGCTTGATGCCGCCGAAATCGGCCTGCGGTTTCGGCTTCGGCTCTTCCTGGTCTGGGTTGAACGCCGGCACCTTCATGGTGCTGGTGCGCTCCGAGAAGTCGATCAGCGTGGACAGGTTGCTCGCAGAATCGGCGTTGCGCAACGCTTCTTCCTTGGTGATCTGGCCGGTCTTGAACAGCTTGTAGAGTGCCTGCTCGAAGGTCTGCGAGCCCGCGGAAACGCTCTTCTCGATGGCATCGCGGATTTTTTCGATCTCGTCGTTCTTGATCAGGTCGGCGATCAGCGAGGTGTTCAGCAGAATCTCGACGGCGGGCACCTGCTTGCCCTGC
>CAYNYH010000040.1:11230-18441 GCA_964401425.1 uncultured Gallionella sp. | reverse complement strand
GAATTGCGCGGTGCGAGTCTTTATGGACTGGTGGTGCGCACGCTGGATCGCGCGCTGGAAACAGCGAGGAAATACGGCACGGAAAAATCGCAGGTGCGCGCAGTGTTCCTCGCCGGAGGCTCCAGCCTGCTGCTCGGCATAGCACAGCGGGTGCGCGAGCAGTTCGGCGGCTGCCCGGTGCATTGCGAATCCCCGTTTGAGGCGGTCGCGCGCGGCGCATGCCGCTATGCCGGTGAAGACCTCAACCAGAAGCTGGTGCACGACTACTGCCTGCGCAGCTGGGACCGTGAAGCGAAGGATTACGTGCTGGTGCCGGTGGTGCCGAAGGGAACCGCCTATCCGACCGAGGGCGCCGTGAGCAACAAGTTCATCAACGCCGCCTGCGAGGGAGCGACAAAGCTGGGGCTCGTGGTGACCGAGCGTTCCGTCATGGTGCGCCCGGAAACGGTTTACGAGATCGAAGGCGGCAGCCTCAGGCCGATGCAGGTGCTGCGCCGCGAAGACATCGCGCTGCGCCAGATGAATCCCGGCGACTCGGAATTCATCCACGCCGATCCGCCCTGCACCCTCGGCGAGAAGCGCTTCGTCGCGGGCTTCGGCATCGACGCCAACAAGCGCCTCACGCTGTCGCTGAAAGACCTGCATCCAAACAGCCGCTCCTGCGTGCAGCTCAGCAGCGGCGAACGCATGAACCTGCCGGTGAAGAACATGCCGTTCGTGAAACTCTAGGCGACGATGAATAAATCATCCACACTCAGGCTCGCGGCATTCCTGCCATCCTCCCGCGCCAACGGCCCCGGCCTGCGCTCGGTGCTGTGGGTGCAGGGCTGTGCGCTGCGCTGCGAGGGCTGCTTCAACCCGGATTTCCAGCCCTTCGCGGGCGGGTATGAAGTGACGGTGGAGGCGGCGATCGAATTGCTGCTCGCGCAGCCGGATACCGAAGGCGTGAGCTTCTCGGGCGGCGAGCCGTTTGCGCAGGCCGCGGCGCTGGCCGAGGTGGCGGAAGCGGTGCGCGCTGCCGGCAAGGGCGTGATGGTCTTCACCGGCTATGAGGTTGCAACATTGCGCGCGAGCCGCAATCCCGGCGTGCAGCGGCTGCTCGCCGCCGCCGATCTGCTCGCGGCCGGCCCCTACCGGCGCGACCTGCCGCAGCGCCATCCGCTGCTCGCCAGCAGCAACCAGGAACTGCTGTACTTGACCGAACGCTACCGCGGCGTAGAGTTGGGGCCGCGCCGCAGCGAGTTCCGCATCGGCGCGGATGGACAAGTATCGGTAACGGGATTCCCGGTCGCCGTGCAACCGACAAGATAACCAGGAGCCTCACATGTTTTTCCAGGACGAACTGAAACTGCATTTCGACGCGCGCATCGCGGTGGTCAATGTGGTCACCACCGAGGAGGGGCGGGTGCTGCGCGAGCTCATGGAGCTGGCCAGCCGCCCCGGCTGGCCCGAGGCCGAGGGACTCTACACCTGGGACATCGGCGACCAGTTCGTCTGCCTGAGGAAGGCGCGCGAGCCTTTCGACGACAAGCGCGAAGCCACGGCCGACACCATCCTGCGCATGATCCGCGATTACAAGGGCAGCGCGACCTTCGTGCTCAAGGATTTTCACCAGATATGGGAAGCCAAGCGCGGCGCGCTGCGCAGCCTGCGCAACCTCGCGGCGCAGTTGCCGGAAACGCAGCCGCGCAAGAACGTTGTCATCATCACGCCCGAATACTGCCTGCCGCTGGAACTCAAGCACGACGTGCCGGTGCTGGAACTCGCCAAGCCCAATGCCGGGGAAATGGATGCGCTGCTGGAGCGTACCGCCGGCGCAAGCGGCGCGCTTGCAGAAGTCGAACCATCGTTGCGCATCAAGCTGGTGGAGGCGGCGCTCGGGCTGACCAGCACCCAGGCCGAGCGGGTATTCCGCAAGGCCGTGGTGGCGGCGAGCCGGGGGCGCGCCAGCGCGCGCCTCGACGAGCGATGCGCCGACCTGATCACCGAGGAGAAGTGTGCCATCATCCGCGAGAGCGGCGCGCTGGAACTCTACCCTTACGTGGAAAACGCCGACCGTATCGGCGGCCTGGACGAGCTCAAGGCCTGGCTGGAACTGCGCCGCATGGCCTTCTCCGAGGAGGCGCGCAACTACGGCCTGTCCAAGCCGCGCGGCGTCGCGCTGATCGGCATTCCCGGCACGGGCAAGAGCCTGTGCGCCAAGGCGGCGGCGGGGATGTGGTCGCAGCCGTTGCTGCGCCTCGACATGGGCGCGGTGTTCGGCGGCGTGCTCGGCGCATCGGAAAAGAACATGCGCGAGGCGATGCAGATCGCCGAGGTGATCGCGCCCTGCGTGCTGTGGGTGGACGAGATCGAGAAGGCCTTCGCCGGATCGATCGGCGACAGCGGCACCGCCGCGCGCGTGCTCGCCACCTTCCTCACCTGGATGCAGGAGAAGCAGGCCCCGGTGTCGGTGTTCGCCACGGCCAACAACATCCGGCAACTGCCGCCGGAGTTCCTGCGCAAGGGGCGCTTCGACGAAGTGTTCTTCCTCGACCTGCCCACGCTGCACGAACGCGAGGAAATTCTTGAAGTGCTGCTCAGGCAGAACCGCATTACCGACATTCGCAACAAGTTCGACTTGCCGCGCGTCGCAAGGGAGACCGAAGGCTTCGTCGGCGCCGAGCTGGAAGCCGTGGTCAACGCGGCACAGTTCCCGGCCTTCATCGACGGCGGGCGCGAGATCGAAACCGCCGACCTGCTCAATGCCGCCAGCACCATGGTGCCGCTCGCCAAGTCGCACCGCGAGCATATCGAGGAACTGCGCAAGCTGGTCATCTTCGGGCAGGCGCGCAATGCCTCGCGCGCCACCAAGGTCGAGGAGGTCAACATCGAGAACCTGCGCGACAACCGCGTGCCCGACGAATCGCGCAAGGCGGAGCGCAAGATGGATCTGTAGGGCGCGGAAAATTGCAGCGCGCTTGTCAAGAACAGGGATTCCTCCCTTACAATGGCGGCCCATCCGGTATGGATGAAACCAGAAACACGATTAATCAGGAGAGTTGAATGGGCAAGCCAAAAAAACACGTATTCATCTGCACGCAATCCCGCCCGGAGGATCATCCGCGCGGCTCATGCGCAGCGAAAGGCAGCGGGGCCATTTTGCAGGAATTCATGCAGCAATTCGAGAAGAGGCAGTTGTGGGGACGCTATGCAGTGGCAGGCACCAGTTGCCTCGGCACCTGCGGCACCGGCCCAAGCGTGCTGGTCTATCCGGAAGGCGTGATGTACGGCGGCGTAAGCAAGGAAGACGTGACCGCCATCATCGAGGAGCACCTGCTGGGCGACAAACCGGTGGAAAGGCTGAAATTGCCTGACGTGATCTGGTGAAAACAGCCGTTAGCCGCTAGTCGTTAGTTAGCCACGGATGGTTATTCAACTGACGATTGGCGGCTATTGATCCGGCATGAATATACGTTCGCCCTGAGGTATCGAAGGGGGAACGCCACAAAACAAGGGGCCACTCCGGAAAGCAGCCCCTAAAGAACGGGATTAGACAGCCGATAACGCAAGAAATGAATAATCATCTCCAATCAGAGAATTATTTACTTCGCCAGCAGCTGGAAGCGCTGCTGCATGAGGCACGGCAGAATGAAAGCAAGATGCGCCGCTTCGATCAGCTCCAGCGCCAGCTGATCGGTGCCGAGTCGCTGCTGGAATTGGTCCATTTGCTGCTCTCCGAGTACAAACTGGCGTTCGGGGTGGAGTTTGTCACTCTCGCGCTGGTCGACCGGGAATATGAGGTTACCCGGATACTCGAAAGCGGAATTGGCAATGAGGCGCCCTGCAGCGGGCTCACGCTGCTCCGGTCATCCGCCACGCTGGAAACGCTGTACGGCAGGCAACGCGCCCCGTATCTGGGTTCCTTCAATGCTTCCCATCACCAGGCTCTCTTCAATGCCCCCTCGGACGCCATTGCATCGGTTGCGCTTCTGCCGCTCATGCGCCATGGCGAGCTGATCGGCAGCCTGCACCTGGGTAGCGCCAATCCGGAGCGCTACATCGCCGGCTGCGGGACGGACTTCCTCGAACGGCTGGCTGAAATCATGGCAATCTGCCTGGAGAGCGCCCTCGCGCAGGAACGATTGAAGCTGCTGGGGCTGACCGACGCGCTGACCGGCGTGCAGAACCGACGCTATTTCGAACACCGCTGCCAGATCGAAATCAGCCAGGCACGCCGGCACAAGCATCCGCTGGCCTGCATGTTCCTCGACATCGACAAATTCAAGGGTATCAACGACACCTACGGCCACCAGACGGGCGATGAAGTGCTGATGAGCGTGGCCAGCTTCATCCAGTCCCAACTGCGGACGGGCGACACGATTGCACGCTATGGCGGCGAGGAATTTGTCGTACTCCTGCCGCAGACCGATATGTACCATGCCAGCCAGATCGCGGAGCGGATACGCCGCTGCATCGCGGAAGAAAATATCTACGCGAATTCCGGGCATTCGATCAATCTCACCATCTCGATCGGCATCTCCATGCTGCCCGCCGAAGATCATGCCGTGGAAAATCACCAGCTAGCCGACCGTATGGTTGCTGCCGCGGACAAGGCGCTTTATGAGGCCAAGCATGGGGGCCGGAATCGGGTGATCTGCGGGCAGCCTGCCTAAAAATTGCTGCGGAGGGCGTCTGCGGCGTTGCGCGGTACTCGAAATCCTCATGTACTTGTGTACATTCTGGTTTCTGCGTTGACCAGCGACTTGGCTGGCGTATATTGCCAGCTTAGTCGAATGGCCATGCAAAGCTCCGTGCGCCTTGCATCCATCCCTCCTCGCGAATTTTTAAGGCAGCTTCTAGATAGCGTGCCATACGCACTAGGGGGCTGGATGTACTTACCTGATGATTCAGCGACGTAGCACTAAACTAGTTTCGAGCTAGTGAGCTGGATGATTTGATTGAAGAATGTTCGCCATCTCGTCATTGCTGAGGAATGCGCCGCCCGGATCGGAATGGAGCGCTTCTATCCTGTCTCCATCCTTCTTGTAATTGATGACCTTGTTGGTCACCTCGATGCATTCCTTCAATGCCTTTTCCGCGCTTTCAAAACAGGTGCCGACGGTAAACGCGGTGATGTTCATCAGCACGAAGATTTTCTGGTCTTCATCGGCGCAGATGCTGATATACAGCGGTGTCTTGGATTTCGTTGTAACTCTGATTAACTGGCTTTGCATTTTATCCCCTGATCGTTATTCAAAAACTCGCCGAACTATACACTATGGAAAACACTATGAGGCTTCTCCGGCTTTCTGAACCCAGAAGTGGTACATGCTGCTGAAGGTGTCCGGGTTTTCGTTCTCGAAGGGCTGCCATTGCGCGAGGCTGGTGGCGGCGCGGTCATCGGGGAAGCGCCGCCTATAGGCGTGCAGGACATCGGCATCGATCTCGAATCCGAGGAACGCCAAGTCGTTTTTCCGGAGAAATTCATCGATGCCGGTCAGCGTCATGCGGTGTTCCTGTACGTGGAACAGCAGGTCGCGGCAGGTGCTGATGCTGAAGAAATCCGCCGAATTCAGGGCGGCGCCGAATTCTGCGCTGTTGCCTGCATCCATCAAATCCTGGCGGAAGCGCCTAATTTCGCCGGCCGAGGAACCGTAGCCGCGCTCGGCGATGAAGTCCCATATCTTCACGATGTTGCGCCGCGCCGTTGCGCTGTAGAAGCCGAGCTCCATGAATCCGCCGGGGCGCAGCAGGGACAGCAGCACCTGCCATCCGGCCAACGGGTCGGCGAGGTGGTGCAGCACGCCGACCGATTCGATCACATCGAAGCTGCGTCCGAGTGAGTCGAGCTTGAGCAGGTCGGCCTGCGCATACTCGACTGAGGCCAGTCCCAGTTCCTGCGTTTTGCGCTTGGCGTAGCCCAGGCTGCTCATGCTCAGGTCGATGGCCAGCACCTGCGCACCCTGGATGCGCTGCGCGGTGCCGATGGAATGCTGGCCGGTGCCGCAGCCGGCGACCAGCACATCGATGCTGCCGCTCTCACCGGGACGCTTGAAGGAAGCCAGCGGAAATTTCTGCTGCAACCAGGTGGCGATATTCCTGGCCTTCACGGCGGGGTCGGGCTTGATCCAGCGCGGGTAGGGATTTTCTTCGTACTGGTTTTGCACCCGCAGCGACACCTCGTCCTCGATGGCGGTCAGCCGCGGAATGCTGGCGCGCAGCCGCTGCTCTTCCGCCGGTTCGCGTATCTGCTGTGTGAGTACGGCCGCGACTTCCCCGGGCCATTGCCGCTCCAGAAGCCGCGCGGCGAACGGGAGGGAGCAGAGCGGGAAGTAGGCAGCGACCGCGAGCGGCCACAGGGCGGGTATCTCGGCCTGGGATTCCAGCGCCGCCGCCAGCGAGTCGCGCAGGTCGGTCGCTTGATTGATTTCGTCGCCGGTGCAGGAGAACACGTATTCGTTGATGAAGCACTGGCGTGCCAGTGCGCTGTAGAAATTCAGGGTGGCGTCGGCTTCGCCGCCCGCCATGGCGGCTTCGAGCAGGGCATGGCGCGCCATGGTCAGGAAGCGTTCCATTTCGATGTCGCAGACGGGCATCGCATCGAGCAGGGCGCGCAGCAGCGCATCGTTGGCGAGCGCGGCGAGGCCGTTTGTGCCGAATAGTTCCTGCGCCGTGAGCCGTTGAGGCCAGGCGTTGACTGCCCGCGTCACGCACTCCCCGATGTCCGGGTTGAGCCTGACGAGGCCGAAGCCGGCCTGCGCCAGTTCGCTCGGCCGCCCCCAAGGTTCGGTCAGGGCGCGCACCATCGCCGAGCGGATTGCGCTGTCGTCCTGCGTGAAGTTCAGGTGCTTGGCGCAGGCGACGAAGATGTTTCTGGCTTCCGGGGTCTCCCTGAATTGCAGGGAGTGGTAGACGACGTTCAGGGCCGTTGCCGGATCGCCTTGCGCATTGAGCAGCAGGGCGAGGCTGTTGAGCGCCTCGACAAAATCCGGCCTGATCTGCAGCGCCAGGCGCAGGCTGGCTTCGGCATCGACCGGCTGGCCCAGCTCGTTGAGGGTGTTGCCCAGGTTGCAGTGCGCCTCGGCATAGTCCGGCCTGATCTGCAGCGCACGCCGGTAGCTGGCGGCGGCTTCGTCCAGGCGGCCCATGTCCTTGAGGACGTTGCCGAGGTTGTTATGCGCCTCGACGTAATTCGGCCTGAGCGTCAGCGTGCGGCGATAGCTCGCGGC
>CAYNYH010000040.1:0-11220 GCA_964401425.1 uncultured Gallionella sp. | reverse complement strand
TCCCAGGTTATGCAGCGTGCTGCCCAGGTTGTATTGCACTTCTTCGTCATCCGGCAGCAGCGCCGCCGCCTTTTGCAGGGAGGCCAGCGCGTCCGCACTCTGCCCCATCCGGTTGGACGCCGCGCCCAATACCTTCCAGCCGAAGCCGTAGCGCGGAAAGTTTTCCGTTATCGAGCGCGCCAGATGCTCGGCTTCCATGTAGCGCTGCTGGTTGAAGAGCGACACCAGGGCGCCGATCTCCTGATGGCCGGGCGTCCCTTGTGCGGCCGTTAAGGCCGGTGGTCGCGGGGGCGGGCATGCTGTGTTTGCCTCCGGTTTGTCGGAACAGCACTTCTTGTATTTTTTCCCGCTGCCGCAAGGGCAGGGGTCATTTCTTCCGGGTTTCACACTTGCCATCCTTGTTTATTGAGTGCACCAGAGAGCGTCTGCCGCACGGCTTGATGCGCAGTTAAAAGGGGGTGCTCGATTGTTTTCGAAGCTGTTTCGATTCGGTGCAACAACGATTGTGCTTCAGGTGTGCCAGCGAAAAAACGTTCGTGCATAACTCCCTTTCGCATTATGCGGCTTCGGCAGGTTATGCGGGGATGCGTTTTGAGGTGAGTCACGAAATTTTCAGGGGTGCCGATTAATTGCCTATAACCATGGAGTTTTTGCCGGGAGGGATGTAGTCATACCGGCAGTTCCCAAACGCCGGCTTCATCTGTGTGTCATCTTCGGCGATATGCTTGATTAACCGATCATGCAGAAGTTGATAGTACGGCTTGGTTTCGCCATTGGGTACTGCCCAATTCTTTGCTGCCAGTTCATCTCTCCAGCATCGAAGCTCATCCAGCAACCCCTGATGCGCAAGCTCGTGCTGTTCAAAATCAAGATTGAAGGCCTGCGCAAACATTTTTTCATTTTCAAAATGAACCAGCAGCCAGGTTTCGAGCATTTCAAATGCGCCCGGCAATGCGGCGGCATCTCCCGCTTCAATCATGCGCGTGATGTTGTTGATCTTGGTTATCAGGTTTCGATGCTCCGAATCCAGTATTGCGTTTCCAACGCTCAACTGCTCAGACCATGCAAAGTCAGCCGGGCGCTTGCGTTTCCACCATATGACTCTATCCATTGTCCGTTAGGAGCTTCTGTAAAAAAGGCGCGCACTATATCCATCCTCTCCGGAAATTCATATATGCCGAAATGGCTACCTATTTCGATTTAGTTCCTTTGGGCAGCGCTGGGTAGTTCTTTTGGCCAATGAGTAATTGGGTTTTCCCTATTCTCCCGCCCAGACCGCGTTGAGCATCCGGTCGCGCTTGCCTTCCGGCACGCGCTGCATGAACGCGCAATCCTGCCGGTGGATGGTGATGCCGCGGTCGCGCGTGACGTAGCCGGTGATGGCATCCGGCTTCTCCGGCTTGCAGCACCTGGCCAGTTTGATCATCAGGTTGTCCACGCCTTCGATCAGCACGCCCGTCGCGGAGGTGCGCCGTGCGGCAGGCTTGTGGGAAACGGGTTGCGGGGTGGCTGCCGGCTTTGCGGGGACTTCCTGCTGGATGGCGAGGGCGACGCGGTGCGGGGTGGTTTCGCCGCGCCCGAGGGCGGCGAGCAGTTCTTCCAGTTTGTGGAAGCGCAGGCGCTGCGCGACCTTTTCCTGGTTGACGGTGCTCACGCCGAGGCGCTGCAACTCACGCTCGAGCAACAGCCTGCCCTGCGCGATGCTGTCGTCGAGGTTCTGCGTCTTGAACCAGTGCCGCACCTTGGCGCGCACCCGTGCGCTCTTGATGTAGCCGAGCTGCGGGCTGAGCCAGTCGCGGCTCGGCGCGCCCTGTTTCGCGGTGAGGATTTCCACGCGCTGCCCGTTCTGCAATTTGTATTTGAGCGGCACGATGTTGCCGTCCACCTTGGCGCCGCGCGTGCGGTGGCCGAGGTCGGTGTGCAGGGTGTAGGCGAAATCCACCGGGGTCGCGCCCCTGGGCAAGTCCATAACCTTGCCTTGCGGCGTGAACACGTACACGCGGTCCTGCAGCAGTTCATTCTTGAATTGCTCCTGCAGGCTGCCGCTGTCGGCCAGTTCCGCCTTCCACGCGAGGATCTGGCGCAGCCAGGCGAGCTTGTCGTCGAACCCGGCGTCGGATTTCCTGTTTTCCTTGTAGCGCCAGTGCGCGGCGACGCCGAGCTCCGAATCGTGGTGCATGTCATGCGTGCGGATCTGCACTTCCAAAGCGAGCTGCCGCGGCCCGGTCACGGCGGTGTGCAGCGAGCGGTAGCCGTTGCCCTTGGGGTTCGCGATGTAGTCGTCGAATTCGCTGGCGATGGGCGGCCACAGCTCGTGCACCACCGAAAGCGCCGCGTAGCAGTTCTGGACATCGCTTACCAATATGCGCACGGCGCGCACGTCGTAGAGCTCGCCGAACTCGACCCGCTTGCGCTTCATCTTGTTGATGATGCTGTGGATGTGCTTGGGGCGCCCGGTCACCTCGGCTTCGATGCCTGCTTTGAACAGCGCCTGGCTGAGCTGCGCGATCACTTCCGCGATATGGCGTTCCCGGTCCACGCGGCGTTCGTCGAGCAGCCTCGCCACTTTCTTGTAGAGCGCTGGCTCCAGGTAGCGCAGCGACAGGTCTTCCAGCTCCCACTTGAGCTGCCACACGCCGAGCCGGTTCGCCAGCGGGGCGAAGATGCTCTGCGTCTCCTGCGCGATCTGCTTCTGCTGCTCCGGGTTTGCGCCGGACAGGTTGCGCAGGGTCTGGGTGCGTTCGGCGAGCTTGATGAGCACGACGCGGATGTCTTCCACCATTGCCAGCAGCATCTTGCGCAGGCTCTCGATCTGCTGCGCGGCCTCGTCCTTGTCCTTGTCCTGCGCGCCGCGCATCTCGCTGAACAGGCGTATCCGCTCCACGCGCGAGATGCCTTCGACCAGGGCCGTTACGTTACGGCCAAAAAGCCCGGTCAGCGCCTCGGTCCAGTCATCGAGATAATCCGGCACGGCATGCAGCACGGCGGCCGCGATGGTTTCGTGATCCAGGCGCATGCCGATCAGGATGGCGGCAGAACCTAGCGCGTGCCGCAGCAGCGGGGTGCCGGTGATTTCGGTCTGCCCGTGGTAGAGCGGCGCGGCGAATTCGCACGCCTGGCGGATCAGCGCAATCTCCGCAGGCGGGTAAGCGGAGGACAAGGCAGCCAGCCACTGCTGGATGTCTGCGCTGTCCTCGCCCGCGAGAGGGGGAAAGTCATGCTGGACGGAAACCATGTGCTTCAAACTCGGCAGAAAATCCTGATGCGGAGATTACACGGATTGAGCCCTGTTCACTACCAGGGCATCACGAGGGAGAGGATATTTTTTCGATCACGCCGGGCGGCAACGCGGCCAGTTGCCGCCGCGTGTGCTCGTAGCCGATGGCGATGATTTCCTCGGCGCGGTCGAACTCCAGGAAACGGATATGCCCCAGCGGCGGCTGGATGATCACATCCGGCCGGTCCAGGCTCAGGCGTGTCCGGGTGATGCGCGTTTCCATGATGTTGATCGAGGCCAGCAGCACCTCGAAGATGCTGGGCAGCGGCTCCGCGGAAGCCCACGATCTGAATTGCGCCGAGACGGGGTTGTCCCCGGCGAGCAGCTTCTGCCGGATGTCCTTCATCGACAGGCGGTAATCTCCCACCCAGCGCGGGAACATGCCGGGTGCGTGCTCTACGGCGCTGTTCGTTTTTCCCGTATTCAGCAGCGGCTTCAGGTTCTTGCCGGCGACGATCTCATGGTTGAGGTCGACCGCGATCACGATACCGGCGCCCATGGCGCGGGCCGCGCTCGCGGGCACCGGGTTGGTGAGGCCGCCGTCCACGAGGATGCGCCCGTTGCTGCGCACCGGCGTGAAGATGCCGGGCACCGAAATGCTGGCACGCACAGCCTCGATCACATCGCCGCTGCGGATGACGACCTCCTCGCCGCTGACGATGTCCGTCGCCACGGCCGCGAAGGGGATCGGCAATGCCTCAATGGTGTCGGCATGGATATGCGCGCGCACCAGTTCGCTGATCCTTGCGCCGTCGAGCAGGCCGGACTTGGGCAGCACGACGTCGAAGAAAGAAGCCGTTTTTTTCCAGTCGAAGCCCAGGAAGGCGGCTTCCAGTTCGTCCAGCTTGCCGGCGGCATGGATCGCCCCGATGAGTGCCCCCATGCTGGTGCCCGCAATGAATCCCACCTCGATGCCGGCGTCCTCGACGGCGCGGATCACGCCCAGGTGCGCGAGGCCGCGCGCCGAACCGCTGCCCAGCGCCAGGCCGATTCCGGGGCGGCGGTCAAGCTTGATAGGCGGCATATCGAGAGGCTAAAAAGGGGGGAGATTGATAAGGATGTATACCAGCAAAGCAATGCTGAACGCCGCGATTATCCAGTCGACTATGGTGAAGGGCGGCCGGCGGCCTGTATCGTTGCTGTTTGATGATTCTTCTTTTGTGTTGTTGTCCATTGACGCTGCTCGCTTAATTGTTTGTTCCGGTATTGAATATTCATTCCGGGCGCATCATACGTCCATTGCCGCCCGCCGGGGTATGCGCATTGCATAGGCTGGCTGCAATCTATGTCTTTCCCGGTTAGCGGTCAATGCGCTAAATTGCCCATATGGCGCTAAATTATCCAATGAAATGCGGGCTGCGCGGCGGACGTTTGCACTGGCGGATGATCAGAGGTTCACTGTAGTGACATTTTTCGCCACGGCAGCGCATAATCCATGGACGCGCCCCTACACAGAAAGGCATGACTGCATGAGTCCAGCCCCCTCGACCGATACGCTGCAAAAGCGCTTGGGCGATTTCGCCCTCGATCCGGCGCCGCTGGGGCGGGACGGACTCAAGACCATTCATGCCGCCGACAACCTTGCATCGCAAGAGAATGGCTGGCCGCAGCGCGTGGCGGTGTGCATTCCCCATGCGCAGGACGAAGAGGCGCGAGCGCTGCTCGAGCATGAACTGCGTGCGGTGCGCGCGCTGCGGCATCCCGGCATCGCGGGGGAATTCGGCATCGCCGAAGCGGAGGGCTGCCTGTTCGCCGTGACGGAACTGGCGGAGGGCGAGCCCCTCGACCGCATGATCGAACGGCGCGGGCCGCTGCCGCTGGCCGAGGCGCTCGACATCGCGGCCCGAATCGGCGCCGCCCTCGACTACGCCCATCAGGGGCTGGCGGTGCACCGCGACATCCGGCCTTCCAGCATCGTCGTGCAGCCGGACGGCGCGGTAAAGATCCTCGGCTTCGGCCTGACCCGGTTGATGAAGCATTCCAGATCCGTGCAGGCGGCAACGGCCTATCTCGCGCCCGAGCAGTTCGGGGACGGCGCGGGTTGCAGCGCCGATCTATGGGGCTTGGCGCTGACCGTTTTCGAAGCGCTGACCGGCAAGCAGCCTTTTCATGCGCCGGACGAAGAAACCCTGAAGCAGCGTATCCTCTATGACCAGCCCGACCTTGCGCCGCTGGCGAACGGCGCCTTCGATGCGCGATTGCCGCGCGTGATCGGCAAGGCGCTGGAGAAAGACCCGGAGCAGCGCTACCGCAGCGCGGCGGAATTCGTCGCCGACCTGCGCACGGTGGCGCGCCACGCCGCGATGGCGAACCATGTCGAAGGCCGCATCGAGGTGCACCTGCGCGCCCACTTCCCGCTGCTCTGGCTGCAGACCCACGAGGAGGAACGTGCGCTGGCCTCGCTGCTGCGCGTGCGCGAGGCGATGGCGGCGAAGAAGGACATCAACCTCTATGTCTGGAGCGCCACGCGCGGCCTGTGCGACCGCGAGGGCAAGGAGGTTGCGCCGCAGACCGTCGGCGATCCGGTGCAGGCGCTGGAGCATGTGTTCCACGGCCCCGCCGAGGCGATCTACGTTTTTCTCGACATGCAGCGGCACTTCACGCCGGTGATCGTGCGCCTGATTCGCGACGCGGTGTGGACGGTCAAGCACACGCGCAAGAGCCTGGTGTTCGTCGGGGAATCGGCATCGATACCGGAAGAGCTGAGCGCGGACGCGACCCTGTTCCTCTACCCGCCGCCCGACATGGCGGAGATGGAGCGCCTCGTGGATGAGATCGCCGCGCAGGAGGGGCAGCCGGCGCCCGAAGGAAAGATCAGGGACACGCTGGCGCGCGCGCTGCTCGGGCTCACGCGGCGCGAGGCGGAACGCGTGCTGCGGCGCGGCATCGCGAAACGCGGCACGCTCGATGCGGGTTGTGCAGCCGGGGTGCTCGACGAAAAGGAGCAGGCGGTGCGCAAGGACGGGATACTGGAATTCTGCCGGCCGCGCGTGAGCTTCGCCGATGTCGGCGGGCTGGAGCCGCTGAAGAACTGGTTCACGCGGCGCCGCCAGGCTTTCGATCCCGCCGGGCTGCGCTTCGGCCTGCGCCCCCCGCGCGGCGTGGTGCTCGCGGGCGTGCCCGGCTGCGGCAAGAGCCTCTCCGCGAAGGCGCTCGCGGCCGATTGGGAGGTGCCGCTGCTGCGCCTCGATCTGGGCAAGGTGTACGGCTCGCTGCTCGGCGAATCGGAAGACCGGCTGCGGCGCGCGCTGGCCACCGCCGAGGCGGTGAGCCCCTGCGTGCTGTGGATCGACGAACTGGAGAAAGCCTTCAGCGGGCTGGGCAACGTGCGCGACAGCGGCGTGGCGCGGCGCCTGTTCGGCACCTTCCTTACCTGGCTGGAAGACCGCACCGCGCCGGTGTTCGTCGCCGCTACCGCCAACGACATCCGGCACCTGCCGCCGGAATTCACCCGTAAGGGGCGCTTCGACGAGATATTCTTCGTCGACCTGCCGAGCCAACGTGAGCGCGCGAGCATCTTCAATCTGCATCTTGCAAGGCGCGGGCGCGACCCGCAAAGTTTCGACCTCGCCGCGCTGGCCGAGGTCGCCAAAGGCTACTCGGGCGCGGAGATCGAGGCGGCGGTGGTGGACGGCCTGTACCGCGCCTTCGACGATGGCGCGAGGCCGCTCGCGGAGAAGGATCTTCACGCCGCGCTGGATGCGACCGTGCCGCTGTCGAAATCGCGCACCGCGGACATCGCCCGCCTGCACGAATGGGCTGCGGCGAACGCGCGCCCGGCGCAGGAACTTACCGGTGCCGCGGCCTTCTGAACCAATACGTTCGATGCCAAGGAGAACTTGACCATGTCCCATTTCAGCCAAGTACAGACCGTGATCCGCGACCAGGCGCTGCTCGAGGAAAGCCTGCGGCAACTGCAGTTCGATTTCCAGACCGGCGAGGAAGTGACGATCCGCGGCTATCAGGGCAATACCGAGCGCGCCCAGGTGGTGATCGACACCGGCAGCCGCTACGACATCGGCCTCCAGCGCCAGGCCGACGGAAGCTTCGCCGTCTGCGCCGACTGGTGGGGCGTGGAGTTCAACACCAATATCCGCCAGGAGACCTTCATGCAGGCGCTCAACCGCACCTATGCGCACCTGACGGTGAAGCAGCAGGTGCTGGAGCAGGGGTTAATTATCGAACAGGAAAAGGTGCTGCCCAACGGCGAGATCGAACTGGTGGTCAGCGAGCGGTATTGAGATGGCGACACTTCTACAGAGGTGGAGACAGGAAGCATTGCACAATCGCATCGCAGTCAACGCGAAGGACGGCAGCGTGATGGTGTATGTCCCGCCGGGCGAGTTCACGATGGGCGACGGGGTCGGCGAGAACTGCCTCGCGCACCGCGTGGAATTGTCGGGGTACTGGATCGGGGTGTATGCGGTGACGAATGCGCAGTACCTGAAGTTCGTCGAAGAGACGGGGCACCGGGCGCCGGGCAAGATGGACTATGGAACGCGGGTGTGGAGGAAAGGACTGTTTGCCGCGCAGAAAGCCGACCATCCGGTGGTCGGAGTGAACTGGGAGGACAGCGTGGCGTACGCGGCGTGGGCGGGATGCGAGCTGGCGAGCGAGGCGCAGTGGGAGAAGGCGGCGCGGGGGCCGCAGGGGCTGGTGTATCCTTGGGGAAATGAATGGGATGCAGACAAGTGCCGCCACGCCGGCAACCGCGGCGAGGAGGAAACCTGCCCGGTGTACGGCTACCCGGAAGGAGCGAGCGGGTACGGAACCTATAACCAGAGCGGCAATGTGTGGGAGTGGTGCGCCGACTGGTATGACTGGAAGTATTACCGGAACCCGCCGAAGCGCGATCCGCGCGGGCCCGACGAAGGGCAGACGCGCGTGTATCGCGGCGGCTGCTGGTGGTACCTTTCCTCGGTCAAGTTCCGCGCTGCCGACCGCTACGGCTATCACCCCGGTTTCCGCGGCTACTATCTGGGCTTGCGCCTCGTGAGGAACGCATCGGGCAACACCGAAGGAGTATCGGCATGACCACCAAGAAAATGATCGTCCGCATCGGCCGCGACGGCGCCACCACGATCCGCGTCGAGGGCGGGGAGGGCGATAACTGCCTGGTCTTCACCCGTGCCGTCGAAGAGGCGCTGGGCGTGGTGCAAAAGCGCGAATTCACCGCCGAGTACCATGAACACGACCCTCTCGCGGTGCCTGTGCGCGAGGACGTGAAGACGCGGGAAAAATTATAGAGGTACATAAAATTGGACATCTCTAAGAATTCAGAATTTCGGGATGCAGCGCAAGACGCACGGAGCGCAGCAGCCGAGAAAACGAGCAAAGCGAGTTTCGGCGTAGACTCACCTTTAGGTTATGTCGAAGCCACATATCTTGTAGATAGGCGAGGTTGCGAGTACCGCGCAACGCCGCGATGCGCCCGAAAGATGGATTATTTAGAGGTGTCCCCATGACCCAGTCATTCGTCAACGATCTCGGCATCTACATCCGCGCCGGCTACCCCATCGTCACCATCGTTTCCAGCGAGGAGGACCGGGCGCGCGAGCTGATCGACGAAATGCTGCGGCAAGGGGAAATGGCCAAGCGCGCGCGCAAGCTGTTCGTCTGGTCGATCTCGCGCGGCCTGGTCGATGCAAAGGATCGCCCGGCCAGCAAGGAGGACACGCGCACGCCGGAAAGCGCGCTGGCCTTCGTCGCCGATTGCGAAGAAGAAGCGGTGTTCCTGTTCAAGGATTTCCATCCCTACCTGAAAGACACTTCGCCCGGCGCGGCCTTGCTGATTCGCCAGTTACGCGATCTGGTGCCGGTGATGAAAGGCTCGCAGCGCACCCTGCTGTGGCTGTCGCCGATGATGCAGATTCCACCCGAGTTGCAGAAGGACGTGACGGTGGTGGACTTGCCCTTGCCGACCGAGAGCGAATACCGGCAGGTGGTGGCGCAGGCAATGGCGCAGGCGCGCGCGAACCCGACGGTGACCGTGGATCTCGATGAGGATGCGGTCGATGCCATCGTCAAGGCCTGCCAGGGCCTGACCCGCTCCGAGGCGGAGAACGCGCTCTACAAGTCGGTCGTCTCGAAGCACGGCCTCACCGGCCAGGACGTGAAGTCCATCCTCGACGAGAAGGAACAGATCATCCGCAAGTCGGGCATCCTGGAATACACGGCGGCGGTGGAAGATTTCAACGGCATCGGCGGACTCGGCCAGCTCAAGCGCTGGCTGGGGCAGCGCAACGAGGGCTTCTCGCAGAAGGCGCGCGACTTCGGCCTGCCCAACCCGCGCGGAGTAATGCTGGTGGGCGTGCCGGGCTGCGGCAAGAGCCTGTGCGCCAAGGCGGTGGCCGCGGAATGGCAGAAGCCGCTGCTCAAGTTCGACCTCGGGCGCGTGTTCGCCGGACTGGTCGGCGAGTCGGAAGAGCGCATGCGCAAAGCGCTGTCGGTGGCCGAAAACGTCGCGCCCTGCGTGCTGTGGATCGACGAGATGGAGAAGGGGCTCGCCGGCATAGGCGGCTCCGGCGACAGCGGCGTGGCGACGCGCGTGTTCGGTACGCTGCTTACCTGGATGGAAGAAAAGAGCCATCCGGTGTTCGTCGTGGCGACCGCCAACAACATCGAACAGTTGCCGCCCGAGCTGCTGCGCAAGGGTCGTCTGGACGAAATCTTTTTCGTCGACCTGCCCACGCCCCGCAGCCGCGCCGAAATTTTGATGATTCATTTGGCCAAACGCCAGCGCACGCCGACTGACTATGACATTCCCGCCGTGGTGCACGCCAGCGAAGGCTTCAGCGGTGCCGAGCTGGAAGAGGTCGTGATCGACGCGCTCTACGAAGCCTATTCCTCCCCCGAGCAGACGCTGAAAACCGAACACCTGCTCAACTCGGCGCGGCAGATCATCCCCCTGTCGCGCTCCCGCGCCCGCGACGTGGAAACCCTGCGCCAGTGGGCTGCCGTCAACTGCCGCATGGCGGCGAGCGAGGAAACGCCCGACGCCGACAGCATCGCCAGCCGCCGGGTCAGGGCGCTGGATATCTGAAGCGCATCCCCAGATTCATGGGCGGCTTTGTGCCATAAGCCGCCGCTCCAGCTGATCGTCGCGGATGAGCGCTTATCGGCCATTGCAGAAGTTCAGGTCAGAGGTTGCTACTTCTGCTAAGTGCTGCGTAGAAGACATTCGCGCTTGCCCGTACACTTATGCCAGTGCTGACAGATAGAATAGCGGCGGTTCAAATGATTCAGCTAGTTATACGAAATATGCGCGCCTCACTATTTTAATAGTACGGACCGGTGAGTCGATTTAATACCTGGGGCAGTAAGGAGATATAGCAGAATGGCATCAAACCTAGACAGATACAAGAAGGACTTTGATCGCCTGATGCGCGATGCAGTTCTCGTTCAGCAGTCGTTCACTCACCTTTGCTACGGCAAAGAATATGAAGCCCTAGTCGTTGAATCTTGTAAGGGCGACAAGGCGGCAGCGAAAGCGCATATGGACGCGCTTCCAGAATTCAACAATGCATACCAATCTTGGTATTCCGAATGCCTGGTTCTAATCAAGCAACTCCTTCCTGATCGACTGAGCGACTTTATTCGTCTTTATGAAAAGCCAAAAGGGCGCAAGGACATCGGCTTTGAAAATTATCGTATTGAGGACGCGCTTCAGGGATTGAGAATCACTCGGTACGGCAACGAAGTAATTGCGGATCGAAAGTCCGCGATGACTCACTTAGAGCAGCAGGTAGCAATCCTCAACTCTATCAAGGGGAGATTTGAGAGTTCACTGTATGATATCCGTCAGCTTGTTCAGGCTGACCTATTCGACTCAGAGCTTGATGCAGCTCGTGAGCTGTTGAAGCACAAGTTCATGCGTGCCGCTGGTGCAATAGGGGGCGTCGTGCTGGAGAAGCATCTGTATGAAGTTTGCGTCGCTCACAGTA
>CAYNYH010000039.1:0-18697 GCA_964401425.1 uncultured Gallionella sp. | reverse complement strand
TTGCCTGATAAATAAATACTTGAGGAGAGAATGCAATGCAAGCCAGAAATATCTTTACCGCCCTGATGCTGTGCGCCACGATCGCGCTCCCGCAATATGCGTCTGCCGGCAGGTATTGCCCGGTAACCGATAGTGGAGCAATTCGCGTCGACGAGTGCAAGTACGGCTCTAACGAAGCATGCAAACAGGCCACAGGATCCAAAAAAGATTGCATAGCCGATATACTTGATGCATCGGACAAGGCGCCATATTGCCTGGTATTGGGGTGGATGGAAATCTGCGACAAATACTACGATAATGAGTCCTGCAACCAGGCCGCCGAAAAACAGGCCGGTCAATGCATCCCGAACTCGCGTTACAAAGGCCCCGAAAAACAGTGAACCTTTTCGGCATGCTCGCGATGAATGGCTCACTGTCCACTTCGTGGATTGAGATGAGAAGCCGGCTTCCATTGCCTTAAACCAGCCCACGGTTGCCGGCTCGATATACAAACATGGCACAGCCTGAAAAAGAACGGAACCCCAAATTGCTCGATACGGTTGCATTCAGGCATGTGAAGCGTTGGCTGGGCTTATGCGCAATCGCAATCCTGGTCATTGCCGGCTATCTCTACCTTGGCCATTCGGCAAACCGGCCGGGCGGCAACGCCAGCGCCGCTCATCTCGATCAAATAACAGCCGCTGACAAGGCCAAGCCGGCAAAGAAACTCTATGTATGCCCCATGCATCCCCAGGTTATCCGCGACCAGCCGGATGAGCTGTGCCCGATCTGCGGCATGGACCTGGTGGAACTGGATCAGCCGGGCGCATCCCCTGCCGAGCACAACCACGGCGTATTCATCGATACCGCTTCGCAACAGAGGCTGGGCGTGCGCCTGGCCGCGGCCGGATGGCAAACGCTGAGCCAGGACATCCACGCCTACGGCAACGTGATTGCCGATGAAAGCCTGGTTTTCAACCTCAGCTCCAAGCTCGAAGGAGTCATCAAGAAACTCCACGTGAATTCGGTCGGCCAGCAAGTCGAGGAGGGGGATGCGATTTACGAAATCTATTCCCCCGAATTGCTCAAGATCCAGTTCGAATATGTCGACGTGATCAAGGAGAAGGATAAGCTCATGGTGCCCATGGCCTCCGAAGATGCGCATACGAACCCCGACTATGCGATGACCGAGAGCGAGATGATGGAAATCCAGATGAATGCAAAAATGCGCAATCTCTACACCGAAAAATTCCAGTATTTCGACGCAGGCCAACTGATCGAAGAACTCAATACCAGCTACCGCCCCAAGGAAGTGGTTGAAATCCGCGCGCCGCGCGCCGGTTTCGTTACCAAGATCGATGTCCGGGAAGGCAGCGCCATCAAGCCGATGGACAACCTGTTTTCCTTCGCCAATACGTCGCGGGTGTGGGTCGATGTGCCGCTTTACCCGGACCAACTGGCCTGGGTAAAAAACGGGGACGCGGTGACGGTTAAACCGCCCAAGTCCAGTGCACCTGAAATCAAGGCGCGCCTGCAATTCATCACCCCGATGGTCGACAGCGCGACGCGCACCGTGCAGGCGCGGCTGAGCGTCGACAACCCGCACAACCGCTTGCTCATAGGCTCCTTCCTCGACGTCATCATCCACACCAAGCCGCACAAGGCGCTTACCGTACCCCGCTCGGCAGTCATGCGCACCGGCAAGGGCGACTGGGTGATGCGCTCCGGAGGCAAGGGGCACTTCGCGCCAACCAGGGTGGAAACCGGGATTGAAACTTCCGATTCGATAGAAATCATTGCCGGCTTGCAAGCCGGCGACCAGGTTGCGGTAAACGGCCAGTTCCTGCTTGATGCGGCGGCATCGATGAGCGATGCGGCACAGCGCATGCAGCATGACGATAAAGCCGACAAGCATTAGAAACAGTTTTAGATAACCCGGCCACAACCCTAACCCTTCGCTCCCGCGCGGAGATTTTTTGGCTCAAGCATGATTGCACGCATCATCAAATGGTCGCTGAAAAACCGCATCCTGGTGCTGCTGGGCGCCGTGATGCTGGCAGGCTGGGGCGTCTACTCCTCGCGCCAGGTTGCGCTGGATGCCATCCCCGACCTTTCCGACGTGCAGGTCATCATCAAGACCGCTTACCCCGGCCAGCCGCCGCAGGTAGTTGAAGACCAGGTCACTTTCCCGCTCACCTCCGAGTTGCTGTCCGTGCCGGGCTCGACCGCGGTACGCGGTTTTTCCATGTTCGGCGAATCCTATGTGTATGTGATTTTCAAGGACGGCATAGACCCCTACTGGGCGCGTTCGCGCGTGCTGGAATACCTGAGCCAGATCGAAGACCGCCTGCCGTGGGGGGTCATCCCCGCTCTGGGGCCGGATGCCTCGGGTGTGGGCTGGGTATTCGAGTACGCGCTGGTGGACCGGCATCACCGCTACGATGCCGACCAGTTGCGCGCCGTGCAGGACTTCTTCCTCAAATACGAATTACAGAGCCTGCCCGGCGTGGCCGAAGTTGCCAGCATCGGCGGCATGTCGCGGCAATTCCAGATCGAGGTGAACCCTAACCGGCTGGCGGCATATAACCTGGATATGGAGCGCGTCGCGCAGGCGATCCGCGACAGCAACATGACGGGCGGCGGCTCGGTGATGGAAATGGGGCGCTCCGAATACGTGGTGCGCTCGCAGAATTACCTGAAGAGCCTGGATGACTTCCGGCGCATTCCGCTGGCGACCAACGCGCAGGGAGTACCGGTCCGTCTGGAAGACGTGGCGGAAGTCCAGGTCGGCCACGAGTTGCGCCGCGGGGTGACCGATCTGGACGGACAGGGCGAAGTGACCGGCGGCATCGTCGTCATGCGCTACGGCGAAAACGCGCTCAAGACCATCGCGCGCGTCAAGGAGCGCCTGAACGAATTGCAGAGCGGGCTGCCGCCCGGCATTGAGCTGGTGGTCACTTACGACCGCTCCGGCGTGATCAACCGCGCCATCAAGACCCTGAGCGAAAAGCTGGTCGAGGAATCGATCATCGTCTCCCTGGTATGCCTCGCCTTCCTGTTCCACCTGCGCTCCTCGCTGGTGGCGGTGGTCACGCTGCCGATCGGCATCCTGACCGCCTTCATCATCATGGAAAACCAGGGAGTGACCGCCAACATCATGTCCCTGGGCGGCATCGCCATCGCCATCGGCGCGATGGTGATGCCGCGGTCGTGATGATAGAGAACATGCACAAGCATCTCGAGCGCGCGGGCGACCAGCCCGATTACTGGAAAGTCACCACCCAGAGCGCGCTCGAAGTAGGGCCGGCCCTGTTCTTCTCGCTGCTCATCATCACCGTCTCCTTCCTGCCGGTGCTGACGCTCACCGGGCAGGCCGGCAAGCTGTTCGCCCCGCTCGCCTACACCAAGACCTATGCCATGGCCGCAAGCGCGGCCCTCGCCATTACTTTGGCACCGGTGCTGATGGGCTATTTCATCCGCGGCCGCATCGCGAGCGAACATAGCAACCCGCTGAACCGGATGCTGCATGCGCTCTACCGCCCGTTCCTGATGGCCGCGCTGCAAAAACGCAGGCTCTCCATGACGCTCTGTCTGGTATTCCTGCTCAGCGCCGCCTGGCCGATTGCAAAACTGGGCAGCGAGTTCATGCCGCCGCTCAACGAGGGCGATCTGCTGTACATGCCCACCACGCTGCCCGGTGTGTCGATAGACGAGGCGGCAAACATCATGCAGACCACCGACCGCCTGATTGCGCAGATGCCCGAGGTCGAGCGCGTGTTCGGCAAGGTAGGGCGCGCCAATACCGCCACCGACCCGGCGCCGCTTTCGATGCTGGAAACCACGATCCAGCTCAAGCCGCGCGAAGAGTGGCCGGACGGCGAAACCATGGAGGACCTGATCCACAAGCTGGACAACCACGTGCGCCTGCCGGGGCTGACCAATTCCTGGGGTTACCCGATCCGCACGCGCATAGACATGCTGTCCACCGGCATACGCACGCCGCTGGGCATCAAGGTCACCGGCCCGGAGCTTTCCGGCATCAGCGAACTGGCCATGCAGATCGAGGACGTGATCAAGAACACCGTGCCGGGCACGCGCAACGCCTTCGCCGACCGCGCTTCCGGCGGGCGCTATGTGGATGTCGTGCTGGACCGCGTCCAGGCGGCGCGCTACGGCATCACCGCCGCCGACGTGCAGCGCCTGGTGCAAGGCGCCATCGGTGGGGAAAACATCGGCATGCTGATCGAGGGGCGCAACCGCTTCCCGATCAACCTGCGCTACCAGCGCGCCTTCCGCGATTCGCTCAACGCGCTTGCGGCGAGCCGCATCATGACGCCTTCCGGCGCACAGGTATCGCTGGGGACAATCGCGGACATCAGCGTGAACGACGGGCCGATCGAGATCAAGAGTGAAAACGGCCGCCTGGTGGCCTATGTCTATCTCGACTTTGCCGGGCGCGATCTGGGCAGCTACATCGCCGATGCGCAGGCTGCCGTGGCAAAAGCCGTCAAGATGGAACCGGGCTACGCCATCGCCTGGTCGGGACAATATGTCAGCCTGCAGCACGCCAAGGAACGCTTCATGTGGGTGATACCGCTCACGCTGCTGCTGGTGGTGGCCTTGCTTTACCTGAACTTCCGCCATCACAGCAAGGTGCTGCTGGTGGTGCTGTGCCTGCCCTTCTCCCTGGCGGGCGGCTTCTGGCTGGTGTACTGGCTGGGCTATCACCTGTCCGTGGCGGTCGCGGTCGGGTTCATCGCCTTGGCCGGTGTGGCGGCCGAATTCGGCGTGGTCATGCTGCTCTACCTGGATCAGGCCATAGAGGAATTCCGCAAGGAAGGGCGGCTGAACAGCCGCCAGGATCTGCAGCAGGCCATCGTGCAGGGAGCGCTGCTGCGCATCCGACCGAAGATCATGACGGTATCGGTGATCGTGGCCGGCCTGGTGCCGGTGATGGTCAGCGCCGGTACCGGCGCGGATGTGATGAAGCGCATCGCCGCGCCCCTGGTAGGCGGCATGATTTCCGCGCCGCTGCTCTCCCTTATCGTTATTCCCGTGATCTACGCGTGGTGGCAGGAAAAAATCAACTTTCCTGAAAGTCCGTCTTTATCGTGAGCCACGGTAAGTTTAGTGGCCTGCAAATCAATGCAAGATCATTTGCATCATAGCGTCGTTAAAACTGGTTCGGCGTCACCAAACACCTTATCTCCGCTTTACGTCTCAGGAATGTCACCAATTCGTTCCGCGCAACACCACAGCACAGTGTTTAGTTGTCTCCTTGGAGGGCAGCACTATGGCCCACATGCGCAACTGCACTAACGCACCGTCCGGCCGCCGCACGACAAGGTCTTGAAACTTTCTTTCTTGCTTGGTTTCCACCATAAGCGTGCAATGGTCGCTCTTTTCACAATCCCTCGCGCAATCCGTCCCCTGGAAAAGGCTTGGGCAGAGTTTATTCAGAGTAGCGTCGCGATCTTGCCCAAGCATGCGGCTAGCCGCCTCATTGATTGCTACAACGCGACGATCTTGATCAATAAAAACGATCCCCTCGTCGAGATTATCAAAAACTTGCTTCAATTCAGGCAGAGTAACCATAATTGCTTATCGCTCCTAATAGCGCTCAGTAGGGGAACGCTGATATTTTCCAGGCATAAACAAAACAGCCCACAAGGATGTGGGCTGCGTCTTGGGAAATTACTGTTTGTTTACTTGATCGACAGCAAGTAAACGATGTAATCGCCTTTTTCCTGCGACGTACAGTTTCTTTCAAGAATATCAACGCAATGTTGATCGAAAGCTTCTTCCGTCTTCTTCAGATTCGAGAAACGTTTAGGATTAACGACGGGTGAAAGGGAAGCAATTTTCTTCTTGGTTTCCGAATGCTTGCCGACGGCAGCGGGGTTGTCGGTATGGCAATCCGTGCAAGCTACCTGTTTACCCTTTACGGTATGCTTTTTGATATAAAACGCACGTCCCGCTTCCGCATTCAAAACATAGGTAGGATTGGATCCTTTGACAAGAGCAGCATATTGTTTAACGAATTGTTTCGCACCATCAACATCCGCCTGGGCTGGCAGGCTGAAAAAGCCGAGAGTTGCAAGCAGAATATAAGCAAATTTACGCATTTTTTAAAAGCCTCTCCAAGGAATTAAGTTTATTTTCGTCAAGTTTGCACTTGCATTAACCAATATACTTACGATACATATTCATGTCAACAATGGCCCGTCAAATATGGCGAATTTAATGCTCCAGAAGGATATCGGCATGTGTCAGAACGAACTGATAATTATCCATAAAAATCGAGGTTTGCTTGAATTAAATGCATATTGCGATGACAAATGGCTCCAGATCGCCATTACGACTAACCAATGACTGAAAAATTCAAGATTGCCATCATAGGTGCGGGGCCGGCCGGCCTGTCTGCCGCCGCACATGCCGCCGAACTGGGAATCTCGCATGTATTGCTGGAGGCAGCACAGCATCCCGCAAATACCATACACAAATACCAAAAAGGCAAGCTTGTCATGGCCGAGCCTGCCGTGCTGCCGCTCCGGAGCCAGATGACATTTGCGGCCGGGACTCGCGAAAACATTCTTGAAACATGGCATGAAGACCTCCGGAGACACAAGGTCAACCTGCGCCTGGGCGTACAGGTTAATGGAATAAATGGTGAGCGTGGCCACTTTCAGATCGCCCTGTCTTCCGGACAAACCATAAGTGCCGAATTTGTAGTGCTTGCAATCGGGCTTCAGGGCAATATCAACAAGCTTGGTGTTCAGGGTGAAGACCTGCCGAACGTACAATACCAACTCGACGATCCGGAAGAGTTTAAAGACGAAACCATCGTGGTTGTGGGTGGTGGGGATGCCGGGGTGGAAAATGCCCTGGCTCTCGCACAGCAAAACCGGGTGATCCTTCTCAACCGGGAAGAAGAATTCAGCCGCTGCAAGGAAGGCAACTTCACCTTGCTGCAGGCTGCCATCGAGGCCGGACGGATTGATCCTCGCGTCAATACAAGAGTCGATTATATTGACACCGATACGGAAAACGGTTTTTTGCTGAGGGTTGTTGCAAAAACGGCCGAGGGCGTCGAGAGCATAGCTTGCCATCGCGTCATTGCGCGTCTTGGCGCCAGTCCACCGCGCAAGCTCCTGGAAAGTTTTGGCGTGAAATTCTCCAGTAACGATATAACTTCGACACCGGAGTTATCGGAACAATACGAGTCGAATGTATCCGGCCTCTATATTATCGGGGCGCTCGGCGGCTATCCGCTCATCAAGCAGGCGTTGAATCAAGGCTATGAGGCGATCGAATATATCCTCGGAAATCCGATAGAACCGGCGGACGAGCCGCTCCTAAAACAAAAAATCTCCAGCCTCGATACATCATGCTCAGTGCGCGAAGGGCTCGCCATTATCCGGCGCAATGCGCCTATATTGGCCGGCCTCACTGCACTACAGCTGCGCGAGCTTCTGCTCGAAAGCAGTATTTTGACTCCCAAGCCAGATGAAATCATCTTCAAATACGACGATTACACCAGCAGTTTCTTCTCAATTCTGGAAGGAGAACTCGCCGTTCTTGTTAAGGCCAAGGATGGCAGTGAGATTTATTTCCAGATAAAGGCAGGAAATTTCTTTGGTGAAATGGGGTTGATCTCCGGGCGCCGCAGATCCGCCACCATCAAGGCAATTACGGATTGCGTGCTTATCGAGACGCCCCGCCGCTCGATGCTTAAATTGATCAATTCCGTAGAATCCGTACGCCGAAAACTCGACGAAATATCGATGAAGCGGGTTGTTCGCAACTGCCTGACCAACACCCTCCCGGAAAGCGAATTGAACTATCTGTTGCAAGGCGCAACGATCAAGCGATATAAAGCCGGGGATGTCCTGTTCCATCAGGGAGATAAGGCCGACGGGCTATATCTGATCCGGCGCGGTTCGGTGATGATTTCCCGCATGGCCGGCGGAAAAGAAGATGTAATGTCATATGTCGTTACGGGCAACTATTTTGGCGAAATGGCACTTATCTCGGACAAGCCACGCTCAACAACGGCACGAGCCGCTTCAGCAACCGAGGTTGTTCTACTCAAAGCTCCAGTGGCTATCGAGGTGCTCGAGCGCAACACAGACCTGCGCGATCTTTTTGCCGCTCGCTATCGCGAAAATGCCCACGAAGAAAAAATAGTTGAGCCTCAAGGCAAGCCGGACAACCTCTTCACTTTTCTTATTCAGCAGGGTGTTGGCGAAGCAACCGATGTATTGCTGATCGATTATTCGCTTTGTATCCGTTGCAACAACTGTGAAACCGCCTGTGCAAATACGCACGGAGGCATCCCGCTTTTTAACCGTGAAGCCGGCCCTACCCACAGCCACATTCACCTGCCTACTTCCTGCCGCCATTGCGAGCATCCGTATTGCATGCTGGATTGTCCGCCCAATGTCATTCACAGATCGGTCAGCGGTGAGGTATTCATTGCAGATGGCTGCATTGGCTGCGGCAATTGCAAAAATAACTGCCCTTACGATGCCATCCAGATGGCGGCTATTAATCCGAAGTTCAAGAAACCGGGTTTATGGCAAGCCATGTTGGGCGGCACTAACCATCATGAGAGCAAACACATTACCGATGAGGCGTCACCCAAGAAAGCAATCAAGTGCGACCTATGCAAGGATAATGCCATGGGGCCGGCCTGTGTTCGGTCATGCCCGACCGGAGCGGCCTTGCGCATCAGCCCGGAAGTGCTTTCCCTGACCATGCGTGACAATTCTGCGGCATTGGAATGATACTGAAAAATTAATTCAAGGACTCACGCAACATGCAGCGCAATACCCTATTGGAGTATAAAAATTATCGGTATTTTAAAATCTCCGGCCTGCTGGTGATTGCTGCCGTATTGGCTTACCTGTTCGACCAACCCGCGATTGGCGCTTATGGCGGCTCCTGGCTGGGTTACCTGCTTGGAATTTTGTCGGCATTCATTGCCGTTGTGCTGGTTCTGTACGGGATTCGCAAGCGTTTGGCGCCAATACGCACCGAGCGACGAAACTCATCTAACGCCTCATTGCTGCAGCAGGGTATTTCAGATCGCCGAAAACACTCGGCGATCTGGCTGCGGCATCAAGGCGCAACCCTTCAGGGTTGGCTTTCTGCTCACACCTACCTGGGAATAGCACTCATTGTACTGGCTACGCTGCATACCGGTTTTCAGTTCGGGTGGAATATCCACACTTCCGCCTATGTTTTGATGATGATCGTAACCCTCAGCGGCTGCTATGGTATCTACGCTTATCTGCGCTTCCCACGCCTGATGACGGCCAATATGGGCGAAATGGGTACATTCGATGCACTGCTGCGTCAAATTAACGACCTTGATGAGCAGGCAAGCATCAAGTCCCTTCAGTTTTCAGATGATATCTGCGCGATTGTGCTCAAGGCTCGGCAAGAAACCCGTATTGGCGGCAATTTTATTGAGCAATTGACGGCATTCCAGCGCAACTGCCCGACTGCCCAAGCCGTACAACAGTTGCAAGTGCTTGGTAAAAGCCTGAAATATGATCAACTTAAATCTTTCGACGATCTTTATTCGGTCATGGCACGCAAGGAATCCCTGGTAAGGAAAGCACGGCGGGATGTAATGTACAGAGCCCGGCTGGAGTTCTGGCTTTACTTGCATGCCCCGCTTTCAATTGCATTTCTGATGGTGCTCATCGTGCATATTGTCGCCATATTTTATTACTGGTAACCGTCAATGATTCGTTGCCTGTTTGCCCAGATTTCGCGCAACCCAAGTGGTCAACCACTCCGCAGGGAGTTATTGGCCACTGGTGAGATCATTCGGATCGGGCGCGCCGCTGAATGCCAAATTGCCATTCCCGATCACAGAGTCGGCCTTCACCATGCAGAAATTCGGCGCTCAGATGAAGGAAAACTCTTCATCGATGCCGCGGAAGGCGCAGATATTTTTATTAACGGCTCATCCGTGCCGAGCGCCGAATTTACACCGGGAACACATGTTCTTGTCGGCCCTTATGAGCTTGTCGCTGAAACTCCTACCGATGATTATGACTTGGTACTCTCGGTAGAGATGGTTCGTCCTTTACCGGACGACCATACGCATATTTCAGTAAAACAAGCACCCGTCACTTTGTCTGGAACCGGATTATCGAAACGCAAGCCCACGCTTTGGCTGGCTGGTGCAATTGCACTCGTTTTTCTGATAGCTCCCCTGATCCCGGCATCAAGCCCGACAATCCCTAAATGGGTAGCCAACTCACAGGCGTCGATCAAAAAATCCTGGCAGCTAGGCGAGATGTCCCGGGGACATCAGCTGATTAGCGCGAAATGCGACGTATGCCACCAGAAACCATTTGAAGCGGTGCCTGACAAAGCGTGCGAGAGCTGTCATAAAGCCGTGGAAAGGCATGTTAAAGACAAGGCGCTGCACACAAATGTGTTCAAAGATATGCGTTGCGGCGAATGCCACCATGAGCACAGAGGAGAAGTAGGCCAGGGAACCCTGGACGCACAATGTGTAGCATGCCATGCGAAAATCAAAAGAAAAAACGACAAAACCAGGCTGGCAAACATTCGCGACTTCAGCAAGGATCACCCCGCGTTCAGTCTGACTTTCAAGACTGGGCACAAAGACAGTGATGTGGTGCGTATTCCACAGGGCGACAAAGCCAAACTCGTCGAAAAATCGGGGCTTAAATTTTCACATAAAGTTCATCTCGACAAGGAAGGTGTATCCAGCCCTGAAGGCGACACGGTATTGGAATGCCGTGATTGCCACCAACTGGATACGGATGGCGCCCGTTTCAGGCCAATTTCCATGGAAAAAAATTGCCAGCAGTCCCGATGCCATGCACTGAATTTCAAACCTCCCATATCAAAACGTCAACTGCCTCACGGGTCAGAAAGAAAATTAATGGTCGCCCTGCGCGAGTATTACGCAACAGCAGCAATCGGCAAAATGGCTGCGGGTGAAAAATTTCAGTGCGGTGCTGCCACCGTGGCGGGCAAGAACCAACCAGAACGTGCCTTAGATTGCGCCAATCGCAATGCCCATGCAAATGCAGATATCCTGTTTAAGCCGGACAGCGATTGTGGAGAGTGCCACGAAATTACGCATATTGCCGATGACAAGGATATTCCATGGAAAGTTACACCCGTGACCATAACGAGCCACTGGTTACGCAACTCACGCTTTACCCATGCAAAACATAGTACGGCAAAATGCACCGACTGCCATGACAAGGCATTATCTGCGAAGAGTTCGGATGTGGCGATTCCTGCAATTGAAAAATGCCGCGAATGCCACGGGGGAAATAAGCAAGCAAAAAACCGGATCAACAGCGGCTGCGATAATTGCCATAGTTTTCACAATGAAGGCATGCATCAGTCATCTACCGCTGACCAGTAGCCGATTAGACGCCCTCTCTGGCTTTAAGCCTCCAGCCACAACGCATATTAATGCACACAGACATATTTAGGCATTCGGCCCCATATCCTGTGTAATTATGAATTTACATCGAAGCAATCACCAAGCCCAAGAGAAACGCTGCACGAACAACCGAGAAATCAAATCGGGCAAAAAAAAAGAGCAAGGCGGTAAGCCTTGCTCTTTCATGTTTACGCCCTTCTTACAGCGAGGAGCGGTTAAAGCTTATTTCTTCTTTGCATCGTCCAGCTTGCCGGTGCGGAAGATGTTGGGCTGCTCATCACCTTCGGCAATCATGATGGCTGCGTTACCCTTGGCAAAACGGGAAAGCGCATGGTCAACAAAGATGTACTTGGCCGGAACGCGCGCCTTGAATTCCACCATTGCGGAACCGCCGGGAGGAACCATGGTTGTTTGCACGTTTTGCAGCGGAGCACCAGTGGTGCCTTCGTTCCAGACCTTGTCAAACACGGTGCCGATTGCATGGTAGGCAGAAGCCAGGTTAGGACCACCAACACCGAAGAACACGCGGACGTTGTCGCCCACCTTGACCTTCATCGGGCTGTTGGCCAGCGCCATGCGGGAGCCGTTGGTCACGACGTCGGTCGGATGCTCGGCCAGCAGGCTGGGAACGTCAAACGCGCGGTGGCCGGTGGCAGCGCCGTCGGTATAGATTTCACCTTGCATCATGTAGAATTCCTTATCAACCTTCGGCAGGCCGCCAGCCGGTTCGATCAGGATCAGGCCATACATACCGCTCGAGATGTGCTGCGGAATGATGGGGGTCGCGCAGTGATAAACATACAGGCCAGGGTTCATAGCCTTGAATACGAAAGACTTGGTTTCCCCAGGAGCTGCAACAGTCGCTGCCGCACCACCGCCTTGGCCCCATACCGCATGCAGGTCAACGTTGTGCGATACCGTGCTGTCCTTCCTGTTGTGCATCGTAACTTCAACCGTGTCGCCTACGCGGGCACGCAGCATCGGACCCGGTACTTTGCCGTTGTATGTCCAGTAAGTGAAGGTAGTCTTCTTGGCGGGATCAAGAATCCCTTCCAGTTCTACCGTTTCCAGATACATTTTAAGTGTCGTTGGTTCACGCTTGCCTACCGGCGTACCCACAGCGGTCGGATCCTGGTGAATATCTACAGCGCCGGCTACCGATACAGGAGCAGTAGCGGCTACGTCTGCAGCCCACGATGCTGACGAACCGAATGCCAACAGACCCAGCGACAATGCCCCGATGATTCCTTTTACTTTCATGATGATTCCTCTCCCGTTTCATTGGTTATTAAAAACAAACTACTACACACTGCAATGCTACAACTGCTACAACATGCGCACCGTCCCATCAGCCAGCAAACACCAACAAAATGGGTAAGCACAAACACCACAAAATCAAACCTGCCGCAGATAAAAAACGCTTTTATTTTTTGTTATCCCGCTGCGGCATTTTGTCGCATCATGCCCAAAGTGAACACTACCGTCAAGAGGGGAAAAAGAAATTCCCCATAGGCTGTCAACATTAGTCTGTTTTCTGGCGTTAAGGCATCCATGGGCAATATTGGGAAAAGGGATTTTCAAAGCCATTCTGCTCATGCTAGGATGCTTACTCCCTGAGATAGGGTGTAGTTTATAAAATAATTCTTTGGAGAGATTGTCATGAAAGTGAAAGCATCTTGGGTAGGTATCGCAGCGGCTACAGCGGCGTTGATGTTTGCCGGTCAGGCAAGCGCTGCCGATGTGGAAGCGGGAAAATTAGCGTTTGCCAAGTCTGTTTGCAAAGGTTGCCATGCCGTGGACTATGAAGGATACGGGCCGGCTTTTCAGGATATTGGGCGGAAATATGCTGGGGTTGCTGCTGCGAAAGAAGACTTGACTAAGAAAATTATAAATGGCACCAAAGGCGCATGGGGTGATAACGCAATGCCCCCACAAAAAGGCGCTATGAGCGACGAAAATATTAGCGCCATCGTAGATTTCATATTGTCCTTCAAGTGATTCCAACAAAACCTTTTTTGAGTGGTTTATCTCAAAAAGCCAGCTTCAAGCTGGCTTTTTTATGAGGGCATCACAAATACGGTTCACTTAAAACTCAAGCTCTGGAAACGAACCATGAGCAGCGCAATCAAATTGCGCGGGACATATTTCATGCTTCAAGGAGAAAAGTATCATGAGGATCACACTACTGGCCGTTCTTATGCTTGTTTCCGGTTACTCCTTTGCGGAAGCCCAGAGCGAGCCTTCGCAATGCCTGAAAGAACTGGAAAAGGATGTCCGATTTTCATCAATTGCAAAACAGGTGGCGCTTGATGGGCAGGATGTAACAAGCCCTCAAATGCTGGATAACAGGACAAGTCCAGACGAGCAGCAGAAACGGGCCATAGCCGACTGGATTGATGCCAGATCGCTATGTATCAACAGTAAGCCGATCAAGCGCTCGGTCGATCTGCACATACTCTTTTTGAGCATCGTGCCGGAGCTGTATAACGGAGAGGCGACCTTTGGCGAATTCAACAAAAAATGGAACGCGCTATTCAAGGAAGTTTCAGAAGCTCCCATAACCGCCCCCGACCCAAACGCCCACAAACATCATCATTAACAAAACCCCCGGCAAAGCCGGGGATTTTTATTCAGATTCCAGCCTTCCGGCCCTTGGTGGTTAGAGCCTGTTTCAGCAGGTTTCTCATGCTGGACATCAAAAATTTGCTACCATTCGCGCTCGCGGAAAGGAGCGACCAAACTGGCCAGCCGCACCGAATTATCCCAATTTCTCAGTATGGTAGAGCGCCGCGCATACAAGCAGGCGTTGTATGCCGTGCGCGATGAACATACCGCGCTGGATATCGTACAGGACGCGATGATCAAGCTCGCAGAGAAATATGGGGGCAAGCCGGCCGCGGAATTGCCGCTGTTGTTTCAGCGCATCCTGCAAAACACCATTCGTGATTATTACCGCAGGCAAAAGGTTAAAAATGCGTGGACAACCCTGTTTTCCTCGTTCACCCCAAAAAATGAAGAGACCGAATATGACCCGCTCGACAACCTGAGAGATGAAGAAAACCGGAGCGCCCCTGCCGCGCCGGATGACTCCCTCCAGCAATCCCAGGTTATCGCCCTGATTGAAGAGGCGCTGGGCCAGCTCCCGCCGCGTCAACGCGAAGCCTTCCTGCTGCGTTACTGGGAGGGCTTGGACACGGCAGAAACTGCCGCAGCGATGGGGTGCACCGAAGGAAGCGTAAAAACCCACTGTTCGCGCGCGGTACATGCGCTTGCCGCATCTCTCAACAAAAAAGGGATCCAACTGCCATGAATACAAATACCAATTCGCCGAAAAAAAATAATTCCGGGGGCATCGCTCCGCAGCGTATTGCGCAGCTACTGACGCGCGCTGCCCAGCAGCTCGATGACAACACCGCCTCCGCACTGCGCCGGGCGCGCAATGTTGCGCTGGAAAGGCAGTCGCAGAACAAACCGGTTTTCGTGCTAAGCACAGGTCATGGCCTCCGCTGGCTATTGCCGCATTCCACTCATCAATGGGTGGCAATGATCATTATTCTTGTGGCGATACTTTTCGGCGGCGTAAGCTATTGGCATCACACTCATGAGAATGACCTTGCTCATCTGGATACCGCCATCCTGACCGACGATCTGCCGCTGGAAGTCTTCGTCGATTAATTCTTATTCCGATCCATGCGAAATTCGCTAATCATTGCGTTCCTATTGCTGGTCTTGGCCGGCATGCCTGCCAGCGCGGCAACGACACCGTGGCGCTCACTCACTCCCACGCAACATGAAGCCCTCGCCCCCTTGTCGCAGCAGTGGGATAGCCTGCCCGAGCAGCAGCAGCACCGCCTGCTCAAAACGGCCAAGCGCTACCCGAATCTCACTCCCGAACAGAAGAAACGCTTCCGCGACCGCCTTGAGGCATGGAGCAAGCTCACTCCGGAACAGCGTAACGCCGCCCGCGAAAAATACCGCGCCTTCAGCAAGGTGCCGGTGGAAAAACGTGAGCAGGTAAAACAGATGATCAAGCAGGACCAGGAAGCGAAGGCATTGCAATCTGCCAGCGGCACCCCGGCTGCATCGCCGCTCTCCGGCGGCAATTGATCGGGGGTTGAGGTACTTCCCTCACGATCAGAATTAGCGGTTTCCTGGCGCCCGTCAGCGCCGCTCGGTCCACCACAGCATCAGCATCCCCAGCGACATGAACAAACCCGTCATCGCCGTCGCGCTGGCAAACGGCTGCCAGTCGTTGAGCGCTCCCAGGTTGGCGAACAGCCGCCCGACAAAGTGAAACACCAGGCCGAGCACGATACCCATGAATACCATCGCGCCTATCCCTCCCGCACGCCGGTGGTAAGACGCAAACGGCAGCGCCAGCAGCATCATTACCATTAATGCAAACGGGTAAACCAGCTTGTTCCACATCGCAATTTCGTAGCGTGTGCTTTTCTGGCGGTTATCCTTCAGGTGGCTGGTGTATTGATACAGGTCGTAGGTGGACATTTGCTCCGGCACCACCAGCAACACGCCCAGGATGCTCGGGTTCAGCGCCGAACGCCATTCCAGGCCGGGAACGGTAGCTATAGCGGTTCCCTGCTTGCCGAAGCGCGTCTCCATCACCTCTTCGAGCTGCCAGCGTCCTTCCTCGATAAAGTTGGCCCGCTTGGCATGGGTGATCGCCTCCAGGTGATAGGTCTCGTCGAACCGGTAAATATCGATATTCAACAGGCTGGTATCCGGCATCACGTTCTTCACGTTCACGAAGCTGCGGTCATCCTTGACCCAGACGCCGGAGCGGAATTCCTTGAGCGAAACCTGCGCATTCTGCGCCTTCAGGCGCAATTGCTGCGCCATCCGCTCGCTGGGCGGGGCGATGAATTCGCTGCAGATAAAACTCAGCGCCACCAGCGGCAGCGCGATCCTGAACAGCGCGCCTATCATCTGCCACAGCGATGCACCGGACGAGCGGTAGACGGTCAGCTCCGAGCTGGCCGCCATCTGCACCAGCGCGAAAATCGTGCCCACCAGCACCGCCACCGGGAACAGCTCATAAACATGGCCGGGGATGGTCAGGATCACGAACAGCAATACATAGCCCAGATGGTACTGTCCCTGCCCCATCACATTCAGTTCATGGATCAAATCCAGAAAGGCGAACAGCATGATGAGCGCGGCAAACACCAGTGTGATGCTGAGGTAGATTTCGCGGCCGAGATAGCGCGTCAGCAGGTTCATGCTTTTGCTCCGGCGTCTTCAGGGGAAGACGGGCGTTTTTTCGCCAGCACCCGGCGCAGTGAAAACAATGTCATGCGGCGATAAAACATCAGCGCCGTTATCACCAGCATCACCGTATGGATGCCCCACAGCCCGATGCCTGGCGACAACTTGCCCTGGCCGACCCATGCATTGGTCACGCTGATCATGTTGTTGTAGAGCATATACAGCACGATCGCCAGCACCAGGTTGAGCGAACGGCCGGCGCGCGGATTGACGTGGCTCAGGGGGATCGCCAGCAGGGCGAGGATCAAGGCGCTGATCGGCAGTCCTACCCGCCATTCCAGTTCGGCTAGATTCCACGTCGTGCGGCTGCGCCACAGTTCCACGGTCGACATGGTGCGCGCCCAGGGCTCTGCCAGCTTGGGCGGCACACTGTCGATGCGTATCGCATAGCGCTCGAACTCGACGATGCTGTAGTCGCGCTGGCCGGGCACGCCTTCATAGCGCGTGCCATTGAGCAGCACCAGGAAGCGGTCCCCGTTCGGCAAGGTTTCCTGCACCCCCTGCCGCGCGACCATCGTGCCGAGCTTGCCGTTCTGCTCCGAGCGCACGAAGACATTGCTGACGCGATTCGATCCGGGGTGCATGTTCTCGACAAAATACACCCGGTCGGCCTGTTTCGATTCGCGGAACGAGCCCGGCGTCGCGGCGGCCACATCGTCGCGGCTTTCCAGCTTTTTCTTGAATTCATCGGCCTTCTGCAACGCCCATGGCGAGAGCACCAGACTGAGCAGCGCGATCACCCCGATCACCGGCAAGGCATACCGCATCACCGGGCGTATCCACCGGCCCACCCCCGCTCCGCAGCAGAACCACACCACCATCTCGCTGTCGCGGTAACAGCGCGACAGCGTGAGGATGATGGAAACGAACAGGCTGATCGAAAGCAGCACCGGGAGGTAATTCATGGCGCTGAAACCCAGCAGCGCCAGCACGCCGTCCACCGCAATAATGCCGCTGACCGCTTCGCCTAACAGGCGTATCAACTGGCTTATCACTACAATGCCCAGCAGCACCGCAAACACCAGCAGCCCATTTCCGGCAAATTCCCCTATCAGGGCGCGCTGGAAAAGCCCGGTGCGCGCCGGCTTTGACTTTATGCGGGAAGTTTGCGGATAATCGGGCATTGAAATGCAGGTCTTTACATAGGGAGCAACGCGTGGAATTTAGCATAAAACAAGGCAGTCCGGAGAAGCAGCGCAGCGGCTGCGTGGTGGTGGGTGTATACGAAGGCGGAAAACTCTCGCCGGCGGCACAGGCTCTCGACAAGGCTGCAGCGCATCGCCTGAGCGACCTCATAGCGCACGGCGACATGGACGGCAAGGCCGGCAGCGTACTGATGATGCACAATGTCGCCAATGTCGCCGCCGAACGCGTGTTGCTGGTCGGGCTCGGCAAGGCTGCCGAATTCGGCGCCAAGCAATTCCTCGACACACTGCAGGCTGCCTTTGGCGCGCTGAAAAAGACCGCCTGCAAGGATGCCGCGCTGTATCTCATCGATCTCGCCGTCAAGGGCCGCGACGAAGCCTGGAAAATCAGGCAGGCCGTGCTGCTCGCCGCCGAATCCGCCTACCGCAGCGACCGGCTCAAGAGCAAGCCCGCCGACGCACCGGCCTTGCGCAAGATCACGCTGGGCTGCACCGCCAAGCCGGATGCTGCGGCGCAACAGGCCGTAGAACAGGCCGCCGCTGTCGCGCACGGCATGAAGCTGGCCAAGGACCTGGGCAACCTGCCCGGCAACATCTGCACACCGACCTACCTCGCCGAACAGGCCAAGTCCCTCGCCAAAAAGCACAAGCTCAAGGCGACCGTGCTGGAAGAAAAGGACATGCAGAAGCTGGGCATGGGTTCCTTCCTTTCCGTCACGCGCGGCAGCGAGCAACCCGCCAAGCTGATCACGCTCGAATACCACGGCGGCAACAAGAAACAAAAACCTGTCGTGCTGGTCGGCAAGGGCATCACTTTCGATTCCGGCGGCATCTCGCTCAAGCC
>CAYNYH010000038.1:0-18730 GCA_964401425.1 uncultured Gallionella sp. | reverse complement strand
TGTATGTGGTGCAGGATTTGAAGGCGGGCGATGTGCTGACCACAGCCAATGTACGCGCGATTCGGCCGGGGCTGGGATTGCCGACCAAATATTTGGAGGTGGTATTGGGGAAGAGGGTGTCGCGGGCGGTTAAACGTGGGACAGCTTTGGAATGGAACTTATTAGGATGAGTCATGATGACCAATGCCGAGAAAGAATTGATGAATACCGACCCTGAAAACCTGTTACGTACCGACGCGACGGAGCTGGGACGCTTGATACCAGGTATGCGCGCCGCTTATACCAACGGCCGGAATGTTATGGAATATGCCCGGCAAACGGAAGGTGTGCTTGGCAACTCGCCCATTGCGACACTGATCGCATATGACTTGCAAGCCGGGTCGTATATCGATGGAGCGAGAGCCAATCCGGAGGCCCGTGTGCGCTGGTGTAGCCAATTGGCGGGCATACTGAATCCCTACATCAGCCAGCAAAGTACGATTCTCGAAGTGGGCTGTGGTGAAGCCACCACGCTTGCAGGCGTACTAAAGCGTTTGAACCACTCACCCAGACGTGCGCTCGGTTTCGATATTAGCTGGTCGCGGTGCGCCCACGGATTGTCCTGGTTGGCAGAGAATGCCGTTTCGGCCGATTTGTTTGTCGCGGATATTTTCGAAATTCCACTGGAGGATTCAAGCATCGATGTGGTGTACACCTCACATTCGCTTGAGCCAAATGGTGGATGCGAAGAAGCCGCGATCAAGGAATTGATGCGCGTTGCGCGTCGAGCAGTAGTGCTGGTTGAGCCTGTCTATGAATTGGCTGGCCCTGAAGCACAGTCGAGAATGAAGGAACATGGATATGTTCGCAACCTCAAGAAAACGGCAGAGGGGCTGGGGGCTACCATAACAGACTATCGTTTGCTTGATTACTGCGGCAACCCGTTGAACCCAAGCGGTTTGGTACTCATTGATAAAGGCATGGCTGCATCGGCAAGCTCCGAAATTCAATGGCGTTGTCCCTTGACTCACTCGGCGCTCGTCGCGCATGCCATGGGTTTTTACTCTCCCAGCACGGGAATAGTCTACCCCGTGTTGGGGGGGGTCCCACTGCTGCGTTCAAGCCATGCTGTTGTGGCATCTTCCTTTGAGCTCTTCAATACCCAAAAGCCTGGGGTGGTTAGATGAAATACTGCAAGCTCTGTTTGCAGCCGGATACAAGACCTAATGCGGTATTCACGGCAGAGGGATATTGCCCTGCCTGCCATTACTATGAACAGTCCAAGGCAATTGATTGGCAAGAGCGCTACGAAATACTGCTCGATTTGATTAAAACAATAAAAAGGGCTCCCGGCCAGCATTTTGATTGCATAGTCGGAGTAAGCGGGGGTAAGGATAGTACCCGTCAGGCACTATGGGTGAGGGATAACCTGGGGCTGAAGCCACTCTTGGTGAGTTTGAGTCATCCACCTCAGCAAGTGTCTCAGATGGGTGTGGATAACATTTCAAATTTAATTGAAATGGGGTTTGATGTTGTACTTTCATCGCCAGCGCCAGAAACGTGGCGCCAGTTGATGCGGGATAGCTTTTTTAAGTTTACTAACTGGGCACGCTCGACAGAATTGGCATTGTTCAGTTCTGTTCCACAACTTGCTATTAAATATCAAATACCTTTGATTTTTTGGGGCGAAAATCCAGCACTTCAAGTTGGCGATATGAAGGCAATGGGCCGCAATGGGTACGATGGCAACAATTTGCGACATTCAAATACATTGAGTACGGGGCATGCCTGGATGCTTGATGCGGGCTTTGAACACAGCAAAATATTACCCTATGTATATCCAAGTGCTGACGGGTTTGATGAAGCCAATATTCAAATAATTTTTTTGGGATGGTTCCTGGGTGATTGGAACTTGTTGCAAAACGCGCTATATGCCTGCCCGGTAGGCCTTCATATAAGAAACGAACCTCCTGAAGAAACGGGCGATTTGTATGGCTTGAGCAACCTGGATGAAGACTGGCACAACATGAATCAGATGGTTAAATATCTGAAGTTCGGATTTGGCAAGGTGACTGAGTATGTCAATGAAGAGCTGAGAACGGGTGCGATGGACAGGGCGACTGCGATTGATCTTGTAGAGCAGTATGACGGAAAGTGTTCGGACAAATATATCGATAGTTTTTGCGAGTTTATCAAAATTACGCGACCAGAATTCTGGTCGCATGTACATGGTGCGATGAATCGTGATCTTTTTGAACTCGACTCTTCAGGAGCCGTTCGCCGGAAGTTCAAAGTAGGTGTCGGGCTATGAGCACGCTCACCATCGGAGTGGTGGATTACGGCATGGGTAATCACGCCTCTGTTATTCAGAGTCTGCGGGATATTGGCTTCAGGGTTAGGATCAGCGATAACGAGGCCGAGTTGGATTTGGTGGATGTATTGGTCTTGCCTGGTGTTGGGGCTTTCCCGGCCGCTATGGCCACTTTACATGAACTGGGATTGGTCAACTATTTGCAGGAGCAAGCTCGCCAGGGGCGGCCATTGGTTGGGATTTGCTTGGGTATGCAACTGCTCGCAAGCGCTTCCTATGAACATACCTACACAGTTGGTTTGGACTTGATCCCAGGTGAGATTGTGCCTTTTGCCGATCATGGCGTGCATATTGGATGGAATACATTGGAATTTACCCAGCATGGCCCTTTGTGGTCATCAAGCGATGGGGAAGCTTTTTACTTCAATCATTCTTTCTACTATCAAGGGCCGGACGAGTATCAAGTGGCAGCAACTCGACACCAGTCAGCATTTTCCTCGGTAATACAGCGCGGTAGTGTAGTTGGCTTGCAGTTTCATCCAGAGAAAAGCCAGTCAGCCGGCAAGACTTTGCTAAAAAATCTGATTACCGGGCTGGCACATGCTTAAAAAACGCTTAGTTGGGGTGGTCACAGTAAAAAATGGCTGGGCTGTCCAATCGTTTGGCTATCGCCGCTATTTACCCCTGGGCAAGCCCGAATGTTTAGTAGAGAACCTTGACCGTTGGGGTGCAGACGAAATATTGGTTCAAGTTATTGACCGTTCAAAAACGGGTTGCGGGCCTGATTTCGAATTGCTTGAGCGGCTGGGTAAGCTCGGTCTGGAAACGCCTTTGATCTACGCGGGAGGCATTCGCTCGGTGGCGGATGGCGTGAAATTAATTCAACGGGGCGCAGACCGTATCGTTGTTGATGCCCTGCTGCACGATGACTTGGCATCTATTCAAGAACTTTCTGAGAAACTTGGCGCGCAAGCGCTTATCGCCTCCTTACCATTGTCTTGGCAAACTGAAAATTTGGGCTGGTTTGACTATAGATCCCGAATATCGACGCCGATTTCAGGCGAAGTGTTGGGTTTAATCCAGTCGGGTTTTGTTTCGGAAGTGCTGATCACGGATTGGCAGCATGAGGGTGAGGAGGCCGGTTTTGATCAGAAACTTGTGGAGGCATTCCCTTTAAAAAATGTCTCCATCATTGCATTTGGCGGGCTCGGTAAAGCTGAGCGAATGAGAACGTTATTGCAAACCCCCAGTGTTGCCGCTGTCGCCGTAGGTAATTTTTTATCTTACCGAGAGCATGCCATTCAAAAGTACAAAGCCGCACTGACGAGCATGCCCTTACGGCTTGCCACTTATCAATCTACATTCTCACTGATGGCCAGCACAGATGTCTGACATTCAATTTTGCAAGCGCTGCCTCTATTCGACAGCCCACCCTTTAGGTTTGACCTTGGATGATGAGGGTATCTGCTCTGGCTGCCGCGTCCATGAAGAAAAGGATACGCTTGATTGGTCTGAACGATGGAAGAGGCTTGAAAGCCTGGTTAAGCCTTACCGCAATCAAGATGGGACCAATTACGACTGCATCATTCCGGTAACGGGTGCGCAGGATTCTTACTATATTGTTCACCTGGTCAAGGAGCGCCTGGGTCTAAACCCATTGTTGGTAACTTACAACAAGTATTTCAATACCCCGCTGGGCATACGTAATCTTGCCAATCTTCGTATCCGCTTTAACTGCGATATCTTGTATCAAAATGTCAACCCGATTTCGGTCAAGAAGATCACTCGCAGCACATTGCACCGTTTTGGCAGTATCTACTGGCCGATATTGGCAGGGCATACCGTATTCCCGGTTCAAACTGCAGTCCGCTATAAAATCCCGCTGATTATCTGGGGTGCGCATCAAGGCCTTGAGCAGGTCGGGATGTTCTCTCATGAGCATGAGGTCGAAATGACCCGTCGATATCGAAAAGATCATGACTTGATGGGGTGTGAAGCAGATGACTTACTTTCAATTTTTGATACGCTCAAAGAGGAAGATATCTGGCAGTACCGATACCCTGATGATCATGACCTGAATGCCGTGGGTGTGCGAGGCATTTATTTAGGCAATTATGTGCGTTGGGATCCGAAAGCCCAGCATGAGCAGATGATGCGCGAGCATGAATACCGTACAGCTTGTTTTTCCCGTACATTTGATTGCTATGACTATGTCGACTGCTTTAATTACATGAATCTTCATGATCAGCTTAAACTGTTCAAGCATGGCTTTTCCAAGGTGACGGATCATGCTTGCCGTGAAATCCGGCATGGCCGTCTGACGCGCGATCAAGGCCTTGCGTTAGTGCGCCACCATGAGCAAGCGCCAGTGGAATACATACAGCTTTTTATGGACTGGTTGGGTGTTACGCAACGATCGCTTGAATTTATCATGGACCAGCATAGAAACCCGAACTTTTGGAATCCAATTGAATTTGGAAAGTGGGAATTCAATGGCTGGAGTACACGCCACGATTTTGATACCGTCAGGCATATTGATAGCAACGACATGCCAGTGAATTTTAGGGCTAATGACAAGTTTGAATTTGATCGTGACGCGAAATACATAACTATCGGGAAAGGTTTCCCGGTATGAGGTCTTTTAGCAAGGGCTATGAAGAAGCAAGAGAAGGATTTTCTGATGAGAAGCTTGAACGCCTCAGCCAACATTCGTTGCTTGAGCGTGGGCTGACTCCATGGGCGGCCGCGGAGTCAGAAAGCACCAGTTTTGGTAAATGTTTCCGTAAATGGGCGCGCTACCCCTCGTTTTTACCTCTTTGTTTTTCATCAGACCACGGCGTTCATTGGGAGTCCAGGTGCTGGCCAAACGAGACCGATTCCCCCTATAGAATTTATTTCACCTGGAATAAAAAAAAATCGACCGCCATGCAGATGGTGCACAAAAAAGCTTCCTATCACGTTCCTCATCCGTGGGTTTTTTACAGGAAAAAATTTTGGGGCAACCCCCCATCTGCACGAAGTGGAACGCTGGTTTTTTGGGCGCATTCAAATAGTGCTTGCAACACGCAATATAAGAATATTGATGGTTACATAGATTCCCTTAAAAAGTTGCCGGAAGAATGCCAGCCAATTGCCATATGTCTTTCATATCATGACATAGAGAAAAATATTCATAAGAAACTCAGAAAATACGGGATTCCCCTTGTCACAGCGGGATCGGCAGGTGCACGGGATTTTGTTGATCGATTTTATTCCCTGATCTATCAGTTCCGTTATGCCACATCGCCAAACATCGGATCACATACGTTCTACATTCTCGAGGCAGGCATTCCTTTTTTCCTTTTTGGCGCCCCCCCCGAATACCGCATGAACGGTACAGGGGCGGTTCCCGAGGGTCTTTTAAATTTAAGAGACTACGGCGATGAAGATGATATTAAGGGTTTAGCGCAGCTGCGATTGCTGCTTTCGCAGCGGATAGATGCAGTCAGCGATGAGCAGCGACTGCTTGCCAGTAAATATCTCGGGCTCGATTCAGATATGACGCGAAGCAAAGCGGCAAAAATTTTATGGGGTGCGCTTGTATCGAATCCCGTGCAACTTCTGGCACTTTATGCGGGAAGTATCTTCCGGCTCGCTCAAAAACTAACTGTAAAAATTACAAGTAAATGATAGCAGCTGCCACTAAGGGCCAAACCCTTTGCTTACTAAAAAACAAGGTCTCTCAATTTAGGGTTCCTGAACTTCTCGTCTTCGAAGTTTCAATATACGTATCGGACCCGGGAAAAACCGTCGACAACATAAGCAAGCACTTCAATAACCGTCAATTAGTGATCCGCTCCTCGGCTGCCGACGAGGACGGCACACAAAGTGCACTGGCCGGTGAGTACGATTCTGTGCTTAACGTGTCATCAACAGACTCTGAGGCCATTCATGCTGCGATCGCCAAGGTGATTGCCAGCTATGAACGCAAGCGCCCGCGAACGAGGATAGATGAGGTCATCGTTCAAGAGATGGTGCTGAACACCAGCATGAGCGGGGTCGTTTTTACGCATGATCTCAATACCGGCGCCCCTTATTACGTCATCAACTACGACGATGTATCCGGCCTAACCAACACTGTCACATCCGGCGGCGGTGAATACGCTAATCGCACGCTCTATATCCATCGCGGAGCAACGCAAGCTCTGCGCTCGGAGCGCTTCCATAGGCTTATGAAAGCGGTACAGGAACTCGAGCAGGTCATGGGCAGCCAGTTTCTGGATGTGGAATTTGCACTAGGCGAAGACTACACGCCGTATCTGTTTCAGGTTCGCGCGATCACTACACAACCCAACTGGAATCGGGCGGTTGCCAAACGCATTGATGTGGCGCTGCAAGGTATTCAGGCTTTTGTAAAAGCACGGCTGCAACCCATGATGGGCGTTTACGGCAACACCACAGTACTCGGCCAGATGCCCGACTGGAATCCTGCCGAAATGATAGGGCGTGCGCCCCGGGCTTTGGCCTGCTCGCTCTATAGGACCCTGATCACCGATCATGCATGGCGCATCGCAAGGGATACGATGGGTTATGCCGTCCCCACCGGCCAGCCTTTGATGGTCTTGCTCGCGGGCCAGCCTTTTATCGACACCCGCTTGAGCTTCCATTCTTTTTTGCCCGCCGGGCTTTCGCCGGAAATCAGCGAGAAGCTGGTCGATGCCTGGGTGAATCGGCTGCGGAATTATCCGGAACTGCATGACAAAGTTGAATTTGAAGTTGCAATTACGACTTACAGTTTCGACATCGACGAGAAAATCGAAGAGTTGATAGGCACAGCGCTCAGTGAACTGGAGCGATCTGAATTCAAGGAAGCGCTGCGTCAGCAAACGAGAGCACTGCTCGCGGACAATGGCGAGGGTGGCATCAGCAAAGCGTTAGCCAAGGTGGAATGCCTGTCCGGAAAACAGGCCGATGCGCGCCAGTTAACCTTGACGCAGGATGTCACCGCCCTGTTTGGCATGATCGACGACTGCATTCGCCTGGGCACCGTGCCTTTTTCAATTCTGGCACGCCATGGTTTCATTGCGCGGACGATTCTGCTGTCGCTGAATCGTCGCGGTATCCTGACGATGGAAGATATACAGTTAATTCAGTCAAGTGTTCGAACCGTTGCCAGTTCACTGGTGAACGATATGCGCCGTTTGCAGCTTGGCGAACTGTCGCGTTCCGACTTCATGGCGGAGTATGGACACCTGCGCCCCGGCACCTATGACATCCTGTCGCGCCGTTATGATCAGATGCCCGATCTTGGGATGAACGATGCGCAGGTTCGTCCCGAACAAGAGCACAACGAGTATGTGTTGAGCGCGCAGCAGAGACGGGAGATTGATCGGCTTCTTCAGGCAGAAGGTTTCCCGGAACTCGACGCCGGCAAATTGCTCGATTATGTCCAGGCAGCCACGGTAGGCCGTGAACATGGCAAGTTTGTGTTTACCCGTTCCGTGAGTGAAATGCTCGAGCTGATTGCCGGCTTTGGCGAGAAGCATGGTTTGAGCCGTGATGAAATGTCCCATGTCTCGATTGGCAATTTACTCGATGTTGTCACGAAAAGCAGTGAAGGCAACATCGAAGAACGGCTGCGCCAGATTGCGGAAGACGAAGCCGAGCGGCATGCGTTGAGTGCAGCAATACGCCTCCCCCAGGTTTTGTTTGATGAGGCAGGCGTGCATGTCGTGCCATTTCAGGTCAGCCATCCGAATTTCATCACGCACAAGAAAATCACCTCAGCCTGTGTCTGCCTGCTCGCAGGGCAAACAGCGCCCGCACTAACAGGTAAAATCGTGTTGATTGAAAACGCAGACCCCGGTTTTGACTGGATTTTTGCCCAACAAATTGGCGGGCTTATTACCAAATACGGCGGCGCGAATTCACACATGGCGATTCGTTGCGCCGAATTTGGCATCCCTGCCGCCATAGGTTGTGGTGAGCAGCGGTTCGAGGTGTTTATGAGCGCAAATCAGATTCTGCTTGATTGCGCCGCTGGGTTGATTAACCCCTTGCACTAATAGGAAATCATTATGGTTATTTGGATAATTGGCTTGTCTGGCACTGGAAAAACAACATTGGCCAGCCAAGTAGTCGAGCGCATTCGTCAGTTGAATGGCAAGGTGGTTCTATTGGACGGTGATTTGATACGAACCCTTTTCGGGAATGATGTTGACCATACCATCGAAGGACGGCGGCGCAATGCCGAACGACTCTCGGTTCTATCAAAGTTTCTTGCAGATCAAGGCATACACGTAGTTGCTGCTGTTCTTTCAATTTTCCCGGAGTGGCGGCGTTGGAATAGAGAAAATATTCCCAATTATTCCGAGGTTTATATCAAGGCTTCAATGCAAACGCTGCTTAGGCGTGATATTAAAAATTTGTACGCCAGAGCGGCGAGGGGAGAAATTATAAACGTGGTGGGGGTGGACATACCTTTCCCTGAACCAGAAAATCCAGAGCTGGTGATTGAGAATGATGTTGATCGGCTTGAGTTCGATGAATTGACTGACAGAATCATGAGTCTTGGTGCGGTGCGAGAAGCACTCGGACGCGCATGAATTTACTGGGGTTGGTTGTTATATTAGTAGTTGTCGAAGTCGGGCTATTTATAATAGTGGGCCTGCAACGACGAAGTTTTCCGTGGCTGATAACAAAACGTGACGAATCACCAATCTTCGATTCTCGGGCACTGCAAAAATTCATGGATTACAGTTTCGACCCGCATCTGGGCTGGGTGCGCAGACCCAACTCCAGCGGAATCGAAAATGGTCAAAATGGGCCTGTTACCTTTCATATTGATTCAGTGGGGTCACGCACCAACACGTTTGACAAATCGCCGCCGGTCATAGCGGCTTTTGGTGATTCCTATGCATTTTGCAGGCAGGTGGAAGACAACGAAACCTGGGAGGCTCAACTATCGCAGCAGGAAGGCTTTGGAGTTTTGAATTTCGGCGTTGGCAACTATGGAGTAGACCAAGCACTATTACGTTACGAGGGCATGACTTTGCCGGACACGGTACGGGTAGTTGTTATGGGTTTTGTTCCTGAAACGATCTGCCGGGTACAGTCTTACTGGAAGCACTACCTGGAATTCGGAAATACTTTCGCATTTAAACCGCGATTCATACTCGACTCGGAAGGTCGATTAATCCTGCTGGAAAATCTCGTTCGCAGCGCGGAGGATTTTGCTGGTTTTCAGGAAAAACTCCCTGAAATACGTCAGGCCGATGGCTTCTATGAGAAAAAATTCCGCTCGCACCAATTTCGTTTTCCTTATACCTTTAGCCTAATGCGGAATCCATTGAAACAAAGTATGCTGATTTCGGCAGTAGCAGTTCGGGGAGCATTACGTGCTTTAGGTATTTCAAGCCATAGGATAGAAAATTTTCCATTCACATTAGTGATGAAAAATAACCTTCGCGATGCTTATCGGCTATATAGCGATAGCAAATCAACAAATCTTTTAAGTGCGATATTGCTACGATTTAAGGAAGAAGCGCAGCGCCGTGGGCATACCCCATTGGTCGTTGTGATGCCGCAATTGCTTGATCTCAGGTTGAATAAAAATAAAACCGCGCCTTATCAAGGTTACTTTAGTGATTTGGCGCTACAGCTACCCGTCCTCGATCTTACCGAGAAATTTATTAACACCGGATTTGAAAAACTCTACATCAACGATCAATACGGCGGGCATCTGTCGGCTGATGGGAACCGTTTGGTTGCAGAAGAAATCTCGACTTGGCTGAAGTCCAAGCATGAATCGATAATATAGAAAAGGAATAGAGCCTGATGAGAATAACTTATCGAAATGCCAACAACAAGGATTATTGGACAAAACGTTGGGATGATATTCCTGCGGATGCGCCGATGGAGAATCTGGGCGTATATCCACTCAAATACGCCCAGATGACGGTCAAAAATAAAGACGGGAAAATTCTGGAGGCGGGTTGTGGCGCCGGGCGTGTTTTGCGTTACTACCATGACCGTGGCTACGACATCCTCGGTTTTGATTTCATCGATGTTGCGATCAGCAAGCTTAAGGAAATCGACCCAACACTGCAGGCAGAGGTGGGCGATATAACTAATCTGAGATTTGCCGACCAGTCGTTCAAGTATGTCCTTGCTTTTGGCCTGTACCATAACCTTGAGCACGACCTGGATAAAGCTATTCAGGAGACGCATCGGGTGTTGGAAAAAGGCGGATTAGTCTGCGCTTCCTTCCGGGCTGACAACATTCAAACCAAGCTTACGGATTGGCTGACCAACAGGAAAGCAAAGGCCAAGGGTGGCGAAAACAAGACACGATCTTTTCATAAAATGAATCTGACCCGCAGTGAATATGAACAACTATTCACGCGTGCTGGTTTTACCATCGAATTTATCGGACCGGTGGAGAACATGCCCATTCTGTACAAGTTCGCCATTTTCCGTTCCGCCGGCCATAAGCAATTCGATGAAAATAAGGCCCGCGCTGAAGGCTATCGTTTGTCGTGGTTCGGCCAGCGGTTGCAGAATTTTCTGATGCGTTTCTTCCCGGATCAGTTCTGCAATATTTATGTTCTCATCGCCCAAAAAATTTGATCATCAACCCAAATTCTAAAATTGTAGTTGGAGTAACCCAGCGGATAGATAGCGTTGCGGGCCGTGACGAACTTCGCGATGCGCTGGATCAGAGGCTTGTACAGTGGCTGGTACATGCGGGGTTTCTGCCGGTTGCTGTTCCAAACAACCTTTCAGATAGCTGCCATCCGGATGAGTCAGTGCTCGAAAACTGGCTACAGGCCATACAGCCCGGCGCACTGATTCTGTCTGGCGGCAACGATATCGGTGAGTATCCTGCGCGAGATGCCACTGAACGTTATCTTCTTTCGTGGGCCGAGGCAAAACGGGTGCCGGTTCTGGGGATTTGCCGTGGACTACAGATGATGGCTGCGTGGGCCGGCGCTGGCCTGTCCAGGAAAGAGGGACATGTCGGAAGCCGGCATCGATTAGTGGTTGCCACCCGGCAGGATGAATGGCCGGCCAACGTGAACAGCTATCACAACTGGTGCTTGGCATCTTGCCCTGATGGGTTCGAGGTCGCAGCACGGGCAGAAGATGGTGCGATAGAGGCGATAAAACACATTAAATTGCCGTGGGAAGGATGGATGTGGCACCCGGAACGTGAGGCGCCCTTCTCTCCGCAGGATATCAAGAGGCTTAATCGGATATTACGTGGGCAATGAAGTTGAATTATCAGGCTCGTAAGCAGATTTTTAGAGGACTTTGAGATTGGAATATTAATTGATTGATCGCATCTACAAGGTTTATTGCTATTGGCGCATTCTTGGAACCAAGGCGCTGCAACAGCTCATTTTTCGTAAGCTGGCGCATAAACTCCATCGCCCTGATCAGTTGCCAGATTCAAAGCCTGACGACAACAGGGTTACAAACGCTGCAGAAATTTCGCATGCCCGCTTCCTGGCAGTCACGCCTTTGCGCACTCATTTTTTACCGGATTCTCCGATACGTCGTGTAAACATCGTGACCGACAGTATCAGCAGCGGTTTCCTGTTTGGGGGCGTAGGCACATCACTGATTTTCGCGGCGCTTCTTGCAAACAAATGGAATGCACAGTTGCGAATTATTACCCGCACCGAGCGTGCCAAATCCGAAAATGTTGACCATCTCCTGTCTCTCTATGGAATAAAACTAGAACATGATATCCAGTTCAAGTTTGCCGCTTTTTATGATCCAAAATGCGAACTTGATATTGCTAAAGAGGATTTGTTCATAACCACTTCATGGTGGACCACCGCCGCTACTCTACCGAATGTGCCTAACGATAAAATTATTTATTTGTTGCAAGAAGATGAGCGGATGTTTTATCCGTTTGGTGATGACCGGTTTAGATGCGAAGCGATTCTACGTAATCGCGATATACGTTTTCTGATCAACACAAAGCTTTTATTTGACCACTTTGTTCAGGATGGTTTTGATAATATGGCGGCGCAAGCAATGTGGTTCGAGCCAGCTTTTCCTACTCAGATTTTTCATCCCCGCGCAAATAGCCAAGGCGGGAAACGCAAATTTTTCTTCTATGCTCGGCCCAACAACCCGCGTAATCTTTTCTATCTGGGCATTGAGGTTATTGAGCAGGCAGTCTTGCGGCAAATACTTGATCTTGACACATGGGAAATCTATCTCGTCGGCAAGGACATACCAACCGTAACGTTCGGCGATGGATACGTGCCTACGAAATGCGAAAACCTGACTTGGTCAGAATACGCAGAGTTGGTGGGTTCTATAGATCTCGGACTGAGTCTGATGTACACCCCTCACCCTAGTTACCCGCCTCTTGATCTCGTTGCGAGTGGCGCTGTAGTAGTTACCAATCGATTCGCCGGCAAGCGTGATTTGGGCGGTTACTCGGCCAATCTGATTTGCGCGGATCTGGATCGCAACGCGCTCGTGGATGCACTCCGACATGCTGTGGAAATTGCAATGGATTCTCGCGTGCGCGAACATAATTATCGCAACAACGGGCTTCCCACCGACTGGAAACAGTCGTTTGATAAAATCATTCAACAATTAACCGAGAGGTGAGCCTCTTACAAAAATCAGGATTTCAAATTGCTGTGTGGCCTCGTTCGTCCGCTGGGGACGATTTTTCGGCTTCATCGCATCAACTGTTCTGCGGACAGTGCCAGAACGCCGAGCATCACGTGACTCATCACCTGCTATATTCAACGGCTCCAATCGATTTTGATTATTCTTGATAGCCTATCAACATGATACATAATCCAAAAAATTGCCACACCATAGCTGAACTGAGATTGTTGTGCCAGGAAAGCATGGATCATCATGAGGAAGCCCCTAAAGGGTTTAGATTTGTACGAATCTTCTCCATATACTTGACGTGGTTGTTGCTGAAAACACCATTGACCCCAAATGCAATTACCGTGCTGGGGATAGTTTTTTCAATATTCAGTGGTATTGCATATGCTTTTAATGAAATTATTTGGGGTTCGGTACTATTAATTTTCGCGATACTGTCTGACTTTTCAGATGGCGAAGTTAGCAGGTACCGGCAAATGACATCTAAGCAAGGTTCCTATTTGGATAAATTGCATCATATCGTCATATTGCCGACTTTTTTTGCCGGTATTACTCTTGGTCTGTTTGAGATTAGCGGTAATAAACTGGCGCTGTATTTTGGAATGGTTGCCACCTTGTGCTCATTCATACTGCCGTTCGTGGTTGTCTATGGCGTACATGTTGCTTTACTCAAGCACGTATTGAGGTATCTGAAAACAGGTGTGGTCAGCACGAATAAATTAGAACATCCTGAGACCAATAACCCTGAAAGAAGCTCAATCTATGGAATTGTGAAAAGGTTATTTTTAACTTTAACGAAGTATTACGATTTTCCGTATGTATTCTATGTGTTCGGGTGTGTTCTTTTTTTGGATTTTATGTATCAAAAAGTTATCGATCCAGATTCATTTGGTCTGGGTAGATTGTTATTCATTGAGTTGTATGGATTTACCTATCCTGTTGTGGTGATCGTATATTTACACCGCGTGTTATCAGCGAGAATAATTGACAAGATGTTAGATGAAATTATTTCTGATATTAGTGTTTCTAATATTAAAAATAAATCTTGCTGAGAGCATTGAGTGATCAGGCCTAACATAGTGACTGTGCCATGAAGCATGAGATATCCATAGCCATTTGTACTTTCACTGGCGTATACGCATGCTTTGTATTTTTGCGGATCGTTGATTGATGAATCCCAAGCACGGCGTACAAAGTGGGTGGCTTAATTTCATTCTCCTCCTGCTCCTGATTTCCTGCGTATTCGATCCTGCTGACAAGGTGCTGGGGCTCAAGGTTTGGCTGTTCATCCTTGGCTGGGTCTTCACCTTGATTCTTTATTTCTGGTCGCGAGAGCAGATGCGTATGCCTCCTGGCTTGCTGATGTATGTCGCATTGTTCATCCTGATCCCGACTCTATCGATAATATGGTATTACATTACAAACGGCGCGGAACCCTTCGAAGGATTTGCAATGCTCAAGGGTTATATTTTAATCACGCTAGCGGTGTTGCTGTTTCTCAATAGGGTAAACCTTTTACCTCGCCTCTGTGCTGTTCTTACCGTTCTCGCTCTTATGATCATCGGCGTATTCCTTGCGCTACAACTATTTCCGGAGTTCTATGGTTTGTTGTATGTGCTAGGTCCGAGTACCGGCATCCTGTTCATGGATAATCGTGCATACAGTTCAAACCTGACCTTGTTGCAAGTCTACTTCGTGACCTCACCGATGCTGGCCATTTCGATCGCCTACTATTACAGTATCGCCAAATCGTGCCCCCGAGCGGGGGCTAAGTGGCTTCTTTGGGGGGCGGTCACCATAAATGTGGCAGCTATGCTATTGGCCGGGACACGGAACAACATCTTGGCAGCTATTTTGCTGCCCATAGCCCTGGCGTTTATATATGCAAAACACAAAATCATGGGCGCGCTCTTCGGCTTGGTTGCTGTTGCGTCCTTAACGGCTGTTTTTACCGATGAGTTGCAAGCTTTCTTTAATCCAACCGAACGTGCCAACCAAATCAAATTGTCGATGCTTTCAGATTACGCTAGCGCCTTTTCAGACCCCTTGACACTGCTATTCGGCCAGGGGCTTGGTGCATATGTCGCCATGGAGAGCAGAGGTTACGTATATGTCACGGAACTTACATATCTGGAGGTAATCAGGAACTTTGGTTTGTTTGGCGCTGCAATCATGTTTAGCTTGCTACTATTTCCGGTCTGGCATGCATTCGCGAATAATCGCAGCCACGCGGAGAAGGCCATCGCAATGGGGTATACGGCCTATCTCGTGATGTGCATTTCAAACCCCAATATGTTTTCTTCAATGGGAGTCTTGATATTGAGCATAATGCTTGGAAACATCTTCCTTCAAAGTCACAAAAAGAGAAATGGTTTAGTCAATACAGTTAATGATCAACGTTGAGGCGCTAACATCAGTGGACAATAAAGCTAAATTAAAGGCAATTATTCTTGCGGCCGGTGAAGGCACGCGTTTGCGGCCTTACACCTTGGATCGCCCCAAGTGCTTGGTAGAAGTTGACGGATATAGCTTGCTGGATCGCCAGTTGGCTATACTGGCGACTGAAGCAATAGACCCCATTATTTTAATCGGCGGGTATCGCGTTGAAATGCTGGAACGTTCTGGCATCGAGATTCGAGTGAATCCAAGGTACGCCGAAACAAACATGGTCTGGACTTTGTTTTGCGCGGAGGATGACCTTGAGGGCGATGTGCTCCTTTGTTACGGAGACATTGTTTATTCACGGGAAGTGCTACAGGCACTTTTAAAATCCAAAGCAGATATCGCTGTGGCAATTGACCTCGACTGGGAATCCTACTGGCGCGCACGCAACGAAGACCCACTGGATGATGCCGAAACACTCAAGCTGGCGGCCGATGGGAGAATCCTGGAGATTGGACAGAAGCCCAAGTCTCTCGCTGAAATTGAGGGTCAGTACATGGGGCTAATGAAGTTCTCAGCCAAGGGCGTACAACTGTTGAAAAAGACATTTCATGACGCCAAAACGGCCGGCTCTCTGCGCGGGAAGCCGCTGGAAAAAGCCTATATGACTGATTTGTTGCAGGCGATGATAGACCTGAATTGCAGGCTTGACGCAGTGTTAGTGCATGGTGGATGGGTGGAAGTGGATACGGTGAGTGATCTGCTCTCGGAAACCACGAAACTTCGTCTTGAACTAATCGATAAATCTAGCTGAGCCGACTGGTATTTTTGCCACTTAAGCAATGGAAAATACTGCCCAATCCAGCAAAGCCACCACTCGCGGATATGCTCGACGCTAATCACACAAAAAATAAAATTCGCCAAGCATCATCAAATATGGATGGTTATACGCTGGCGGGGGCAACGGATAATCGCCGTTCTGCCAGCGCCGACTTTTCAGGAGGTAAGATTGTATGAAAGCCGTCATCCTCGCCGGTGGCCTCGGAACCCGCATCTCCGAAGAAACTCACCTCAAGCCAAAGCCGATGATCGAAATCGGCGGCAAGCCGATCCTCTGGCATATCATGAAGATATATTCCGCACATGGCGTCAACGATTTTGTGATCTGCTGCGGCTACAAGGGTTACCTGATCAAGGAGTACTTCGCCAACTACTTCCTGCATATGTCTGACGTCACCTTCGACATGGCGGACAACCGTATGGAGGTACACCATAGGAAGGCCGAGCCCTGGAAAGTAACGCTGGTCGATACTGGCGAAGACACTTTCACCGGGGGGCGTCTCAAGCGCGTGGCCGATTACATCAGAAACGAAGATGATTTCTGCTTCACCTACGGCGATGGTGTCAGCAATGTCGATATTCGGGCGTCAATCGAATTCCATCGCCAGCACCGGAAACTGGCTACCGTTACAGCCGTACAGCCTCCGGGTCGCTACGGCGCCTTGGAGAGATCGGGCGCGCAGGTGACGGGCTTCACTGAAAAACCGCGAGGCGACGGCGGGCTTATCAATGGTGGCTTTTTTGTGCTTTCGCCGAAATGCCTTGACCTCATAGAGGGCGATCACAGCAGCTGGGAAGGAGAGCCGCTCACCAAGCTTGCACAGAAGGGCGAAATGATGGCCTTTGAGCACAATGGTTTCTGGCAGCCGATGGACACTCTGCGCGAGAAAAATCATCTTGAAGATCTTTGGGCCTCTGGCAAGGCACCGTGGAAACTTTGGTAATGGAGAGTTCGGCAAATCTGAGGCCTGACTTCTGGCGCGGGCGACGCGTGCTATTGACGGGCCACACCGGATTCAAGGGCAGCTGGCTGGCGCTGTGGCTGCAGCGACTGGGTGCGCACGTTACCGGCATTTCTTTGCCCCCGAATACCGCCCCTAGTTTGTTTGAGCTCGCCCGCGTGGCAGAAGGCATGAATAGCCATTTCTGCGATATCCGCGATATGGCCGCGCTTTCATCCATAGTGACCACTGCTCGACCAGAAATTGTCTTCCATCTGGCAGCGCAACCCCTGGTGCGGGCAAGCTACCGCGAACCGTTGGCAACATTTGGCAGTAATGTCATGGGCACCGCACACCTGCTGGATACGTTGCGCAGGCTTGATAGCGTGAAGGTTGCAGTGATGGTGACCACCGACAAGGTGTATCACAACAATGAGTGGCTTTACCCGTACCGTGAGAGCGATGCACTAGGCGGCCACGACCCTTACAGCGCCAGCAAGGCGGCCAGCGAAATCATCATTGCCAGCTACCGCGATGCTTTCCTGGCCGAACAGGGTGTAGCGGTGGCCAGTGCCCGTGCAGGCAATGTCATCGGCGGTGGTGACTGGTCGGAAGACCGGCTGATCCCCGATGCAGTACGCGCTTGGCAGTCTGGCCAACCGCTGGAAATCCGCCGCCCACAGGCGATTCGCCCCTGGCAACACGTGCTGGAGCCGCTGGCCGGTTATCTAACCTTGGCGCACAAACTATGGCAGCAACCCGGATTGGCCGGCGCCTACAACTTCGGGCCGCAAACGGATAAGGCCGCCACTGTGCGCCAGGTGGTAGAGCTGGCCCGCACTGACTACGGCAACGGCGAGGTGGTCTATGGTGACGGCACCGAAGGGGTGCACGAAGCTGGCTGTCTGGCTCTGGAAGTCGCCAAGGCACGAATATTGTTGGGCATCGCACCAAAATGGGCATTGGCCGAAACGGTGAATCGCACGATGACCTGGTATCGGGCGCAGCAGGCAGGCGCCGATGCAAGGAACTTGTGCGAGGCTGAGATTGCTGCTTACGAGGCGCTGCCGTGAACCGTTTTGCCGTGACTGATCTGCCGCTGGCCGGGCTCAAGCTCGTCGAACGCAAGCGCCTGGGCGATAGCCGCGGTTTTCTGGCGCGCTTGTTCTGCGCTGAAGAGCTGGCTATTGCCAACTGGTTGAAGCCCGTAGCGCAGATCAACCACACCTACACAGCCAAACGCGGCACAGTGCGCGGCATGCACTTTCAATACCCGCCACACGCAGAAATGAAGCTGGTGAGCTGTATCCGTGGCGAGGTGTACGATGTAGCGGTAGATGTGCGGGCCGGCTCACCAACCTTTCTACACTGGCACGCGGAACGCCTCTCGGCAGACAATGGCCGTGCACTGCTGATCCCTGAAGGTTTTGCCCATGGTTTTCAGGCACTGACGGATGATGTGGAGTTGCTTTATTGTCACTCCGCCTCGCACAATCCCGCTGCCGAAGCCGGCCTGAACCCGCAGGATGCACGCTTGAACATCGCTTGGCCGCTGGCTATTACCGAGCTTTCGACCAAGGATGCCAGCCATCCACTGATCGCAACTGAATATGAAGGAGTACTCCTTTGAAATGCCGTCATTGCTCCACACCGT
>CAYNYH010000037.1:6059-18786 GCA_964401425.1 uncultured Gallionella sp. | reverse complement strand
TTACTTCAGCTTGGTTTCCTTGTAGGTGACATGCTTGCGGGCCACCGGGTCGAACTTCATGAATTCGAGCTTTTCCGGGGTGGTGCGCTTGTTCTTGTTGGTGGTGTAGAAATGCCCCGTACCGGCGGAGGATTCCAGCTTGATCTTTTCACGTGCGCCTTTTGCCATGTTCGTTCTCCTTAGATTTTCTCGCCGTTGGCGCGCATTTCAGCCAGCACCGCGTCGATGCCGTTCTTGTCAATGGTGCGCAGCGCCGCATTGGTCAGGCGCAGGCTGACCCAGCGATTTTCGCTTTCAACCCAGAAGCGGCGGCGTTGCAGGTTCGGCAAAAAGCGGCGCTTGGTTTTGTTGTTCGCATGGGAAACGTTGTTCCCGACCATCGGGCCTTTTCCCGTCACTTGACATACACGTGCCATGGTTCTACTCCAACCGGAATTCAAAAGAGCGCGGATTCTACCGAAGGAATGCGGAATATTCAACCCGAATTTTGCAGGCCGGTGTTTTGCCCCTTGTAATACTTCTGTCACACAAGCCCCCTATCATGCGCTCCGCATGAAGGCATTGCCGGATTTCACCGGCTGACGGCAACAAAATAACCTCACGGAGACCCTATGAACGGCAAACTCAGGCAATTCGCCATCGGCATCGCAGCCGCCGCCGCGCTGGCTTGCGCGGGCGCGAGCCGGGCAACCGACATCACTGGCGCGGGCGCGACCTTCCCCTACCCGATCTACGCCAAGTGGGCCGAGGCCTACAAGGCGCAGACCGGCGTCGGGATGAATTACCAGTCCATCGGCTCCGGCGGCGGCATCAAGCAGATCACCGCCAAGACCGTGGATTTCGGCGCATCCGACATGCCGCTCAAGCCTGAAGAGCTCGACAAGAGCGGCCTGATGCAATTCCCGACCGTAATCGGCGGCGTGGTGCCGGTGGTCAACATCAAGGGCATCAATGCGGGCCAGTTGAAGCTGGACGGCGCGACACTGGCGAACATCTACCTGGGCAAGATCACCAAGTGGAACGATCCCGCGCTGGCGGCGCTGAACAAGGACATCCAGCTGCCCGCCGACAATATCACGGTAGTGCACCGCTCGGACGGCTCCGGCACCACCTTCATCTTCACCAACTACCTGTCCAAGGCCAGCGCAGACTGGAAGTCTGCCGTCGGCGAAGGCACGGCGGTCTCCTGGAAGGCGGGCACCGGCGGCAAGGGCAACGAGGGTGTGGCCTCCTACGTGCAGCGCATCAAGGGCTCCATCGGTTATGTGGAATACGCCTATGCGCTGCAGAACAAGATGAACACCGTGCAGATGAAGAATCGCGACGGCCAGTTCGTCAAGCCGGAGGAAAACAGCTTCAAGGCCGCGGCAGCCGGCGCAAAATGGGACAAGGCGCCGGGCTTCTACAAGATTCTGACCGACGAGGCGGGCAAGGAAAGCTGGCCGATCAGCGGCGCGACTTTCGTGCTGATGCACAAGGTGCAGGAAAAACCGGAAACCGGCAAGGAAGTGCTGAAGTTCTTCGACTGGGCCTACGGCAAGGGCGGCAAGCTGGCGACCGACCTGGATTACGTGCCGCTGCCGGAGAACGTCGTGAAGCTGATCCGCGCCGCATGGAAAGCGCAGGTCAAGGACGCGGCAGGCAAGGCGCTGGTGCAATAGGCTGCCAAGTTATAATCGCGGGGGCTCTCGCCCCCGCTAATTTTTATTGACGAACTCAACATGCCGATGTTTTTACGCGAAGCCAGCCTTAGGCGGCACACCGTGCTGGACCTGCTGTTCCGCAACCTGACGCGCGTCTCTGCGTTCGGCGTGCTGGCCCTGCTCGCGGCCATCCTCGTCTCGCTGCTCGTCGGCAGCATGCCCGCCATCCGTGCATTCGGCTTCGGCTTCCTGGTCAGCTCCGAGTGGGATCCGGTCAACGAGCAGTTCGGCGCGCTGATCCCCATCGTCGGCACGCTGGTCACCTCCGCCATCGCGCTCACCATCGCCATCCCGGTCAGCTTCGGCATCGCCCTGTTCCTCACCGAACTGTCGCCGCGCATCCTGCGCCGCCCGCTCGGCATCGCCATCGAACTGCTGGCAGGCATCCCCAGCATCATCTACGGCATGTGGGGGCTGTTCGTGTTCGCGCCGCTGTTCGCCGACCATGTCGAGCCCTGGCTCAACGACCATATCGGGGCGATGCCGTACATCGGCCCGTTCTTCTCCGGGCCGCCGATGGGCATCGGCATGCTGACCGCCGGCATCATCCTCGCCATCATGGTGATCCCGTTCATCGCCTCGGTGATGCGCGACGTGTTCGAAGTGGTGCCCACGCTGCTCAAGGAATCGGCCTACGGCCTGGGCGCGACCACCTGGGAAGTCATGTGGAAAGTCGTGCTGCCCTACACCCGGATCGGCGTAGTCGGCGGCATCATGCTCGGGCTGGGGCGCGCGCTGGGCGAAACCATGGCCGTCACCTTCGTCATCGGCAATGCGCATGAACTGAGCAAGTCCCTCCTGATGCCCGGCAACAGCATCGCCTCGGCGCTCGCCAACGAATTCACCGAGGCCTACGGAGAGCTCTACACCGCCGCGCTGATCGAGCTCGGCCTGATCCTGTTCTTCATCACCTTCGTGGTCCTGTCGCTCGCGCGCTACATGCTCTACAAACTCGGCAAGCGCGAAGGCCAGGCCACATAACGATCATGCTGGGACTCTACACACGCCGCCGTATCGTCAACGCCCTGGGCCTCGCCGTCTCGATGCTGGCCATGGCGTTCGGCCTGTTCTGGCTGTGCTGGATACTATGGACGCTGCTGGTACATGGCCTGCCCGCGCTCGCCCCGGTGGTATTCACGCAGATGACCCCGCCGCCGGGCAGCGATGGCGGCCTGCTCAACGCCCTCGTCGGCAGCGTGGCAATGTCGCTGGTCGGTGTGCTGATCGGCACGCCCATCGGCATCCTGGCCGGCACCTACCTCGCCGAATTCGGCCAGCGCGGCTGGCTCGCCCCGATCACGCGCTTCATCAACGACGTGCTGCTCTCCGCGCCATCCATCGTGATCGGTCTGTTCGTGTATGAAGTCTATGTCGTCCACGTCAAGCATTTCTCCGGCTGGGCGGGCGCATTTGCGCTGGCCATCATCGTGATCCCGATCGTGATCCGCACCACCGAGAACATGCTGCGCCTGGTGCCCAACACATTGCGCGAAGCGGCGGCGGCGCTCGGCGCCCCGCAGTGGAAGATCATCAACTTCGTCACCCTGCGCGCCGCGCGCGCCGGGATCATCACCGGCGTGATGCTGGCCGTCGCGCGCATCAGCGGCGAGACCGCACCGCTGCTGTTCACCGCGCTGAACAACCAGTTCTGGAACAGCAACATGGACCAGCCGATGGCAAACCTGCCGGTGGTGATCTTCCAGTTTGCCATGAGCCCCTACGAAGACTGGCAAAAACTGGCTTGGGCCGGCGCGCTGCTCATCACCCTCAGCGTGCTGACGCTCAACATCCTGGCGCGCGTGCTGTTCCGCCAGAAGTCCGCCTCTCATTAACAGGATTCGCATATGAATGCCGAAATCACCGTCAACCCGAAGATCATCGTAAAAGACCTCTGCTTCTATTACGGCAATTACTGCGCGCTCAAGAACATCAACCTGAGCATCGCCGAGAAGATGGTGACCGCCTTCATCGGGCCGTCCGGCTGCGGCAAATCCACGCTGCTGCGCACCTTCAACCGCATGTACCAGCTCTACCCCAAGCAGAGAGCCACCGGGGAAATCCTGCTGGACGGCGCGAACATCCTCGACAAGTCGCAGGACCTGAACATGCTGCGCGCCAGAATCGGCATGGTGTTCCAGAAGCCCACACCGTTCCCGATGTCGATTTACGACAACATCGCGTTCGGCGTAAAGCTCTACGAGAAGCTCAACAAGAACGACATGGATGAGCGCGTCGAATGGGCGTTGCGCAAGGCCGCGCTGTGGACCGAAGCCAAGGACAAGCTCAAGCAGAGCGGCACCGGACTTTCCGGCGGCCAGCAGCAGCGCCTGTGCATCGCACGCGCCATCGCTGTCAAGCCGCAGGTGCTGCTGCTCGACGAACCGACCTCGGCACTCGACCCGATCTCCACCGCGCATATCGAGAAACTGATCGACGAGCTGAAGGAAGACTTCACCATCGTCATCGTTACGCACAACATGCAACAGGCCGCACGCGTCTCCGACTACACCGCCTACATGTACCTGGGGGATCTGATCGAGTTCGGCGACACCAGCACGGTGTTCACCAATCCGAAGCGCAAGGAAACTGAAGACTACATCACTGGGCGATTTGGTTAATCGCCCAGTGATGTAGCGGCGCAGGCTAACCTTCAGGTTATGCCGTAGCCACTCATGCGTATAGCGTGTTACGTCGAAGCCGCTACATCACAGGCCGCTTCGACTAAATCCCGTTTTCCCATTAATAGCGCAATATCGCAGGGCGTGATCTATCGCGCCTTTTTTGATATAAGCACGACAGCCCTGTGCCAAGTCGCCACTTACAAGCCATCATTCAAACTCAGGGGGTTGCGCGGCCTTATCGCGCAGCCCCCCCTGAAGCGCACCCAGATCAGCGGCCGCGACCCCCACCGGATCCCATGCCGCCCCCTCTGGCAGGCGGCTCATCGGGCAGGGTCACACCACGCGCCTTGGCTCGCTCTTTCATAGCCTCGTGTTGTTCCTTACGGACTTGCTCTCGCTCTTCAGCAGTCTTTGCAGCGCGCATTTTGGCACGGTGTTCGGCACGCTCTTGTCGTGTCATCAGTTGACTGCCATAGATTTGCTCTTGCTTTTGTGTTTGTGCCTTTTCCTTGGCTGGCTCCTGGTCAGCCGCCAACGCGAATCCGCCGGACAGGGACAGAATAGTTGCCAGCGCGGATACCATTAATGGTCGTTTCATCATCGTATGCTCCTTATCAATGCGGGTTGTGCAATTTGCGGCCACAGCAACTGCAACCCATTCAGCGGCTGGTTAAATCATACCTCTACCGAGTTATTTGACCTTTGAAATAGAAAATTGGGATTACTTAAAATAACGGCGATCTTGCTGGTCTTCATAACGGCGTTTTTGCCAGTCCTCATTGCGGCGATCCCGGGAATCTTCATAGCGGCTGCCGCGCTGATCCTCGATGACACTCACCCCCACGCGGATGGTCGAACCGGGCTGGTACGGCAGGGTGGTGGTGATGTCCTGGCCGTTGTAGCGGTAGGTCACGTTGTAGCCCTTGATGACTTCGCGGCTGGCTTGCACTTCGCGGCAACGCTCGACCTGCTCGGTACGCGGCTGGCTAGGATTGGCGACGCGATCGCCGATCACCGCGCCGGCAATGCCACCCACTGCGGTCGCCGCCTTATTGCCCGTGCCGCCGCCGACCTGGCTACCGATCACCGCGCCGGCCACCCCACCAACCACCGCGCCGGTTGCGGAACGGTTGCTGTCCGGATTGGCGACCTGGTCGCCGATCACCGCACCGGCCACGGCGCCCGCGCCCGTTGCCGCAGTATTGCCGCTGCCGCCGCCGACCTGGCTGCCCAGCAGGCCGCCCGCAACGCCGCCGATCACGGCCCCGCCGATGGAGCGTTCCTTCGGGGCGACCTGCACGGTCTCCGTCCAGCATTCGCGCTTCGGTTCGCTGACGCGTTCATAGATCGGGGTACTGGAAACGACGCGTGCGGTATCGGTGAAATCAGCCGCGTAAGCGCCGCCATACAGGGAAACCAGGCTCAAGGCCAACAGACTCTTTTTCATGTTTTGCTCCTCCGGAAATCTCACGCGATACGCGTGGCGACATTATGACTTGGCTCCCGGCCGAATGTTCCGGAATAATTGTTTCAAAATGTAGTACCCGGCCGCCGTAGCTACCCGGCGCCACCCTCACGCGGAACGGCGGCGGTGGCGGATGAATTCGCCGATGGCGGGCAGGAAGGAGATGACGACGATGGCGAGGATTATCAGGGTGAGGTTGTTCTTGACGAACGGGATGTTGCCGAAGAAATAGCCCGCCACGGTGAGGCTGCCGATCCACGCCAGGCTGCCCAGCGCGCTGAACATCACGAACAGGCGGTAGCGCATCAGCCCGATACCCGCCACAAACGGAGCGAAGGTGCGGACAATCGGCAGGAAGCGCGCGAACAGGATGGTCTTTCCGCCATGCTTCTCATAGAAGGCATGGGTCTTGTCGATATGTTCGTGCTTGATAAGCCCGTTGGTGCGCTTCAGCAGGCGCATCCCGATCAGCCTGCCGATCCAGTAGTTGGTGTTGTCGCCGCTGAAGGCAGCCAGCATCAGCAGCGGTGCGAGCCATTCGAGTTGCAGCGCCCCTAGGCCGCACAGCGCGCCCGCCACGAAGAGTAGCGAATCGCCGGGCAGGAAGGGCGTCACCACCAGCCCGGTCTCGCAGTAGATGATCAGGAACAGGATGGCGTACACCCAGATGCCGTATTCCTGCGTCAGGGCAAGCAGGTGCGTGTCCAGATGCAGGACGATGTCGATGAATGAAGTAAGTAGTTCCACGGCCAGGAGTGTCGGGTTACGCTTCGCTAATCCGGGCTAGGGCAGGATTTCTTCGGCTTCTGTTTTTTCCGGCTTGATGAAATCCTCGCGCGATACGCCGAGCAGCATCAGCAGCGGGCTCGCGACCAGCACCGATGAGTAGATACTGAACAGGATGCCGATGGTCAGCGCCATCGCGAAATAGTGCAGCGTTTCGCCGCCGAGGAACAGCATCGCGCCGACCATCATCTGCGTGCAGCCGTGCGTGATAATGGTGCGCGACATGGTGCGGGTGATCGCGTTGTCGATGATCTCCGCGACCCCGGCCTTGCGCATGGTGCGGAAATTTTCGCGGATCCGGTCGAACACAACCACCGACTCGTTCACCGAGTAGCCCAGCACCGCCAGCACCGCCGCCAGCACCGACAGCGAGAACTCCCACTGGAAGAAGGCGAAGAAGCCGAGGATGATCACCACGTCGTGCAGGTTGGCGATGATCGCGGACAGGCCGAACTTCCACTCGAAGCGCATCCACAGATAGCCGACGATGCCTAGGGACACCAGCAGCAAAGCCAGCGCGCCGTTATCCACCAAGTCCTTGCCGACCTGCGGGCCGACGAATTCCACGCGGCGCATTTCCACGCCGGCATCCTGCTTGCGCAGGCTGTCCATCACCTGCTCGCTCAGTTTCGCCCCGGCGAGGTTCTGCTTGAGCGGCACCTGGATCAGCACATCGTGGCTGGAGCCGAAGTTCTGCACCAGCGCATCCGGCAGTCCGGTTGCGGCAAGCTGTTCGCGCACCTTGTGGAGGTCGGCAGGCTGCGTGTAATGCACCTCCATCACCGTACCGCCGGTGAAATCCACGCCGAAGTTCAGCCCTTTGGTAGCAAGGAAAAACACCGCAAACAGGAAAGTCACCAGCGAAATGCTGGTGGTGATTTTCCCGTAGCTCATGAACGGGATGTCTTTTTTGATCCTGAAAAATTCCATGTCGTTTCCTTTAGCCGATCGCCACCTTGGCGAGGCGTGCCCTGCGGCCGTATATCAGGTTCACCATCGCGCGCGACACCAGCACCGCGCTGAACATCGAGGTCAGGATGCCGAGGCACAGCACCACCGCAAAGCCCTTGATCGGACCTGAGCCGAACATGAACAGCGCAACACCGGCAATCAGCGTGGTGATGTTGGAATCGAGAATGGTGCCGAACGCGCGGTCGTATCCAGCATGGATCGCAGCCTGCGGCGTAACGCCGTTGCGCAGTTCCTCGCGGATGCGCTCGTTGATCAGCACGTTTGCATCGATCGCCATCCCCAGCGTCAGCGCGATACCCGCCATGCCGGGCAGGGTGAGGGTGGCCTGCAGCATGGACAGCAACGCCACCAGCAACAGCAGGTTCGTTCCCAGCGCCAATATCGAGATGGTGCCGAACATCAGGTAGTAGGCGATCATGAAGATCGCGACCATGATGAAGCCGATCTTGGTGGAGTCGAAGCCGCGCTTGATGTTGTCCGCGCCGAGGCTGGGCCCGACGGTGCGCTCCTCGACGATCTCCATCGGCGCGGCCAGCGCGCCGGCGCGCAGCAGCAGCGCGGTATCCTGCGCTTCCACGGTGCTCATCCGGCCGCTGATCTGCACGCGTCCGCCGCCGATTTCCTCGCGGATCACGGGTGCGGTGACGATCTCGCCCTTGCCTTTTTCGAACAGGATGATTGCCATGCGCTTGCCGACATTTTCGCGCGTCGCCTCCTTGAATTTGCGCGCGCCCACGCCGTCCAGGTTGATGTGCACGGCGGGCTCGTTGTCGCGGCTGTCGAAGCCGGGCTGCGCGTCGTTGATGCGCTCGCCGGTCAGGATCACCTGCTTCTTCACGAGCAGCAGGTTGCCTTCGCGATCCTTGAACATCTCGGTGCCGAACGGCGCGGCGGCGCCGGGAACAGCCTGATGTTCCTCGTCGACCATGCGCACTTCCAGCGTCGCGGTACGTCCCAGAATATCCTTGGCGCGCGCCGTGTCCTGCACGCCGGGCAGCTGCACCACCACACGGTCTGCGCCCTGCTGCTGGATCACCGGCTCGGCCACGCCCAGTTCGTTGACGCGGTTGCGCAGGGTCATCAGGTTCTGCTGCACGGCGGATTCCTGGATGCGCCGTTCGGCCTCCAGCTTGAGCGTAGCCTGCAGCAGAAACTCGCCGCCGGCCTCCCTGGCGCTCAGCGCGTAATCGGTGAAGCGCTGATTGATTTCCGCCTCGCCCTTGCTGCGCGCGTCGGCATCGCGGAACCTCACCAGCAGCATATTGCCTTCGCGGGTGACGCCGGAGTAGACGATCTTCTGCTCGCGCAGCATGCTGCGGATGTCGCCGGTGCCGGCTTCCAGCGCTTTATTGATTGCGGCCTTCATGTCCACCTGCAGCAGGAAGTGCACGCCGCCGCGCAAGTCCAGGCCGAGATACATCGGCAGCGCATGAAGGCTGGTCAGCCACTGCGGCGAGCGCGACAGCAGGTTGAGCGCAACCATGTAGTCTTCGCCCAGTTGCGAGGCCAGCACATCCTTGGCCTTCAGCTGGTTATCGGTGTCGGCAAAGCGCGCCTTGATGCTGTTGCCGTCCAGCGCAACCACTTCCGGATTGAGGCCGGCTGCCTTCAAGGCTTTGTCCACGCGCTCCAGCAATGCGGCATCCGCCTTCAGGCTGGCGCGCAACGGCGATACCTGCACGGCGGGTGATTCGCCGAAGAAATTCGGCAGGGTATAGATCAGCCCGGCCAGGAACACGGCCAGAATCAGCAGATATTTCCACAATGGATAACGGTTCATTGATGCCTCTCGGTTGACGCGCGCGACGGTTCCTGCCGGAAGATAGCCGGGATTACTTGATGGCCTTGATGGTACCCTTGGGCAATAAGGCGGCAATCGAGGATTTCTGCAAGGTCACTTCGACGTTCTCGGCAAGCTCCACGCCCAGATATTGCTCGTAGACCTTGCTCACGCGGCCCACTTCGCCGCCCGCCGTCACGACCTCATCGCCGCGCTGCAAGGCCTCGATCATGTTCTTGTGCTCCTTGGCGCGCTTGCTTTGCGGACGCAGGATGAAAAAATAGAATATCGCGACCAAGACGATCAGCGGCAGAAAATCCATGAAGCCGGCGCCCTGCGCCGGCGCAGCCGCTTCGGCATACGCATTGCTGATAAGCATTATTCAGTCTCCGGAGATAAATAAAAGGCGCGCATTCTACCACGAAGAACAGGACATCTTCACCCTTTCCCGCCGCGCATCTGGCCGAACTGCGCCACAAAGGCGTCGAATGCATCCGCCTCGATGGCCGCGCGGATATCGCCCATCAGTTCCTGGTAGTAATGCAGGTTGTGGATGGTATTGAGGCGCGCACCGAGAATCTCGCCGAGCCTGTAAAGATGGTGCAGGTAGGCGCGGCTGAAGTTACGGCAGGTGTAGCACTGGCATTCCTCGTCCAGCGGGCGAGTGTCCAGGCGGTATTGCGCGTTCTTGATGCGCACATCGCCGTGGCGCGTGAACAGGTGGCCGTTGCGCGCGTTGCGCGTCGGCATCACGCAGTCGAACATGTCGATGCCCTGCGCGACCGCCGCCACGATGTCTTCCGGCGTGCCCACCCCCATGAGGTAGCGCGGCCTGTCGGCAGGCAACTGCGGCGCGGTGTGGGTAAGGATGCGCTGCATGTCTTCCTTGGGTTCGCCCACCGACAGCCCGCCGATGGCATAGCCGTCGAAGCCGATGTTCACCAATTCGCGCAGCGACTCGTCGCGCAGATGCTCGTGCATGCCGCCCTGCACGATGCCGAACAGCGCGTTGGGGTTGCCCTCATGGGCGCGCTTGCTGCGTTCCGCCCAACTGAGGCTCAAGCGCATCGACTCGCCCGCCACTCGCTCGTCCGCCGGATACGGCGTGCACTCGTCGAAGATCATCGCGATGTCGGAATTCAACACCCGCTGGATGCGCATCGACTCCTCCGGCGAGAGGAAGCACTTGTCGCCGTTCACCGGCGACCTGAACTCCACGCCGCCTCCTGTGATCTTGCGCAGCGCGCCGAGGCTGAACACCTGGAAACCGCCGGAATCGGTGAGGATAGGCCCGTCCCAGCCCATGAAGCGGTGCAGGCCGCCATGAGCCGCGATCACTTCCAGGCCGGGGCGCAGCCAGAGGTGGAAAGTGTTGCCCAGCACGATATGCGCGCCGATGTCGCGCAACTCGGCAGGCGACATCGCCTTCACCGTGCCGTAGGTTCCGACCGGCATGAAAGCCGGGGTCTGTACCGTGCCGTGCGCCAGGGTCAACTGGCCGCGCCGCGCCGCGCCTGATGTTGTTTTCAATTCAAACTGCATGATCGTTCCGCTCGATAAACATGGCATCGCCATAACTGAAGAACCGGTATTCCTTTTCCACCGCGTGGCGGTAGGCCGCCAGCATGCGCTCCATCCCGCCGAAGGCGCACACCAGCATCAGCAGGGTGGACCTGGGCAGATGAAAGTTGGTGAGCAGCGCATCCACAACGCGAAAGCGGTAGCCGGGCGTGATGAAGATGCGCGTCTCGCCCGAACCGGCTTTCAGCTCTCCCTCAGCCGCCGCACTTTCCAGCGCGCGCAAACTGGTCGTCCCCACCGCGATCACCCGCCCGCCCGCCGCCTGTGCCGCGGCGATCGCATCCACCGCCTGCTGCGGAATCTCGTAGCGCTCGCTGTGCATCACATGCTCGCGGATATGCTCGGTGCGCACCGGCTGGAAGGTCCCGGCGCCGACATGCAGCGTGACATGCGCGATCCGCGCCCCCTTTTCGTGCAGGGCCTGCAGCATCGCCTCGTCGAAATGCAGCCCCGCCGTGGGCGCGGCCACCGCGCCTGCTACGCGCGCGAACACCGTCTGGTAGCGCTGCTCGTCCCCGGCGTCCGCCGCGTGAGCAATATAGGGCGGCAAAGGCAAACTGCCGTAACGCTCCAGCAACTCCAGCACCGGTTCCTCATCGGCGAAACGCAGGCGGAAAAACTCGCCCTCACGCCCCAGCACTTCGACCGCCAGCGCATCAGCCAATATCAGCCTGCTGCCCGCCTTGGGCGACTTGCTGGCGCGCACCTGCGCCAACACCTCATGCTCCCCCAGCACGCGCTCGACCAGCACCTCCACCTTGCCGCCGCTCTCCTTACTGCCGAACAAGCGCGCCTTGATGACGCGCGTATCGTTCAGCACCAGCACATCGCCCGGCCTGACCAAATTGAGCAAATCGGCAAAGCGGCAATCTTCCAGCACGCCATCATGCGCGTACAGCAGGCGGCTCGCGCCGCGCCGTTCCGGCGGGTGTTGCGCGATGAGCCGTTCGGGCAGGGCAAAATCAAATTCTTCGGTGCGCATAAACAGTGTTGCAAACTTTGTAAGGCCGCGATTGTAGTTGATGAGGCCTATCGTTTCATGGATAATTCGCGCCTCCTTAGCCGGGGTAATGGAACTGGCAGATATGCCGGACTCACAATGGCCCGCCTGCGGGACATTGCGGTGCAGGCTAACGTGAGCAAAGCGAACGTTAAGCCACAAAGTGGCGGCCGGAGCCAAAATCCGGTGCAACAGAAATATTTATACCCTTGCCGGGGTGATGGAACTGGTAGACGTGCCGGACTCAAAATCCGGTGCCGCAAGGCGTGAGGGTTCGAGTCCCTCCCCCGGCACCAATATGCTTCTTCGCGATGTCAACCGAACGGATGCGCAGTGCGTTATAGCCGCCGACACGACAGTGTCATAAAAACGTTTTTAATCTATTTATCGGAGCTCACAATGAACAAACTGTTATCCGCACTGATCGCTGCCGTATTCGCCGCTGCTTCCTTCTCCGCCGTTGCTGCTGACGCCGCCAAGGCTGCTCCTGCTGCTGCCGCCGCTCCTGCTGCCGCCGCCGCTGCTCCTGCCAAGGCAGAAGCCAAGAAGGAAGAAGCCAAGCCTGCTGCCAAGGCTGAAGAGAAGAAGGCTGAAGCCAAGCCAGCAAAGAAGGAAAAGAAGGCCAAGAAGGCAAAAAAGGCTGAAGCTGCAGCCAAGTAAGGCGCACGCGTTTGAAGAAAGGCAGGGGCGACCCTGCCTTTTTTATTTTGGTAGAATGAAAAAATGATCTGGAAACCCAACGTCACCGTCGCTGCCGTCATCGAACGCGATGGAAAATTTTTGCTGGTCGAGGAAGAAACCTCGCAGGGAGTGCGCTTC
>CAYNYH010000037.1:2574-6049 GCA_964401425.1 uncultured Gallionella sp. | reverse complement strand
TTCAACCAGCCCGCCGGGCATCTTGAAGCCGATGAATCATTGCTCGCCGGGGTAGCGCGCGAAGTGCTGGAAGAATCGGCATATTCCTTCACCCCGGAGCACCTGCTCGGCGTTTATCGCTGGCATTCGCCGGAATCGGATACGACCTACCTGCGCTTTGCCTTCACCGGCGAGATCACCGGGCATGATGCCGCCCGCAAGCTGGATACCGGCATCATCCAGGCCGTATGGCTGCTGCCCGACGAAATCCGCGCCCTGCGGGAACGCCATCGCAGCCCGCTGGTATTGCGCTGCGTCGAAGATTATCTCGCGGGCAAGCGCTACCCGCTGGAGCTCCTCACCCACTATGGTTAAACGCCGCGTCGTCGTCGGCATGTCCGGCGGCGTGGATTCCTCGGTCACCGCCCTGCTGCTCAAGCAGCAGGGCTTTGAAGTGACCGGCCTGTTCATGAAGAACTGGGAAGACGACGACAGCGACGAATACTGTTCGTCGCGCCAGGATCTGCTGGACGCGGTGTCGGTCGCCGACACCATCGGCATCCCGATCGAGGCGGTGAATTTCGCCGCGGAATACAAGGAGCGCGTCTTCGCCTACTTCCTGCGCGAATACCAGGCCGGACGCACGCCCAATCCGGACATCCTGTGCAACTCCGAAATCAAGTTCAAGGCCTTCCTCGACCATGCCCTGCAGCTCGGCGCAGACTGCATCGCCACCGGCCACTACGCGCAGGTACGTGAGGCAAATGGTCAGTTTCAGTTGCTCAAGGCGAGCGATACCAGCAAGGACCAGAGCTACTTCCTGCATCGGTTGAATCAGGCGCAACTGAGCCATGCGATGTTTCCGCTCGGCAAGCTGCTGAAGTCCGAGGTGCGCGCGATTGCCGAGCAGCACGGGCTGTCGAACTACGCCAAGAAGGACAGCACCGGCATCTGCTTCATCGGCGAACGCCCGTTCCGCGAATTCCTCAACCGCTACCTGCCGACTCAGCCAGGTGAGATGCGCACTCCAGACGGTAAAATCGTGGGACAGCATATCGGCCTGTCGTTCTACACCATCGGCCAGCGCCAGGGGCTGGGTATCGGCGGTGACAAGGATTCCACCGGTGAGCCGTGGTTCGTGGCGAGCAAGGACATGACGCACAACCGCCTGATCGTCGTGCAGGGGCATGACCACCCGCGGCTGCTGAACAAACGCCTGACCGCGCTGGACAGCCACTGGATCGGCGGCACTGCGCCGCAGCTCAACCATACCTACGCCGCCAAGACGCGCTACCGGCAGGCCGATGCGCCGTGCCGCATCACGCAACTGGACAACGGCAATTGCGCCGTCGAATTCAACGAGCCGCAATGGGCGGTCACGCCGGGGCAATCAGTGGTGCTCTATGACGGCGAGGTATGCCTGGGCGGTGCAATCATCGAGCAAGGATTGAACTGATTCGCGTAAAATGCATGCCTGTTATTGGTAGGTCGGGCTTCAGCCCGACTTGAAAGGGATGTCGGACTGAAGTCCGACCTACACTTATCCGGCTTAGGTTCCATCATGACCACACTCACCCAACTCACCGCCCTTTCCCCGCTCGACGGACGCTACCACGGCAAGATGGATGCGTTGCGCGGCTACTTCAGTGAATTCGGCCTGATCCGTTTCCGCGTGCAGATCGAGATCGAATGGCTCAAGGCGCTCAGCGCGCAATCTGGCATCCCAGAAGTCGCGCCTTTTTCCGCAGCGACCCTCGCGCAACTGGATGCGCTCAATGCAAACTTCGGCGAAGAAGATGCCGCCGCGATCAAGGCCATCGAGAAGCGCACCAACCACGACGTAAAGGCCATCGAATACTGGCTACGCGAAAACCTGTCCGGCAACCCGGAGACCGCGAAGGCGCTGGAATTCATCCACTTCGCCTGCACCTCGGAGGACATCAACAACCTCAGCCACGCGCTGATGCTCAAGGGCGCGCGCGAAACCGTGCTGCTGCCCACCCTGCAGGTGCTGACCGGGCGGCTGAAGGAACTCGCGCACCAGCTTGCCGACCTGCCGATGCTGTGCCGCACCCACGGGCAGACCGCCACGCCGAGCACCTTGGGCAAGGAAATGGCGAACGTGGTGTACCGCCTGCAGCGCGCCGAGCAGCGCCTCGCCGGCATTGAAATCCTCGGCAAAATCAACGGCGCGGTGGGTAACTACAACGCCCATCTGGCCGCCTACCCCGGCGTGGACTGGGAAAGTTTCGCGAAGCAGTTCGTCGAGGCGCGCGGCCTGACCTTCAACCCCTACACGATCCAGATCGAGCCGCACGATTACATGGCGGAACTGTTCGATGCCTATGCGCGCATCAACACCATCCTGATCGACCTCAACCGCGACATCTGGGGCTATATCTCGCTCGGCTACTTCAAGCAGAAGGTGGTGGCAGGCGAGGTCGGCTCCTCGACCATGCCGCACAAGGTCAACCCGATCGACTTCGAGAACTCCGAGGGCAACCTCGGGCTCGCCAACGCGCTGCTGCGGCACATGAGCGAGAAGCTCCCCGTGTCGCGCTGGCAGCGCGATCTCACCGATTCCACGGTGCTGCGCAACGTCGGGGTCGCGCTCGGTCATACGCTGCTCGCGTGGGACTCGTGTCTGAAGGGACTCGACAGGCTGGAGGCGAACCGGGAACGGCTCGCGGCCGACCTCGACGAGAACTGGGAGGTCCTCGCCGAGCCGATCCAGACCGTGATGCGGCGCTACGGACTCGCCGGCGCCTACGAGCAGTTGAAGGACCTGACGCGCGGCAAGCAAGGCATCACGCGCGAAGCGCTGCACGCGTTCATCCAGCGGCTCGCCGTCCCCGACGCGGCGAAGAAGCGGCTGCTCGCGCTCACCCCCGCGACCTACACCGGCAAGGCGGCGGAGCTGGCCAGGAAAATTTGAACCGCCGGCACGCCAGGACTGCAGCAATCCCGGGACTTGGCGATGTCCGCGCATAGCATTGAGGTCAGCGCTTCCGACTTCGACGAAGTCGTGATCGAGGGCTCGAAGCAGGCACCGGTGATCGTCGACTTCTGGGCACCGTGGTGCGCGCCGTGCCGGGCGCTCGCGCCGGTGCTGGAAAAGCTCGCCGCGGAATACGGGGGCAGATTCACGCTGGCCAAGGTGAATTCCGACGAGAACCGGGCGCTTGCGGCGCGCTACGGGGTGCGCGGCATTCCCAGCGTCAAGGCGTTCGTCGGCGGCGAGCTGATCGACGAGTTCTCCGGCGCGCTGCCCGAGCCGCTGGTGCGCGAGTTTCTCGAGCGCGTCATCCCCTCGCCCGCCGAAGAGCTGCGCCGCCAGGCGATGGATCTCTATCGCGGGACGCGCGACGCCAAGCGCGCGCTTGCGCTGCTCGCGCAGGCTGCCGGCACCGACCCGCGCAACGAGCTCGTCAGGCTCGACAGCGCGCGCAAGACCATGCTGCAGGTGTTCAGCCTGCTCGGTGCGGAGCACGGGCTG
>CAYNYH010000037.1:263-2474 GCA_964401425.1 uncultured Gallionella sp. | reverse complement strand
CGCGCGCAAGACCATGCTGCAGGTGTTCAGCCTGCTCGGTGCGGAGCACGGGCTGGTGAGCGAATACCGGAAGCTGCTCGCGAGCGCGATGTACTGAAAGGAAACGGGCGCGCCCGCCCAGACAGGGATCTCCGCGGATCCGCAACCAGGCGGCGCCGGGTGCATCGGGGAGGCGTCCGCTGCCGCGCGTCGCTCATCGTTCCGCGCTCCCTGTCAATGCCCGGGACGAGCGCGCGCGTGCCCGCAGGTACTCGATGAATCCGGGCATCACCGAGAGGATCACGATGGCGACGATGACCAGCGTGAGGTTCTGCTTGACCACCGGGATGTTGCCGAAGTGGTAGCCGCCGTAGACGAAGAAGCTGATCCAGAAAACGCTGCCGGCGAAGCTGTAGAACAGGAAGCGCGGGTAGCCCATGCGGCCGATGCCCGCGACGAAGGGCGCGAAAGTGCGGACGATCGGCATGAAGCGCGCGATCACGACGGTCTTGCCCCCGTGCCGCTCGTAGAAGCGGTGCGTCCTGTCGAGGTAGGCGCGGTTCAGCCAGCGCGACTCCTCGCTCGTGAACACCCTCGGTCCCACGTAGCGCCCGATCCAGTAATTGGTGTTGTCCCCGGAAAACGAGGCGGCCATCAGCGTCGCGGCCAGCGCGTGCACATCCATCGCGCCCGCCGCGGCGAGCGTCCCCGAGACGAACAACAGCGAGTCGCCGGGCAGCAACGGGGTGACCACGAGCCCGGTCTCGCAGAAAATGATCAGAAACAGCAGCAGATAGATCCAGGTGCCGTACTCGGCGGCCACCGCCTGCAGGTGGCGGTCGAGATGCAGCACGACGTCGAGGAACGCCACGATCAGCTCCAAGCGCGCACCCTAGGAGTTTGTCGGGCTCAGCCCCGACAAACTCCTCATGCAAAATCGGCACCGGGAAAATTGCAAAAGTCGACGCCTAATATGGAAATTCACGCGTGCTTTCCGTCAGATTCAAGCGCTCTGGCCGGGTTTTCTTCCGTATCGTTGGCCGATTTTGCTGTTAGCAGCCTGTCGGATTGTCAAGTCCGACAGGCTGCTGGCGACGCCGTTCACAACGCCTCCGCCTCCATTTTCTTTTCCGGCCTCACCAGGTCTTCGCGCGACACCCCGAGGTAGAGCACGATCGGGCTCGCCACCAGCACCGACGAATAAATGCCGAACATGATGCCGATGGTAAGCGCCAGCGCGAAATAATACAGCGTCTCTCCGCCGAAGATCAGCATCGAGAGCACCATGACCTGCGTCGAGCCGTGGGTGATGATGGTGCGCGACATGGTGCGGGTGATCGCGTTGTCGATGATCTGCGGCACCGGGACCTTCCTCATCTTGCGGAAGTTCTCGCGCACCCGGTCGAACACCACCACCGATTCGTTCACCGAGTAGCCGAGGATCGCCAGCACCGCGGCCAAGACCGGCAGCGAAAACTCCCAGTAGAAGATCGAGAAGAAGCCGAGGATGATCACCACGTCGTGCAGGTTGGCGATGATCGCCGCGACGCCGAACTTCCACTCGAAGCGCAGCGCAAGATAAGCCACGATGCCGAGCGAGACGAACAAAAGCGCCAGCGCGCCGTTTTCAATCAGCTCGCTGCCGACCTGCGGGCCGACAAAATCGACGCGGCGCATCTGCACGGTGTCGCTGTCCTTGCGCAGCTCCGTCATGACCTGCTCGGAGAGCTGGGCGCTGGTCAGCCCCTGCTTTACCGGCAGCCGGATCAGCACGTCGCGCGACGTGCCGAAGTTCTGCACCGCGGCGTCGGCAAAACCGAGCTTCGTCATCGACTCGCGGATCTTGCCCAGGTCCGCCGCCTGGCGGTACGCGACCTCCATCACCGTGCCGCCGGTGAAGTCCACGCCGAGGTTCAGGCCCCGCGTGGCGAGCGACGCCACCGCGATCAGGAACGTGACCAGCGAGATCACGTTGAAGACCAGCGCATGGCGCATGAACGGGATGTCGCGCTTGATCCTGAACCATTCCATAGTTAGACCCTGAAACTCATTCAGCCACAGAGATCACAGAGAAACTGCCTTGATGCGCTCCCATTTCAGAAAATCCCGTGTTCTCTGTGTCCTCTGTGGCAAAAAATCACTTGCTTTCGCCCGCCGGCCGCCACACCTGGCCGATCGAGATCTTCTCCAGCTTGCGGCGCGAGCCGTAGATGAGATTGATCATGCCGCGCG
>CAYNYH010000037.1:0-253 GCA_964401425.1 uncultured Gallionella sp. | reverse complement strand
ATCCCTTCACCGGTCCCGAGCCTAACGCGAACAGCGCGACGCCCGCGATCAGCGTGGTGACGTTGGAGTCCAGAATGGTGCCCCACGCGCGCTCGTAGCCCGCGGCGATCGCCGCCTGCGGCGTGTTGCCGTTCCTGAGCTCCTCGCGGACGCGCTCGTTGATCAGCACGTTGGCGTCGATCGCCATGCCGATGGTGAGCGCGATGCCCGCCATCCCCGGCAGCGTGAGTGTCGCCTGCAGCATCGACAGCAA
>CAYNYH010000036.1:9524-19490 GCA_964401425.1 uncultured Gallionella sp. | reverse complement strand
TCACCGCCGCGCCGTTGATGCCATAGCCCTCGTAGCGCAGCTCCTCGTAGTTCACTCCCTCGAGCTGGCCGCTGCCGCGCTTGATCGCGTTCTCTACCGTGTCCTTGGGCATGTTGTTTTCGCGCGCCTTCTCGATCGCCAAACGCAAACGAGGATTCGCACCCGGATCGCCGCCGCCCATGCGTGCCGCGACGGTGATTTCCTTGATCAGGCGCGTGAATATCTTGCCGCGCTTGGCATCCTGCTTGCCCTTGCGGTGTTGAATGTTTGCCCACTTGCTATGTCCAGCCATATTCCTCTCCAAAAAAAGCAGCCTTGCTGTTCCCTAAAAGACCATTCCGCGATGTTATCATTTACGCCTCAAATATCCCAATACAAGCCAAACCAAGCCTGACCGTCATGACCGAACCGCTGCTCATCGCCAAGAATAAGGAACAAGAACTTTACCTGCTGCCGCAGATGGCCAACCGCCACGGGCTGATCACCGGCGCGACCGGCAGCGGCAAGACCGTGACCCTGCAGACGCTCGCGGAGGCGTTCAGCCGCATCGGCGTACCGGTGTTCCTCTCCGACATCAAGGGCGATCTGTCCGGCATGAGCAAGGCGGGCGGCGACAACGCCAAGGTCGCCGCGCGCGTGAAACAGCTCGGGCTGGAAGGCTTCTCCCACCGCGCCTACCCGGTGGCATTCTGGGACGTGTTCGGCGCAATGGGCCACCCCTTGCGCGCCACCGTCTCCGACATGGGGCCGCTGCTGCTCGGGCGCATGCTCAACCTGAACGACACGCAGCAGGGCGTGCTCACGCTGGTGTTCAAGATCGCCGACGACAACGGCCTGCTGCTGCTCGACCTGAAAGACCTGCGCGCGATGGTGCAGCATGTCGGCGACAACGCGAAGGAATTCACCACCGAGTACGGCAACGTCTCGGCCGCGAGCATCGGCGCGATCCAGCGCGGCCTGCTGCAGATCGAGACGCAGGGCGGCGACAGGCTGTTCGGTGAGCCGATGCTCGACATCAATGACCTGATGCAGACGGGTAGTGACGGCTGCGGCATGATCAACATCCTCGCCGCCGACCAGCTGATGACCTCGCCCAAGGTGTATTCCACGATGCTGCTGTGGCTGCTCGCCGAACTGTTCGAGAACCTGCCCGAAGCGGGCGACCTCGCCAAGCCGAAGATGGTGTTCTTCTTCGACGAGGCGCACCTGCTGTTCAACGACGCCCCCGCCGTGTTGCTCGACAAGATCGAGCAGGTGGTGCGCCTGATCCGCTCCAAGGGCGTGGGCGTGTATTTCGTCACGCAGAACCCCGCCGACGTGCCGGAGAAGGTGCTGGGGCAACTTGGAAATCGTGTGCAGCATGCGCTGCGCGCCTTCAGCCCGCGCGACCAGAAGGCGGTGAAAGCCGCCGCCGAGACCATGCGCGACAACCCGGAACTGGACGAGGCCTCCGTCATCACCGAGCTCGGCGTCGGCGAGGCGCTGGTTTCCTGCCTGGACGAACAGGGCCGCCCGGGCATCGTGGAGCGCGCCTTCATCGTCCCGCCGCAGGCGCAGATCGGCCCGATCACGGAGGCCGAACGCCAGGCCGTCATGCAGGAATCGCTGCTCGCGGGGCATTACGAAAAAGCCGTGGATCGCGAGTCGGCCTACGAAATCCTCAAGGGGCGCGCCGCTGCGAAACCGGCCGCCGCACAGCCCGCGCCAGCCGAGAGCGGAGGATTGGGCGGTATGCTGGGCAGCGTGCTGGGGGGCGGCGGAAGCCGCCGCGAGGGCGCCGCCGAGGCGCTGGCCAAAAGCGCCGCGCGCGCCATCGGCTCGGAAGTCGGGCGGCAGATCATCCGCGGCGTACTGGGTTCATTGCTGGGGAGACGCAGGTAGCACTACCATCATTCAGAAAGGCGGGCGTGAAATGAAGACGATTCTGGTTGCAAACCCGAAGGGCGGCAGCGGCAAGTCCACGCTGTCGGTCAACATCGCAGGCTACCTGGCCAGCCGCGGCCGGCAGGTGGCGATGCTCGATCTCGACCGGCAGCAGTCCACCGCCCTGTGGCTCGCCACGCGCCCCGCCACCCTGCCGCGCATCCACATGCTCGACTCCAAGAAAGAGCATGACCGGCCAAACGACTGGCTGGTGATCGACTCGCCCGCCGGCCTGCATGGCAAAAACCTCGACCACGCCGTCCGCCTGGCACACAAGATCATCGTACCGGTCGCCCCTTCCCTGTTCGATCTGCAAGCCAGCCTCGATTTCCTGAAAGCCCTGGCCGAAGAAAAATCGGTGCGCAAGCACAAGTGCCAGATCGGCGTGGTCGGCATGCGCATGGAGATGCGCACCAAGGCCGCCTGGGCGCTGGAGCATTTCCTCTCCACCCTCGACCTCCCGATCCTGGCCTACCTGCGCGAGACGCAGGTGTATGTAAATGCCGCCTTCGAGGGGAAATCCCTGTTCGACCTGCCGCCCTACCTCGCCGAGCGCGAACTGGAACAATGGGCGTTTCTGCTGGACTGGCTGGAGAAATAAGGGAACCTCGGCAAACCGGGGCCATCTACCAAAGAGCAATGCCTCCGTCGCCGCCATGCGGTGAGCCGGTTTTTGCTAATATGTGCATTCACCCAACCGCCGCATTTTATGAACCCGTTCATTTACCTCATCGCCGGCAGCCTGCTGCTCACCGCCTGCGCACAAGCCCCGCAGCGTACCGAACCGGCACCTTCTCCTGCGCCGCAGGCGGAAGCTGCGCCGGTACTGCCCAATGTCGAACTAAGCGACGAACTGCCCTACGAATTCCTCCTGACCGAGATCGCCAACCAGCGCGGGCACAAGGCATTGGCCGTGGAAGGCAGCACGGACCTCGCCAGGAAAACCCGCGATCCGCGCCTGGCGAGACGCGCCGCGCAACTGGCGTTCGAGTCCGGCGACATGAACAAGTCGATCAATGCATTCCGGCAATGGCAGGAAATCGAACCGGCTGCGCCCCTGGCGGGACGCATGCTGGCTTCGATACTGGTGCGCGGCGGAAGGCTGGATGAGGCGCAGCCGGAACTGGCCGGGATGCTGAAAGCGGAGAAAGCAAACCCCGGCCTCGCCTTCATGCAGGTTTTCCAGTTGCTTGCCCCTTACCCGGACAAACCCGCCGCCCTGAAGCTGATGCGTGAACTTGCCCAGCCCTACGCGCAGCTCGCCGAGGCGCACTGGTCGGTGGCGCAACTGGCACAGCAGGCCGGCGACCCTGCGCTTGCGTTAAGCGAGGTGCAGCAGGCGCGCAGCCTGCGGCCGGAATGGGATATGGCCACCTCCCTGGAGGCACAACTGCTGCAGAAAAGCGCGCCGAAGCAGGCGCTGGAGGTGCTGCGCCACTATCTGTCCGATTATCCGGATGCGCGCGAAATCCGCCTGCAGTATGCACGCATGCTGCTCGAACAGAAGCAATACCGGCCCTCGCGCGCCGAATTCCAGCGTCTGGCGGAAGGCAGTCCCGACAACCCGGACCTGGCCTTTGCGATCGCGCTGATTTCCCTGCAAATGAACGAGCTGCAGGATGCGGAGACACAGCTCAAGAGGGCGCTCGAAAAAGGCAAGAAGGATCAGGACACGGTGCAGTATTACCTCGGGCAACTGGGTGAAGCCAGGGAAAACGAAGACGAGGCGATAGCGCATTACCGCGAAGTCAAAAGCGGCGAGCACCAGTTCGCGTCACGATTGCGCGTGGCCTATCTGCTGAACAAGCGTGGCAAGCTCGGCGAGGCAAGGGAATATCTGCAACAGACCCAGGCCGCCAACAACCAGCAGCGCGTGCAACTGCTGCTGATCGAGGCGCAGCTGCTGCGCGAGGCGAAGCGGCTGGAGGATGCCTACCAGGTGCTGCAGCAGGGTCTGGCGAAGCTGCCCAATCACCCCGACCTGCTTTACGAGACTGCGATGCTGGCGGACAGGATCGGCAAACCGGACTTGTTCGAGCAGATGATCCGCAAGCTGATCCAGATCAAGCCCGACCACGCGCATGCCTACAATGCGCTGGGCTACAGCCTGCTGGAGCGCAACGAGCGGATACCCGAGGCGGTCGAACTGGTGGAAAAAGCCCTGCAGCTCGCCCCCGACGATGCCGCCATCATGGACAGCGTGGGCTGGGGCTACTACCGCAGCGGCAGGCTGGAAGAGAGCCTGAAGCTGCTGCGGCGCGCCTTTGCCGGCAACCCCGACCCGGAGGTCGCGGCGCATCTCGGCGAGGTGTTGTGGGCGCACGGCGAGAAGGATGAGGCGCGGAAAATCTGGCAGGACAGCCTCAAGGCCAATCCCGGCAATACCCTGCTGCAGGCCGTCATCAAGAAATTCATCCCCTGATGCGCTGGTGGAGTTTACTGCTGGCAGGCATGTTGGGCGGCTGCGCATTGCTGCCGCCTGCACCCGCGCCAGCCGTGCGCCCCGCACAGCCGGAATCCGCACCGTTCGCGCTGAACGGGCGCATTGCGGTCAAATACAACGGCTCGCGCCATTCCGCCGGCTTGCGCTGGACGCATACGGCGCAATCCGACGAAATCCTGCTGCTCGCACCGCTCGGACAGACCGCCGCGCGCGTCTATTGCGACGCGCAAAGCGCCACCTTGGACAATGGCGACAAGCACTATCAGGCCGGCAATGCGGAAGCCCTGATGCAGCAGGTGCTGGGCTGGTATTTGCCGCTGGGCGGCCTGCACCACTGGGTGCTGGGCCTGCCTGAAGCGGGCAGCCCGGCACAGATCGAGCGCAATGGCAACGGCCAGATCGCCGTGCTGCGCCAGGGTAGCTGGGAAGTGCATTATCAGCGCTACCCCGACGACAGGCCGGACAGCCTGCCGACGCGCCTGCAATTGAGCCGCGAAAACTTGCAGGTTCAGTTGCTGATCGACGAGTGGGAACTGCCGTGACACAAACGATCACCTGCCCGGCGCCGGCCAAGCTCAACCTGTTCCTGCATGTCACCGGGCGCAGGCCGGACGGCTACCACCTGCTGCAGACCCTGTTCCGCTTCATCGACCTGCACGACACGCTGCATTTCACGTTGCGCAAGGATGGCGCGGTGCGGCGCACCAGCGCCATCGAGGGCGTGGCCGAAGAGCAGGATTTGTGCGTGCGCGCCGCACGCCTGCTGCAAAGCGAGACCGGCTGCACGCTGGGCGCGGATATCGCAATCGAAAAACATATTCCGCTGGGCGGCGGCCTGGGTGGCGGCAGCTCGGATGCGGCGACCACGCTGGTTGCGCTGAACCGCCTGTGGTCGCTGGGGCTGCCACGTGCACGCCTGATGCAGCTCGGCCTGCGCCTCGGCGCAGATGTGCCGGTGTTCGTGTTCGGCGAAAACGCCTTTGCCGAGGGCGTGGGCGAAGAGTTGCAGGCCTGCCCCCTGCCGGAGGCATGGTATGTGGTGCTGTTTCCCCCGGTGCAGGTGCCGACCGCGCAGATTTTTGGGCATCCGGAATTGACACGCGATACGGTTTCCATCACAATGCGCGCCCTTTCGGAGCAGCGGCGGGAGCAACTGCGCAACGATTTGCAATCAGTGGCTTGCAAGCTCTACCCGGAAGTGGCGCGCCACATCGCCTGGCTGGGCAATTTCGGCAGGGCGATGATGACCGGATCGGGAGCCTGCGTGTTCGCCGAATTCGCCAGCCGCAGCCAAGCCGAAACGGTGTTGCAACAGCTGCCGCACGACATGCGCGGCGTGGTGGCGCGAGGTTTAGCACAGCATCCACTGCGGGATTGGGTGCTCGATTGAGTTATTGGGGAGTCGCCAAGTGGTAAGGCACCGGATTTTGATTCCGGCATTCGTAGGTTCGATCCCTACCTCCCCAGCCAGATTCGGGGCATTTGCCCCGTTGTTTTTCGATTCTTTGAGGGGTTGCACGTGTCCTACGACCGCTTGATGGTGTTCACCGGCAATGCCAATCCGAAGCTTGCCGCAGCAGTCGCGCAGCACCTGCACATCCATCTCGGACGCGCCAACGTAGGACGTTTTTCCGACGGCGAAGTGATGGTGGAACTCCTCGAGAACGTGCGCGGCAAGGACGTGTTCGTCCTGCAATCCACCTGCGCACCGACCAACGACAACCTCATGGAAGTGATGGTGATGGTGGACGCGCTGAAGCGCGCCTCCGCCGGGCGGATCACCGCGGCGATGCCGTATTTCGGCTACGCGCGCCAAGACCGCCGCCCGCGCTCGGCGCGCGTCGCAATCACCGCCAAGGTGGTGGCCGACATGCTCACCGGCGCCGGGATAGACCGGTTGCTGACCATGGATTTGCACTCCGACCAGATCCAGGGCTTTTTCGATATCCCGGTGGACAACATCTACGCCAGCCCGATCCTGTTGTCCGACGTGTGGAAGAGCAATTATCCGAACCTGATCGTGGTGTCGCCGGACGTGGGCGGCGTGGTGCGCGCCCGGGCGCTGGCCAAGGAACTGGAAGCAGACCTGGCGATCATCGACAAGCGCCGCCCCAAGCCGAACGTGGCGAAGGTGATGAACATCATCGGCGACGTGGTGGGGCGCACCTGCTTGATCATGGACGACATGGTGGATACTGCCAACACGCTGTGCGAGGCGGCTAACGCCCTGAAGGAAAAGGGTGCGGCACGCGTGCTGGCCTACTGTACCCACCCGGTGCTGTCCGGCCCGGCAATCGGGCGCATCGAGAATTCCGCGATCGATGAACTGGTGGTCACCGACACCATCCCGCTGAGCGAAGCGGCGCGCAACTGCAAGCGCATTCGCCAGCTGAGCACGGCGGAGTTGCTCGCCGAAACGATACGCCGCATCAACAACGAAGAATCGGTGAGCTCGCTGTTCACCGAATAGGATTAGCGGCAGCCATGGGGGCTGTTGCAAAGTAGGGCTTGCCTGGTCGCGGGCAAGCCTGTTTATTGGAGAAGTGAAATGACTATCGAAATCAATGCAACAACCCGCAAGGCGCAAGGTACGGGTGCGAGCCGCCGTCTGCGTAATTCCGGCCGCGTGCCAGGAATTGTCTATGGCTCCGGAGATGTCGTGATGATCGACCTGGACCACAACGATCTTTATCACAAACTGCGCTCGGAGGCATTCCACGCTTCCGTGCTGACGCTGAACCTGGAAGGCAAGAAGGAATCCGTGCTGCTGCGCGATTTCGTGATGCACCCGTTCCGCCAGCAAGTGCAGCACATCGACTTCCAGCGCGTAGACGCAACGAAGAAGATGCACATCAAGGTGCCGCTGCACTTCATCAACGAAGCCATCGCCCCCGGCGTGAAGGTTGGCGGCGGCAAGATCAGCCATGTATTGAACGAACTGGATATCGTCTGCCTGCCCAAGGATCTGCCGGCCTTCATCGAAGTCGATCTGGGCAAGCTGGAACTGGGACATTCCGTGCACGTAGCCGACCTGAAGCTGCCCAAGGGCGTTGAAGCCGCCGCGCACGGCACACACACCACAGAAGCGGTAGTGGCAACCGTGCAAGTTCCGCGCGGCGCAGTTGAGGCGGAGGTGGCTGCCGAAGCGGCACCTGCTGCTGCAGCCGCTCCGGCCGCTGCTCCGGCAGCAGCCAAAGAAACCAAGAAGTAAGACCGGGAACATCGTCATGCAACCCGCCATTGCTGATTGCGGCATGGCGGGTTTTTCGTTTTCATCGCTATGCCATCGATACGCCTGATCGTCGGCCTGGGCAACCCCGGGCGCGAATATGAAAGTACCCGGCATAACGCAGGTTATTGGTGGGTGGATGAACTTGCGCGCCTGCAAAACCTGAATTTCAAGAACGAACCCAAGTTTCACGGCCTGATGGCACGCGGCCAGTTGCACGATCATGAGATGCTGCTGCTCAAGCCGCAGACGTTCATGAACGTGAGCGGGCGATCGGTCGGTGCGCTGGCGCAGTTCTACAAGATCGCTCCGGCGGAAATCCTGGTGGCGCACGATGAACTGGATCTACCGCCGGGCGTGGCGCGCCTGAAGCTCGGCGGCGGGCCCGGCGGGCATAACGGCCTGAAGGACATCATCGCGCACCTCGGTACGAAAGATTTCTGGCGGCTGCGTCTCGGCATCGGCCATCCCGGCGAGCGCAGCGAGGTATCGAACTTCGTGTTGCATGACCCGCGCCGCGAAGAGCGCGAACTGATCGATGCGGCGATGCAGCGCGCTCTGGATGTCGCGCACCTGATCATCGAAGGTAAAACAGAGGCAGCGATGTTGAAGCTGCACAGCAATTAGGATTTAGGAACCGGGAACTAGGATTTTGGGTTACTAAATCCTAATTCCCAAATCCCAAATCCTGTTTATAAGGAAAAAACATGAGCCTCAAATGCGGAATCGTCGGACTGCCCAATGTCGGCAAGTCCACCCTGTTCAATGCGCTGACCAAGGCGGGCATTGCGGCGGAGAATTATCCCTTCTGCACCATCGAGCCGAACGTCGGCATCGTCGAAGTTCCCGATCCGCGCATGGCCGAGCTGGCGAAGATCGTCAAGCCCCAGCGCATGCAGCCCGCCATCGTCGAGTTCGTCGATATTGCCGGCCTGGTTGCGGGCGCATCCAAAGGCGAAGGGTTAGGCAACCAGTTCCTCGCCAACATCCGCGAGACCGATGCCATCGTCAACGTGGTGCGCTGCTTCGATGATCCGAATGTGGTGCATGTGGCTGGGCGCGTCGATCCCATATCCGACATCGAAGTCATCCTCACCGAGCTGGCGCTGGCCGACCTTGCCGTGGTGGAGCGCACTCTCCAGCGCGACGGCAAGAAGGCCAAGTCCGGCGACAAGGATGCGCAGAAGCTGGTTGCCGTGCTGGAAAAGCTGCTGCCGCACCTGAATGAAGGCAAGCCCGCACGCACGTTTGGTTTAAGCGATGAAGAGAAGCATCTCATCAAACCGCTGTGCCTGCTCACCATCAAGCCCGCAATGTACGTCGGCAATGTGCTGGAGGATGGCTTCGAGAACAACCCTCATCTTGACCGTCTGCGCGAACATGCGGCGAAAGAGGGTGCGCCTGTCGTCGCCCTATGCGCCAAGATCGAAGCGGAGCTGGCCGACCTCGACGATGCCGACAAAAAGGAATTCCTCGCCGACCTCGGTCTGGATGAACCCGGCCTGAACAGGCTGATCCGCACCGGCTACGACCTGCTCGGCCTGCAGACCTATTTCACTGCGGGTGTGAAGGAGGTGCGCGCCTGGACCATCCACAAGGGCGACACTGCACCGCAGGCGGCAGGTGTGATCCACACCGACTTCGAGAAGGGATTCATCCGCGCGCAAACGATTTCTTATGCCGATTTCATTGCCTGCGGCGGTGAGGCGGGCGCGAAGGAAAAAGGCAAGATGCGCGTCGAGGGAAAGGATTACGTCGTGCAGGATGGCGACGTCATGAATTTCCTGTTCAACGTCTAAGCCGCATCCCGCAGGGTGCAGCGGCAAAATTCAGGGGGCACGAAGACAGTCGCAAACCATCAGGCTTGCAACAGCGGCAATGAGACTGCCAACCTTGCGCTGGCAAAACAAAGAGGCGCACGCGCCAATTAGCGCGCCAAAAACCAAGCACCCCAGGGAAAACCCCTTACTGCCGAAGCATCAGGGGGTGGCCAACACACCCCTCCCGCAATAAGGAGGAGTCCGATTCCCCGCTGCCATACAGCGGCTCTTCCGTACCGGCGAAACCAGCCGATTGCGGGAACGGCAACCGCCGCCACCCCCGCACCAGAAGTGCACCTCACCGTGTCGTGGCAACCGCCACAACAGGCACACCCCAGATCAGTTCGGCTTGCCGATTCCCGGTGTGGGGAAAGGCCATGTTGCAGCCGGACGCACAGGCGCTGGCGCAGAAGGAGCCGGGGCTGCTGGCTTGGCTGCCACCGGGGCTGCCGGTTTAGCCGCTGCCGGTTTAGCTGCTGCCGGTTTCTTCGCTGCTGGCTTTTTGGCTGCGGCTTTCTTGGCGGCCGGCTTCTTCGCTGCTACCTTTTTAG
>CAYNYH010000036.1:0-9424 GCA_964401425.1 uncultured Gallionella sp. | reverse complement strand
GGCTTTTTGGCTGCGGCTTTCTTGGCGGCCGGCTTCTTCGCTGCTACCTTTTTAGCTGCCGGCTTTTTGGCTGCGGCTTTCTTGGCGGCCGGCTTCTTCGCTGCTACCTTTTTAGCTGCCGGCTTTTTGGCTGCGGCTTTCTTGGCGGCCGGCTTCTTCGCTGCTACCTTTTTAGCTGCCGGCTTTTTGGCTGCAACTTTCTTGGCGGCCGGCTTCTTGGCTGCTACCGCTTTCTTGGCTGCCGGTTTCTTAGCCGCTACTTTTTTGGCGGCCGGCTTTTTGGCTGCAACTTTCTTAGCTGCCGGTTTCTTTGCTGCTGGTTTAGCCTTCTTTGCTTCTGCCATTTCAACCTCCTTGTGATAATGAAAGTTAACGAAAACAACACATGCTACTACACCCCCAGCCCACGCTCAGCTTCAAGCATAAGCCAAAGCCCGCCAATTCGCCGCCCCGCACCAATCCCGGACGCAACATTCACACCGCGCAACAGCCACGGCAGATTGCTTTGCATTGATCGAATTGATTGAAAAAACGGAATAGAACAGGAAATATCACCGGCAAGCACTGAATCGCTTGAAACACCATCGGTAGCAATATGCGGCATGCACGCACTCCCTGAAAATTTACCAAACTCAAAACACTACATTTAGCTATTTTTTCCATCCATGACGCTAATTGTAGTGGTTGACATCAACATCGTAAGCAGGGAAAAGAACTGTATATCTCACCCAATTTCCCCTTTTGCATACTCTGACAGAGTACTGAAAACATGGGTTTATCCGGATAATCCCGCGAGATAACGCACCCAATCAAAGCATGGCCCCGGATCGGTCTTGCGCTGCGGCGCGATATCGCTATGCCCCGCAACGCCGCGTATTGGATAGGTTTTGCGCAACGCAGTAGTCAAGCGATGGAGTGTGCCGTATTGCGCATCGGCAAACGGAACCATATCACTGCCTTCCAGTTCAATGCCGATGGAAAAATCGTTGCAGCGCATTTTCCCCTGCCAACAGGATGCACCCGCATGCCAGGCGCGCTTCACACAGGGAACAAACTGGATGATTCGCCCGTCGCGGCGCACAAAAAAGTGTGCCGACACTCTCAGCCCCGCAATGGTTTGATAATAAGGATGGGCATGCACGTCCAGGGTATTGGTAAACAACCGCTCCACATCGCTCCCGCCAAACTCGCCAGGCGGCAGACTGATGTTATGGATCACCAACAGCTCGATTGCGCCCGCGGGGCGGTCGTCGCAGTTCGGCGACGGGATATACACGCCGCCAACCAGCAAACCCTGCGCGTCAATCCGCATCGTCCGCACCGCTCGGGCCTTTGATGCCCAGCCGCTCCATCCGGTAGCGCATGGTGCGGAACGTCAGTCCGAGCAACTTGGCGGCGGCCGTGCGATTGAAACCCGTCTGCTCCAGTGCTTCCAGCAGGGCTTGCTTCTCGATGCGATCCAGATATTCAGGCAGTGGATATTTGCTGCTTAGCGATGGATTATCAGGCTGACCATGCTCTACCGGTACCAACAGCAGGTCCTGCTCCTCGATCACCCCTCCCATACACAGCGCCAATGCCCTCTCGATGATGTTTTCCAGCTCGCGCACGTTGCCCGGAAAACTGTAGCCCTGTAGCGCACACAGGGCATCTTCGGAAAAGCGCACCTCTGCATTGCCGCGCAAGCGTTCCAGGATGCGCTGCGCGATTTCCCGTATATCCTCGCGCATCTCGCGCAGTGCGGGCATCTGGATCGGGATTACATTCAGCCGGTAATAAAGATCCTGGCGGAATTTGCCTTGCCGCACGCATTCGGCGAGATCGCGATGCGTCGCGCTGATGATGCGCACATCCACCGCTTCTTCACCGGTACCGCCGATTTTGCGTACACACTTCTCCTGGATCGCACGCAACAGCTTGACCTGCATATCCAGCGGCAGATCGGCGACTTCATCGAGAAACAGGGTTCCGCCGTGCGCCGTCTGGAAAAATCCATCCCTGTCCTTGTCAGCGCCGGTGAATGCGCCTTTCTTGCAGCCGAAAAACTCGCTTTCCATCAGATTGGCCGGGATTGCCCCGCAGTTCACCGCGACAAACGGCTGATCGTGCCGCGCGCCGCTTTGCACGATGAGGCGCGCCGCCAGTTCCTTGCCGCTGCCCGATTCGCCGCTGATATGCACCGGCGCCTGGCTGCGCGCCACGCGCTTGATCAGGTCGCGCACTTTCTGCATCGCGGGCGAATGGCCGAGCAGCGCCCTGCCATCCGGGGCGGCCGCCTGCGGCAGCTTCAGCGCGGATTTGACCAAGGCGCGCAACTGGTCCAGCGACACCGGTTTGGCCAGATAATCGAATGCCCCGGCCTTGAGTGCGGCAACGGCATTTTCCATGTTGCCGTGCGCGGTAATTACCGCTACCGGCACATCCAGGTTTTTCTGCATGATGTGCTGCACGACCTGCAAGCCATCGCCATCCGGCATGCGCATATCGGTCAGGCACAAGTCATAGCGGTGCGCCGCCAGTTTCGCCTGCGCCTCGCGCACATTGCCCGCCCGATCCGCCTCCAGCCCCATCTTGTGCAGCGCCAGCTCCAGCAACTCCAGAATGTCCGGCTCATCGTCCACCAGCAGTACCGTGGCACTTTTCGACCGATGGTTACCCGCCATGCTCATGCCCCCCGCCATCTTCATGCAACTCTCCGAATGTTATACGGAAGCAGGCACCCGCCTGCTCCTTCCCGGCTTGCCCATCTTTGCCATGATATTCCAGCAGCGCGCCGTTTGCCTCGCACAACTCCTTGGCAATATACAGGCCCAGACCGGTGCCGTCGGCCGCGGTGGTGAAAAACGGCTCAAACAGCCTGCGACGGTATTCGGCCGAGATGCCCGGCCCGTCATCCTGCACATCCAGCATCGCCCGCCCACCCGCCGACTCCATTACCAGCATCAGGCTGCCAGGCATCTTGCGCCCGTAGCGCAGCGCGTTGCGGCACAAATTCCACAGCACCTGACGCAAGTGGCCACGGTCGAAAGAAATTGCTGCCCCCGGCATCCCCGCCAACACCATCACTCCCGGCTCAAGCCGCTCCGCCAGGCTGAACTCTTCCACGAAAGTGCGCAGCATCGCATTCAGTTCGAACACTTCGGGCTGCGCGCGATCGCGCCGGTTCAGTTGCATCACGTCCTGCACGATGCGGTTGATGCGCTGCGTGTTGTCCAGCACGATTTGCAGCAACCGCTGCTGCTTGGCATCGCCCTGCTCCTCCTGCATCAGCTCCGCCGCATAGCTGATCGCCGACAGGGGATTGCGCACCTCGTGCGCAATGCTGGCAGTCAGACGGCCCAGCGCGGCCAGCTTGATCTGCTGCGCCTCTGCCCGGACGCGCTGCATGTCTTCCAGAAAGATCACCGCACCATGCGCCGTATTCCGTTCGACGGCGACAAAACGCAACCTTGCCTGCACCCCGACATCCAGCTGCAGGGTGTCGCGGCTGACCGCACCGGTTCTCTTCCACAGCGCATACTGCCCGAACAGCAACGGAAAATTTTCCGCCAGCGAGCCCCCGGATATTGCGCTGTGACGCAGCAGGCGCGCCGCACTCGGGTTCATCTGCATGATCACGCCGTGCTCATCCACCACCAGCACGCCATCCTGCATGTCGCGCATCACCAGGCGGTTCGCCTCGGACAGGCTGGCAAGATCGTGGCCGCGGCGCTGCGCCAGTTGCTGGCTGCCCACGGCGTACTTTGCCAGCGTATGCGCCAGCCACGCCACCGCGAAATAGGAGATGCACAGCAGACCGACCTGCACATACTGCGCCGCTACGGCATCGTCATACAGCACATCGTAGGAATGCTCCAGCAGGGCGGCGATGCTCGCCAGCGCGGCGAAGAACAGGGTAATTTTGCCGCGGCTGATCAAACCGGCGGCTGCCAGCGAAACCAGCAGCAGGAGCCCGATATTGCTCTGTATCCCGCCGCTGGCATAGGAAAGCACCGACAGCCCGACAATGTCGCCGCCGACCTGTCCGGCCAGTTGCCAGGTAAAACGCGGCCAGCGCAGCTGGAGCGGGATGAAGGAAAGGATCACCACTGCCGCATAGATCAGGCTGGCAGTGAAGAATATCGACCAGTTGCGCGCGCCCAGCGAAAGCGAGGGCCCGAACGCCCCGGCAAGAAACACAAACAGACTGACCAGCGCCAGCCGGTACAGATTGAAATAGCGCAGGGAGCGCCAGAAATCGACCGGGGGAAACTCTGCAATAAGCTTTTCGGTCATTGCACTGATTTAAAACTCACGCAGTGATTCGTTCACTCCCTCTCCAGCTTGCGGGAGAGGGTTGGGGAGAGGGGGCAGGCTTCATAATCAAGAGTGACTTTGCCATGGCAGTCAGCGCCGTTTATTTGCGATAGGCATCACGGTGTTCTGCGCTACAGAAAAAACGCCCATCGGCCTGGACGCTCTCACCCTTGGGCAGGTGCACGCCGCAATGCGCGCAGCGCACCATATCCTCGGTCGTTGTCACATCCTGCTGCGGCATTTTTTTGCGGTAAGACCTGATCAACAGGTAAACCACGGCCACGATGGCGATGATCAATAACAGACGGCTCATTTCGCATGAACTCCATGAAGCAGGATCGGGGCGGGAATTGTACTACGAGCTTGTGAAGAAATCGTGGCGAGCGCGCCGCAGCGGGGTGCGGACGGAGCGCAGCTACCGGAATGTACACGTTGCACATGAGGATAGCGAGCACCGCCCAATCCCCGATCCGGCGCGCGCAGTAGATTTATTCACGAGCTCTACGCAATCAGCGCCACACTCTTCACCTGCGCGAACACTTCCATCCCCGGCCTCAGCCCGAGCTGGTCGCGCGAGCGGCGCGTAATGCGCGACAGCAGCAACTGCCCGCTGCCGACAGACATGCGCAGATTCACGCGATCCGGCCCCTCGTCGCGAATCTCTTCGATGCGCGCCTCCAGGATATTGCTGATGCTGGAGCCCTGCGGCGCGGCGGTCGCGATGCTCACGTCGCGCGCCAGCACGCGGGCGCGCACCATGCTGCCGATGTCGCGTTCCACCCTGCTCACCCACAGGCTGCCGCCGGAAAAATCCAGCCGGGTGAGGTGGTATTCCTCGTCATGTTCGGCCACGCCGGCCTCGATCACCGCACCCGCGTCGTCCAGATGTGCGGTGGGCAGATCCAGCCGCCCGAGAATCTCGTTGAGCGCGCCACTGGCGATCACGCGCCCCTGCTCCATCAGCACCAGCTGGTCGGCCAGCCGCGCCACCTCGTCCAGCGCATGGCTGACGTAGATCACCGGGATATCCAGCTCGCCGTGCAGCCGCTCCAGATACGGCAGGATTTCGCGCTTGCTCGCGGCATCCAGCGCCGAGAGCGGCTCATCCATGAGTAGCAGGCGCGGGCTGGTGAGCAGCGCGCGACCGATGGCGACGCGCTGCCGCTCGCCGCCGGACAGGCCGGCCGGGCTGTCGCGCCCGACCAGCTTGCCCAGGCCGAGCCACTCCACCACCTGCTCCAGCTGCACCCTGCGCTGCTCCGGCGGGATGCGTTTCAAGCCGTATTCCAGGTTCTGCCGCACCGACAGATGCGGAAACAGGCTGGCTTCCTGGAACACGTAACCCAGCGGACGCCGATGCACCGGCATGAAATTAGTGCCGCTCTGCCACACCTCGTCCTTCACCTGCAGCGCCCCGTTGGGGGTCCGTTCCAGCCCCGCGATACAGCGCAGCAGGGTGGTCTTGCCCGAGCCGGACGGGCCGAACAGCGCGATGACGCCATGCGCAAACACCTGCAACTCCGCGTGCAGCGCGAAGCCGGGGTAGGAGAGATCGAAGCGCGCCTCGATCATTTGCGCTTACCTGTCGGATTAAGCGTGTACAGCGCCAGCAGCACGACAAAGGCGAACACCACCATCCCCGCCGACAGCCAGTGCGCCGAGGCATATTCCATCGCCTCGACATGGTCGTAAATCTGCACCGACACCACGCGCGTCTTGTCCGGGATGTTGCCGCCTATCATCAGCACCACGCCGAATTCGCCGACGGTATGCGCGAAGCCGAGCACCGACGCGGTGAGGAAGCCGGGCTTGGCGAGCGGCAGCGCCACGCTGAAGAAGGCATCCAGCGTGGATGCGCGCAGCGTTGCGGCGGCTTCCAGCGCGCGCTCGGGAAGGGACTCGAAGGCGTTCTGCAGCGGCTGCACCACGAAGGGCAGGGAATAAAACACCGAAGCGACCACCAGCCCGGCGAAGGTGAAGGGCAGCAGGCCGATCCCCAGGGATTGCGTGAGCGCACCGAGCGGGCCGGACGGCCCCATCGCCACCAGCAGATAAAAACCGATCACCGTCGGCGGCAGCACAATGGGCAGCGCCACCACCGCGCCGACCGGCCCCTTCCACCAGGAGCGGGTGCGCGCCAGCCACCACGCGATCGGCGTGCCGACCAGCAGCAGGATGATGGTCACTAGCGCAGCCAGTTTGAAGGTAAGCCAGATCGCGGACAGGTCGGCGGAAGAGAAAGCGGAATCCATCGCGCTATTTTGCTTCACCCGGCAACACAAAGCCATAGCGCACCATGACCGCGCGCGCCTCCTTGTCCGCCATGAAGCGCGCAAAGGCCTGTGCCAGCGGATTGTCCGCGGCACGTTTGGTGACGATGAAGCCCTGCTCCAGCGGCTGATGCAGCCTGTCGGGAATCAGCGCGTAGCCCCCCTGTTTCGCCAGCTCCGGGCTGAGCACCAGCGACAACGCGACGATGCCGGCCTGCGCATTGCCGGTCTGCACGAACTGCACAGCCTGCGCGACGTTCTCGCCGTAGACCAGCTTGGCTTCCACCTTCTCCCACACGCCCGCCGCCTTCAGCGCATCTTCGGCGCGCTTGCCGTAGGGCGCGTGCTTCGGGTTGGCGATGGCGACCTTGCGCATGGCCGGATCGGCAAGATCGGCGAGCGTCATCTTGGCGGCATCGCGCGACGGGCTCCACAGCACGATGCGCCCCACCGCGTAGGGCTGCACCTCCGAGGCGGCCAAGCCTTCTTCCTTAAGCACACGCGGATAGGCAATATCGGCGGAAAAATACAGGTCAAAAGGCGCGCCCTGCCGGATCTGCGCCTGGAACTTGCCGGACGAGCCGTAGACGGTCTCCACCCGGTCGGCGGGATGTGCCTTCCCGAACAGCGCGACGATCTCGTCCAGCGCGAACTTGAGGTCGGCGGCAGCGGCGATGGTGATTTTTTCGCCTGCGTGCGCCGTTTGGCCTGCGGCAAACAGGCAAAGGAAAATCAGCAGCCTTGCTGCAAATCTGCTACCTAAGCGCATGTTGATTATGTTGACGGCAAAAGAGCATTTAGTTCTGGGCTGTGTAATAGCTCATACGCCATCTGTCGAATAGCCACAAAATGGGCATCAGTGATGGGTTCGTTGATTACCCTACTACCTAGACCATATGTAAAATGGCCAACCGCACCATCAACAGATAGTGCTTCATATTCCCGTGAAAGATTGGCATCAACATGAGCGCCACCATCCTGATTTGCCGCAGATAAGATAATTTTTCTTCGCGAGAGCCGAGTCTGAGGGTTAAGCACAAAAACAACCTGATCCCACCATTGGCTTACAGGGATAAGTTTCTTAATCGGGCCAGCGCCAAGCGAAGCAAAATACTTGCAACTACCACTTCCTAACTGCATTGTACCAAGCCCCCAATACATAACTGTATTAGGTGTTGCACCCTCCGTGGTGCTAAGCAGATTAATAGTGGTTGCGTTCAAGTGCTTTAGCAGAGAGGTTGATGCTTTGGTGTTGTGTATAAGAACTCGAATAATCGTAGCCATACGAATTGCTTCATCTACCGCGCCGGCGTCGTAGGCTTCACAAGAACGCCTAAGGAATGTGAGTTGTCTTGCAAGATGAGAGCGAAAATCCATTTTTCCTTTTCTGTAACTCAACAGCCATTTACTACCTTGGCTTCGCGTGCGTCGGCCGGAACGCCTTGCACTGTTCCGAAGTTTAAGGGGTCAGACTCGGCCATTGTTCATAAGCAATCAACTATGCCAATTGATTCCTCTCAGGCAGCCACAAAACTCGGCAACCTGGACGCCTTGGCGTCAAAGGTCGCCGTCGCGCGGCATCCCATGCGCCGGTTTTTGGCTCCGATCAGGCAATCGGCGAAATCGGCGATGGAATCTTTCCAGATGAACAGCGCTTCCTCGATGGCCGGTTCATCCTCGAACTGGACGTCGGTCGCATTCAGCAAGCCCGATACTGCTTCGATGATCTGGTTCTTCGGCACAGCATAGCGGCTGCGCAGCACCCATTCGGTTTCCATCAGAACCAATTGATTCACGAAAACGCGGCGTCCTGCCGCAACTTCACGCCGGATCAGTTTGCGCGCCTTCTCGAACTGCGCTTCGTCGTCCCGGATCAGGAAACGAACGAGGACGTTGGTGTCGATGCCCAGCATCAGCGCGACAGTTGCTCGACGGGAAGCGGCTTTCTGCCCTTCTTGTGCAGCCTGCCGGCCAGTTCGTTAACGCTCCCGCTTTTTACGCGCATGACGACGGTGCCGTCTGGCATCAACGTGAAGGTCATCCGGTCACCGGATTTCATCCCAAGACCATCGCGGATTTCCTTGGGAATGGTGGTCTGGCCCTTGCTGGTGAGTGTGGCGTCGGTTGGCATTGCATTCTCCTTTAATCCTTACCTGATGAAGTATAGTAAGGATAAGCGAGAAAGGCAATTACCCCAGTTTGGCATTATCTGGGCTTCGCGTGCGCCGGGCGGAACGCCTTGCATTGCTCCGGATCGGATTCCAGGTACGCGCCCTCGATCAGGTCGATGCAATACGGGATGGCGGGAAACACGGCGTTCAGGCAGTCGTCGATTGCGGAAGGCTTGCCGGGCAGGTTGACGATCAGGCTCTTGCCGCGTATCCCGGCGGTCTGGCGCGAGAGGATTGCGGTGGGCACGAACTTCAGCGACGCGGTGCGCATCAGTTCGCCGAAGCCCGGCATCATCTTCTCGCAGACCGCCTCGGTGGCCTCCGGCGTAACGTCGCGTAGCGCCGGGCCGGTGCCGCCGGTGGTGACGATCAGGCAGCAGTTTTCCTTGTCGCTCAACTCGATGAGCGTCGCCTCGATCAGCGGCTGCTCGTCTGGGATCACTCTCGCGACCGCCTCCCACGGCGAGGTCAGCACGCGCGTGAACCACGCGTGGATCGCCGGGCCGCCCTTGTCCTCGTATTCGCCGCGGCTGGCGCGGTCGGAGATGGTCAGAATGCCGATGCGTGCGATACTCATTTACAACCCCCCTTGCACCACGAAGCGCACGAAGTACGCGAAGAAAAACAAAAACTACCGAGAACCTCTGATTCAACCGTCAGGTGAATGCTGTCCCCGCAACAATATGT
>CAYNYH010000035.1:0-19552 GCA_964401425.1 uncultured Gallionella sp. | reverse complement strand
GCCTTGCGTCAGGCTGAGCGCCAGCCAGGCCTTGAGCGAAGCGTCGAGGGGCATCAGGGGGTTTGGGCGCGATCCAGCAGTTGCACCGGCAGGCGGGTGTTCATCACCAGCGCGTACGACACCTTGTCGAACACGCGGAACACGAACACCAGGCCGTAGCGCTCATCCGGCAGGGTGAATTTTTCACCTTCGCTCTTCACGTCTTCGCCCTTGTGGTACAGCGCGAGCACATGGCCGCTTTCCAGGCCGTCGCGCTTGCCCTTGTTCAGGGTGATGACGGTATTTTGCCCGGCCTGCGAGACGCCGCCGTATACCGAGATGACGCGCGCGGAAATGTTGCTGCCCGGAGCGCGCGGCAGGTAGGCGTTGACGGCGCTGCCGGAAGGAGCGACCAGGCGGTCGCCCGGATTAATTTCCTGTACGGACTGGGTGATCGCGACGGTGCTGACATTCGCAAAATTGGTCACCTCGGCATTGCCCAGATAGATCGCCTCGACGCCCAGCACCTCCTCAGTATCGGGGTCGGTAAACACCTTGCCCGGGCGGTAAATCTGCCACTTGTCGCCCTGGCCCTGGGTCAGGCCTTTGGCGAAGCCGATATCGTGAGAGCTGAGGATCACGCGGCCTTCGCGCGCACCGATCAGGGTCGGCGCACCCTTCAGTTCGTCCTCCTCGATGACCAATGGCTGGCTCAAAAATGGTGCGATGGCGCCGGCGGGGATGCTTGGGATGGAATCGTGGTCGCTGTGTCCCTCGCGCGCCTTGGGCGAGAGCTTGACGACATTGCTCGGGGCCGGGGCTGAGGTTTCGCCGGCCTGGCCGATGCGCAGGGTACCCGTGGCGCGGTCGAGGATGATGATGTCGCCCGGGTAAATCCAGTGCGGATCCTTGATGCTGTCCTTGTTCATGCCCCAGATATATGGCCACCTCCAGGGATCCTTGAAGAACTTGCCGGAGATGTCCCACAGGGTGTCGCCCTTGACGACCACATGCCGGTCGGGCGCATCGCTGCGGAGTTCCGGGCGAGTGTCGGGCTGGGCGGCAAAGGCCAGGACGGGCAACAGAAGGCAAATCAGCGATATAATCTTGCGCATGGAAAACTCCGGCAGAATCAATGTAAAAGGCGCGCAATGTTGCCGCGTTGCGTTAAATTCTGCATCCAGTCATATAAATTAGCAAGCATTTATGGAGCGCACATGGCTATCCTGAAAATTTTGCAGTATCCGGACGAGCGGCTGCACAAGGTCGCCAGGAAGGTAGGGCGGGTCGATGCGGCCACCCGCAAGCTGGCGCAGGACATGGCGGAAACCATGTATGCCGCGCCCGGAGTCGGTCTGGCGGCGACGCAGGTGGACGTGCACGAGCAGATCATCGTGGTGGACGTTTCCGAGACGCACGACCAGTTGCGGGTGTTCATCAACCCGGAAATCCTCGCCAGCAGCGGCGAAGAGGAAAGCGAGGAAGGCTGCCTGTCGGTGCCGGGCATCTATGAAAAGGTGCACCGTGCGGAAAAGGTGACGGTGCGCGCGCTCGATGAAAAAGGCGAGCCATTCACGCTGGAGGCCGATGGCTTCCTGGCGGTCTGCATCCAGCACGAGATGGATCACCTGCGCGGCAGGGTATTCGTCGAATACCTGTCGCAGCTCAAGCAAACACGCATACGTTCCAAGCTCAAGAAGCACCGGCGCGAAACCCTTTAAAACCTCTGCACAACTACTGCGCTCGCTGATACTGCGTTAAAAAATGGCTCAAAATCCTCATGTACCGAATGTACACTCCGGTTTTTCGCCATTTTTTGCCTTGTCTCAGCTTCGCTCGCTACGTTGTACAGAGGTTTTTACCGATTTAACTTTATTATGAAAATCATCTTTGCCGGAACGCCGCAGTTTGCGGCCAGCGCGCTGGCCGCGCTGCTCAAGGAACACCAGATCGTTGCGGTGCTGACCCAGCCGGATCGCCCCGCCGGGCGCGGCATGCAGCTGGTCGCCAGCCCGGTGAAACAGCTCGCCCTGCAGCACGGTTTGCCGGTGTTGCAGCCCGCTACCCTGAAGACCGAAGAGGCGCAGCGCCCGATCGCCGCACTCGATGCCGATGTGATGGTGGTGGCCGCCTACGGCCTGATCCTGCCCAAGGCCGTGCTGCAACTGCCGCGCCACGGCTGCCTGAACATCCATGCGTCGTTGCTGCCGCGCTGGCGCGGCGCCGCGCCGATCCCGCGCGCGATCCAGGCGGGCGACGCCGAGACCGGCATCACGATCATGCAGATGGACGAGGGGCTGGACACCGGAGAGATGCTGCTGCGCCGCGCCTGCCCGATCGCGCCGGACGACACGGCACAGACCCTGCACGACAGGCTGGCCGGAATCGGCGCGGACTGCATCCTCGAGGCGCTGCAACTGTTGCAGGAAGGCCGCCTGACGCCGGTCAAGCAGGACGATGCGGCGGCAACCTACGCAGCCAAGCTGCTCAAGAGCGAGGCGCAGATCGACTGGCGGCAGGATGCGCGGCAGATCGAGCGCGCGGTGCGCGCCTTCAACCCCTTTCCGGTGTGCCACGCGAGCCTCGATGGCGTGGTGCTGAAAATCTGGCAGGCCGCGTTGCAGGAAGGCGCGCAGGGCGAGCCGGGCAAGGTGCTGGCGGTGGACAAACGCGGCATCACGGTGGCTTGCGGCAAGGATGCGCTGCGGCTGGAGATATTGCAGCGCCCCGGCGGCAAGGCGCAGCCGGCCATGCAGTTCCTGCAGGCCGTGCCGGTCAAGCCCGGCAACAGTTTTTTGTAAATGCAGAACGTTCAAATCGCAGCCAGCCAAGTCGTTCGGCAGGCGCTGGCAAACGGGCGCAACCTCAACCAGGCGCTGGATGAGGCGCTGCGCGGCAAGGCCGCCTGGGCACCTGCGCAGCGCGCCGCCTTGCAGGACATGAGCTATGGCACGCTGCGTTTCTATGGCCAGTTGCGCGCGGTGCTGGACTCGCTGCTGCACAAGCCGTTGGAGGACGAGCGGGTGGGCTTCTTGCTGCTGGTCGCGCTGTACCAGTTGCAGCACGGCAAGTCGGCGCAGCACGCGGTGGTCGATCACGCGGTGCGCGCCGCGCAGGGCTTGAATCAGCGCACCGGTGGCCTGGTCAACGCGATCCTGCGTAACTTCCTGCGCAACCAGACGAATCTGCTGGAACAGGCCGCGCGGCATGACGAAGGGCGTTACAGTTACCCGCAGTGGTGGATAGCCGAATTGCGGGCGCAGTACGGCGGGCGCGGCGCGTCTATCCTCGAAGAAGGCAACCGGCATCCGCCGATGACCCTGCGCGTCAACCGGCGGCGCGGCACGACGCAGGAATACCTGGCGCGGCTGGCGCAGCAGGATATTTCCGCGCGCCTGATCGAGCCGGATGCGCTGCTGCTGGACAAGCCGTTGCCTGTGGACAGGCTGCCGGGGTTTTTCGATGGCCTCGTCTCGGTACAGGATGCGGGTGCGCAATATGCGGCGCTGCTGCTGGATGCGCAGGACGGGATGCGCGTGCTGGACGCTTGCGCCGCACCGGGCGGCAAGACGGCGCATATCCTGGAAAGCGCAGAGGTGCAAATGGTCGCGGTGGACAAGGACGAGGAGCGCCTGCGGCGCGTCGCGGAAAACCTGCAGCGCCTCGGCTTGTCCGCGCAACTGGTGTGTGGCGACGCCGCCACGCCGGACCGGTGGTGGGACGGCAAGGCTTTCCAGCGCATCCTCGCCGATGTGCCCTGCTCCGCATCCGGCGTGGTGCGCCGCCATCCGGACATCAAGTGGCTGCGCCGGCCGGAAGATATTGCCGGGTTTGCCGTGCAACAGCTCGGTATTCTGCGTGCGTTGTGGCGGCTGCTGGCGCAAGATGGTAAATTGCTCTACGCCACCTGCTCGGTGTTTCGGCAGGAGAACGAACAGGTCATCGCGTCGTTCCTGGCGCAGCAGCCGGATGCGCGGCGCTTGCCGGCGGCCTTGCCGGAAGGCGGCGACGGACAGATGCTGCCCAATGATCAGCACGACGGATTCTTTTATGCATTGCTGCAAAAAATTTAGCTTGCCCGGTTTGCTGTTGCGCGGTGCCCTGCTGGTCTGGCTGCTCATCGCAACGGCTTACGCGGACGGCATTTCGGTCAACAAGGCGGAAGTGCGCCCGGGCGAGGATGGCTACCAGCTTTCTGCCAGCTATAACATCAGCCTGACTTTTGCGGCGCAGCAGGCCCTGGCGCGCGGCGTGCCGCTGTATTTCGTGGGCGAGTTCATGCTGACGCGTTCGCGCTGGTATTGGCTGGACGAGGAAATCTTTCATGGCGAACAGTCAGTCAAGCTTTCCTACAATGCGCTGACGCGGCAGTACCGCATTTCGCGCGGCGCGCTGTTCCAGAATTTTGCCAGCTTCGAAGACGCGCTGAACATGCTGTCCAGGCAGAGTTCGGCGATCATTCCCGCCGAACTGATGAAAAAGGACGGCGACTATACGGCGGCGGTGCGTTTCCGCCTGGATATCGCGCAACTGCCGTTGCCGCTGCAGGTGAACGCATTGACCGGCAAGGATTGGGCGCTCGGTTCCGACTGGTATCGCTGGGTAGTCCGCCCGATGGAAATCACCACGCGCGGCGAAGGCAAGACGGAGTGACGGCACGGTGAAGTACCTCAACCTCATCAGCGTCCTCGTCGGCGGAGTGCTGCTGTACCTGTTGTCCAGCAGCAGCACCAATACCGGGGTGTTTTCCATCAGTTATTACGCGTTGCTCGGATTGACCGGCCTGTTCGCGTTGTGCCTGGCGGGATTGGTCGGCTATCAGCTGCTGCGCCTGCGCAGCAAGCTCAGGGACAAGGTTTTTGGTGCCCGGCTCACCTTGCGCCTGGTGGTTTTTTTCACCCTGATTGCCGTCCTGCCCGGCATGCTGGTTTACGTGGTCTCGGTGAATTTTCTGGGTAAAAGCATCGAGTCCTGGTTCGACGTGCGCGTCGAAAAGGCCTTGGAGGGCGGCCTCAACCTCGGCCGGAGCGGGCTCGACAACAGCCTGAAGGAGCTGACCAAGAAGACCCAGTTCATCGGCTTGTTGCTCGCGGAGAAACAGCCGGATCAATATCAGCGTGCGCTGGACCAGCTGATAGACGTGAAGGAGGCGCAGGAGGCGGCCTTGTTCAGCACCAAGGGCAATGTCGTGGCATTTTCCTCCAGCGGCAATGCGCTGATGCCGGAAATGCCCGATGCCGATGCGCTGCGCGCAACCATGGACAAGGGCGAATACGCAGTGATCGACACCCTGCCGGCGAAAGGGCTGACACTGCGCGTGCTGCTGAGGGTGAACTCAAATACGCAGCAAGGTGCGCGATATGTGCTGCAGTTTACCCAGCCGGTGCCGAAGCAGGTCGAGGCGGATGCCGAGACCGTGCAGGCGGTGTACCGTGACTACCAGGAATTGACGCTCTCGCGCCTCGGGCTGAAGCGGCTGTACGCGATCACCCTGACGCTGTCGCTCCTTGTCGTGCTGCTGACGGCGGTGTCGGCGGCGTTTTTCATCAGCGAGCGGCTGGGCTCCTCGCTGGAAGCGCTCGCAGACGGCACGCGCGCCGTGGCACAAGGCGACTTCACCGGCCAATATCCGATACAGAGCAGCGATGAACTGGGCGCGCTGACCGGCCTGTTCAACCAGATGACGCAGCAGTTATTTGAGGCGAAGCAGGCCAGCGAACAGCAGCAGCGCGAGGTGGAAAGCGCCAAGGGCTACCTGGAAAGCGTGCTGACCCATTTGTCTTCCGGGGTGCTGGCGCTGGACAATGAACTGCGGCTGCGTTCGGTGAACACCAGCGCGGCGCAAATTCTTGCCGTGCCGCTGCAGGAGATGCAGCGCATGTCGCTGGCCCAGATCGCCGAAAAGCACAGCCTGCTGAAACCGTTCTGCCACACCATCATGGAGGCGTTTGGTGAGGCGACCAACTGTGAATGGCAGCGGCAGATCGAGCGCCTGAGCCGGAACGGCAACCAGATCCTGCTGATGCGCGGCACCCGCCTGCCGCAGGGCGGCGATGCGGGTTATGTGGTCGTGTTCGATGACGTCAGCCACCTGCTCAAGGCTGAGCGGCAGGCGGCGTGGGGCGAGGTGGCGCGCCGTCTTGCGCACGAAATCAAGAATCCGCTCACCCCGATCCAGCTTTCGGCGGAACGCCTGCAGCACAAACTCGGCGGCAAGCTCGATGAGGACAACGCACAACTGCTGCGGCGCGCCACCGAGACTATCGTCAGCCAGGTTGGCGCGATGAAAAACATGGTGAGCGATTTTGCCGATTACGCGCGCGGCCCTTCGTTGAGGCTGGCGCGCGTGGATATGCACCGGCTGATCCGGGAGGTGCTGGGGCTGTACGAGGCGAATGCCATTCCCAACATGCTGAAACTGGAAGCGTCGCGCAGCGAGGTCAACGGTGACGCTACCCGTTTGCGCCAGGTCATCCACAACCTGCTGCAGAACGCGCAGGATGCGCTGCAGGGTATCGCGCAGCCGCAAATAACGCTGAGCACTACGACGCATGAGGGCGAGATCCACCTGAGCTTCGAGGATAACGGCGCGGGTTTCCCGGAGAGCGTGCTGTCGCGCGCCTTTGAGCCATACATGACGACCAAGACCAAAGGTACCGGGCTGGGGCTGGCGATCGTGAAAAAAATCGTGGAGGAGCATGGCGGACGCATCAGCATCGAAAACAACGCAAGCGGCGGGGCACGGGTCAATATCCACCTGCCGCTGGCTGAGGAAGGAGAATAATGGCTAGCAAACAAATTCTGGTGGTGGATGACGAAGTCGGCATCCGCGAGTTGCTCTCGGAAATCCTGTTCGACGAGGGTTACGAGGTGCACCTGGCGGAAAATGCCGCGCAGGCGCGCGCCTTCCGCAACGAACGGGAGCCTGATATGGTGCTGCTCGACATCTGGATGCCGGATACCGATGGCGTGGCCCTGCTCAAGGAGTGGGTCGAGCAGGATTTGCTGACCATGCCCGTCGTGATGATGTCTGGCCATGGCACCATTGAAACGGCGGTCGAGGCGACGCGCATCGGTGCCGTGGATTTCCTGGAAAAGCCCATCGCGCTGCAAAAGCTGCTCAGTACCATTGCCAAGGCGATCAGGGAGGGTGCACCCAAGCCGCAGGTTCAGCCTGCCGAAGCGCAGAGCCAGCAGATTACCCTGAGCATTGACGGCCAGACGCAGCAGTTTTTCCTGCCGCTGGATCTGCCCTTGCGTGAGGCGCGCGAGCACTTCGATGCGCTCTATTTCGACTACCATTTGCGCAAAGAGGCCGGCAACGTCACAAGGGTAGCCGAAAAGGTCGGTCTGGAGCGCACCCACCTTTACCGCAAACTCAAGCAATTGGGCATTAAATTCGCCAAAAAGGGGGGTGAAGGCGAATCACAGTAGGAAGCCATGGCAGCGGTGTTGCGGTATAATCGTCGACCCTAACGGATTTACACGACCAACCCACAGGATATCTGGAGACCATAGACTATGGCCGCGACACGCAACATCACCCCTCCCAAGTTCAACGATATTACCGGCGCGATCCGGATGCTGGCAGTGGATGCTGTGCAAAAGGCGAATTCCGGCCACCCCGGCGCGCCGATGGGCATGGCGGAAATCGCCGAGGTACTGTGGAATCGCCACCTGCGCCACAATCCTGCCAACCCCAAGTGGCCCGACCGCGACCGCTTCATCCTGTCCAACGGGCACGGCTCGATGCTGATTTACGCCCTGCTGCACCTGTCCGGCTACGACCTGCCGATGGAGGAGCTGAAGCGCTTCCGCCAGATGCATTCCCGTACGCCGGGCCATCCCGAGTATGGCTACACGCCGGGCGTGGAAACCACCGGCGGCCCGCTCGGCCAGGGCATCACCAATGCGGTGGGCATGGCGATGGCGGAAAAGCTGCTGGCCGCCGAATTCAACCGTCCCGGCCACGAGATCGTCAACCACCACACCTACGTGTTCATGGGCGACGGCTGCATGATGGAAGGCATCTCGCACGAAGCCTGCGCGCTGGCGGGCACCTGGGGCCTGGGCAAGCTGATCGCCTTCTGGGACGACAACGGCATTTCCATCGACGGCCACACCGACGGCTGGTTTACCGACGATACGCCGAAGCGCTTCGAGGCGTACGGCTGGCACGTGGTCGCCGATGTGAACGGGCATGACCCGGAGGCAATCGACGCCGCGATCAAGGCGGGCAAGGCAGTGACCGACAAGCCCACCCTGATCTGCTGCAAGACGGTCATTGGCATGGGCTCGCCGAACAAGGCCGACACCCATGATGTGCATGGCGCGGCGCTGGGCAACGACGAAGTGGCCGCAACGCGCGAATACATCGGCTGGAAATATCCGCCGTTCGAGATTCCCAAGCATGTTTACGAAGCATGGGATGCGCGCACCAAGGGCGAGGGCCTGGAAAAGCTGTGGAACAACAAGTTTGTCGAGTACCGCGCCGCGCACCCGAAAGAGGCTGCCGAATTCGTGCGCCGCATCAAGGGAGAACTGCCTTTCAACTGGCCGGCCCATATTGACGGGGTCATCTCGGCGATCAACGAGAAAGCCGAAACTATCGCAACCCGCAAGGCTTCGCAAAATGCCATCAACGCGCTGGCTCCGGCCCTGCCGGAATTCCTCGGCGGATCGGCCGACCTGACCGGTTCCAACCTGACCAACTGGACGGGCTGCAAGCACATCCGCGGCAAGGGCACCGGCAACTACATCAGCTACGGCGTGCGCGAATTCGGCATGGCGCACATCATGAACGGCATGGCGCTGCACGGCGGCTTCCTGCCGTTCGGCGGCACCTTCCTGATGTTCTCGGAATATGCGCGCAACGCCCTGCGCATGTCCGCGCTGATGAAGCAGCGCGTGATCTATGTGTTCACCCATGATTCCATCGGCCTGGGCGAAGACGGTCCGACGCACCAGGCGGTCGAGCAGACCGCCACCCTGCGCCACATCCCCAACATGGAAGTATGGCGCCCGTGCGACACGGTGGAATCCGTTGTCGCCTGGGCTGCCGCAGTCGAGCGCAGGGACGGCCCGAGCAGCCTGATTTTCAGCCGCCAGAACCTGGCGTTCCAGAAGCGCGACAAGCTGCAAATCGTCAACATCCGCAGGGGCGCCTACGTGCTGTCCGAAGCACCGGGCGGCAAGCCGCAGGCGGTGATCATCGCCACCGGCTCGGAAGTCTCCCTGGCGCTGGAAGCGCAAAAAACGCTGGCCGCCGAAGGCGTCAGCGTGCGCGTGGTGTCGATGCCGTCCACCAATGTGTTCGACAAGCAGGACCAGGCCTACCGGGACAGCGTGCTGCCCATGGGCGTGAAGCGCGTGGCGGTCGAGGCGGGCGTGACCGGCGGCTGGTACAAGTATGTCGGCTTGGATGGCGCGGTCGTGGGCATGGACTGCTTCGGCGAATCGGCGCCGGCAGGCGAGCTGTTCAAGCATTTCGGTTTCACCGCCGCCAACGTGGCGGAGACGGTGAAGAAGGTGATTGGCGCATAAGATGGCGGGCCTTTGGCGACGCAAAGGATTATTAATTACTAACAGGAGATTAAAATGACAATTCGTGTCGGTATCAACGGTTTCGGCCGCATCGGGCGCATGGTGTTGCGTGCGGCGGTGCAGGACTTCACTGACATTGAGGTTGTAGGCATCAACGACCTGCTCGAGCCGGACTACCTCGCCTACATGCTGAGCTACGATTCCGTGCACGGCCGCTTCAAGGGCACGGTTTCCGTCGAAGGCAACACCCTGATCGTCAACGGCAAGAAGATCCGCCTGACCGCCGAGAAAGACCCGGCCAGCCTGAAGTGGAACGAAGTGGGCGCGGATCTCGTGATCGAGTGCACCGGCCTGTTCCTCACCAAGGAAACCTGCGAGAAGCATATCGCCGCCGGCGCGAAGAAGGTCGTGCAATCCGCTCCTTCCAAGGACGACACGCCGATGTTCGTATACGGGGTGAACCATGACAAGTATGCGGGCGAGAAGATCGTTTCCGCCGCTTCCTGCACCACCAACGCGCTGGCGCCGGTCGCCAAGGTGCTGAACGATACGTTCGGCGTCAAGCGCGGCCTGATGACCACGGTGCATGCGGCGACTGCGACGCAGAAGACCGTGGACGGCCCGTCCAACAAGGACTGGCGCGGCGGGCGCGGCATCCTGGAAAACATCATCCCGTCCTCGACCGGTGCGGCCAAGGCCGTGGGCAAGGTGATCCCCGAGCTGAACAAGAAGCTCACCGGCATGGCTTTCCGCGTGCCGACTTCCGACGTGTCCGTGGTCGATCTCACGGTCGAGCTGAACAAGGCGGCGAGCTACGAAGAAATCTGCGCCGCGATGAAGGCGGCCTCCGGGAACGGCCCGCTGAAGGGCGTGCTGGGCTACACCGCGGACAAGGTGGTCGCCACCGACTTCCGCGGCCACACCTGCCCGTCCATCTTCGACGCCGATGCGGGCATCGCGCTCGACCCCACCTTTGTCAAGGTGGTCGCGTGGTATGACAACGAATACGGCTATACCTGTAACCTGATGCGTCTGGTGCGGCACGTCGCCAAGTAATCCGGCGAAACGTGAAAAGTGAAAAGTGAAACGCCCCTTCCCGGTAGGGAAGGTGGCGTGCAGCGCCGGATGGGCATCACATTTCACGTTTCACCGTTCACAATTTCCAATTGTGAACGGTAAGGCTTGGCCTGGCGCCAGCCCTTACCGTTTACTTAAATTCAGGAGAAAGAAAATGTCCGTAATCAAAATGACCGATCTGGATCTCAAGGGCAAGCGCGTCCTGATCCGTTCCGATCTCAACGTGCCGGTCAAGGAGGGCAAGGTAACCTCTGACGCGCGCATCACCGCATCGATGGCGACCATCAATGCCGCCATGCAGGCCGGCGCGCGCGTGATGGTGACCTCGCACCTGGGACGCCCGGAAGAAGGCGTCTACTCGGAGGAAAACTCGCTCAAGCCGGTCGCGCATGTCATCGCCGACAGGCTGGGCAAGCCGGTGCGCCTGATCAAGGACTGGATCGACGGCGGCTTCAACGTCGCCGAGGGCGAGCTGGTGCTGCTGGAGAATTGCCGCTTCAACAAGGGCGAGAAGAAGAACATCGAGGACACGGCGCGGAAATACGCCGCCCTGTGCGACGTGTTCGTGATGGACGCCTTCGGCACGGCGCACCGCGCCGAGGCTTCGACCCACGGCGTGGCAAAGTACGCGCCGGTCGCGGCGGCCGGCATCCTGCTCACGGAAGAGCTGGACGCGCTGTCCAAGGCGCTGCTCAATCCGGCGCGCCCGATGGTGGCCATCGTCGGCGGCAGCAAGGTGTCGACCAAGCTGACCGTGCTGGAATCGCTGTCCGAGAAGTGCGAGCAACTGGTGGTCGGCGGCGGCATTGCCAACACCTTTCTCAAGGCAGCGGGCAAGAACGTCGGCAAGTCGCTGTGCGAGGACGATCTGGTGCCGACCGCGCAGGGCCTCATGCAGATAATGCTGGCGCGCGGCGCATCTATCCCGCTCGCGACCGACGTGGTGGTGGGCAAGAAATTCGACGCCAGCGAACCGGCGGTGCTGAAGAGCGCCGACGAAGTGGCCGACGACGACATGATCTTCGACATCGGCCCGCAATCCGCGCAGGAGCTGGCCGACATCATCATGAAGGCCGGCACGGTGGTGTGGAACGGCCCGGTCGGCGTGTTCGAGTTCGACCAGTTCGGCGAGGGCACCAAAAAAATCGCCACGGCGATTGCGGAAACCCAGGCCTTCACGCTGGCGGGCGGCGGCGACACCATCGCCGCGATCCAGAAGTACGGCATTTACGACAAGGTATCCTACATCTCCACCGCGGGCGGTGCCTTCCTGGAATTCCTCGAGGGCAAGAAACTGCCCGCCGTGGAAATCCTCGAGCAGCGCGCGGCGGAATCCGGCGGCATCGGCGAATGACTGTCCATGCTGCGTAGAACAAAAATAGTCACTACCCTCGGGCCTGCTTCCAGCAGCCGGGAAGTCCTCGAGCGCATGATCCGCGCCGGGGTCGACCTGGTGCGCATGAATTTTTCACATGGCTCGGTGCAGGATCACGTGCAGCGCGCCGAGACGGTGCGCGCGGCGGCGGCGGCGGTAGGCCGCACCGTAGGCATCCTTGCAGACCTGCAAGGGCCGAAGATCCGCGTGCGCAAGTTTGAGAACGACAAGATCGTCCTGAACAAGGGCGACACCTTCATCCTCGATGCCGCGCTGGACGGGCTGGGCAACCAGGAGCGCGTCGGGCTGGATTACAAGGACCTGCCCAGGGATGTCGGTCCGGGTTCGGTGCTGCTGCTCAACGACGGCATGCTGGAATTCGACGTCATCGAAGTCCGGGGCGCCGAAGTGGTCTGCAAGGTGGTGCGCGGCGGTGTGCTGTCCAACAACAAGGGCATCAACCGCAAGGGCGGCGGCCTGACCGCGCCAGCGCTCACCGACAAGGACAAGGAAGACATCAAGACCGCCGCGCTGATCAAGGCGGACTACCTCGCGGTGTCCTTCCCGCGCAACGGCGACGACATGAAACTCGCGCGCGAACTGATGCACGCGGCGGGCGGCAAGAGCCTGGTGATGGCCAAGATCGAGCGCGCCGAGGCCATCCCGTTGCTGGGCGAGATCATCGATGCATCCGATGCCATCATGGTGGCGCGCGGCGACCTCTCCGTGGAAGTCGGCGATGCCGCCGTGCCCGGCCTGCAGAAGAAAATGATCAAGATGGCGCGCGCGAGGAACCGCCTCGTGATTACCGCCACGCAGATGATGGAGTCGATGATCACAGCGCCTATCCCGACAAGGGCCGAGGTCTCCGACGTGGCCAATGCCGTGCTGGACGGCACGGATGCGGTCATGCTCTCCGCGGAAACGGCGGTGGGCGATTACCCGGTGGAAACCGTGGAGGCCATGGCGCGCATCTGCCTGAATGCGGAAAAGGAACTCGAGGAGATCGGGGTGGAGCAATGTCTGGCGCGCGGCAAGTTCACGCGCATCGACCAGTCCATCGCGATGTCCGCGCTGTATGCGGCCTCGCACTTCAGGATCAAGGCCATCGTGGCGCTGACGCAGTCCGGCAGCACCGCGCTGTGGATGTCGCGCCTCAACACCCATGTGCCGATCTTCGCCCTGACGCCCATCGAGGCTACCCTGACCAAGGTCACCCTGTTCAACGGCGTACATCCGATAGCGTTCAAGCCGAACTCCAAGGATCCGTCGGCAACGCTGCACCAGGCGGAGGAGGAGCTGCAGCGCCTGGGCTTGGTGGAGGAAGGAGACTTGATGGTGATGACCGTGGGCGAGGCCATCGGACGGAGCGGCCACACCAACACGATGAAAATCGTGCGGGTCGGCGATCACCGCAAGCACTGAATTTGATTTTGACTAATTAGCTAGGAGAAAAATATGGCACTCGTATCACTGCGCCAATTGCTGGACCACGCGGCGGAACACGGCTACGGCCTGCCCGCCTTCAACGTGAACAACCTGGAACAGGTCAAGGCCATCATGGAGGCGGCCGACGAAACCAACAGCCCGGTGATCATGCAGGGTTCGGCCGGCGCGCGCAAATACGCCGGCGAAGCGTTCCTGCGCCACCTCATCGAGGCAGCGGTGGAAGCCTACCCGCATATCCCGGTGGTGATGCACCAGGACCACGGCGCATCCCCTGCGATCTGCATCCAGGCGATCAAGTCCGGCTTTTCCAGCGTGATGATGGACGGCTCGCTGATGACCGACGGCAAGACGCCCTCCACTTTTGAGTACAACGTCAACACCACGCGCAGCGTGGTGGACATGTCGCACGCGGTCGGCGTCTCCGTCGAAGGCGAACTGGGCTGCCTGGGTTCGCTGGAATCCGGCCACGGCGAGAAGGAAGACGGCCACGGCGCGGAAGGCGCGCTCTCCCAGGACCAGTTGCTGACCGACCCGAACGAGGCCGCCGAGTTCGTCAAGGCTACCCAGGTGGATGCGCTGGCGATCGCGATCGGCACCAGCCACGGCGCCTACAAATTCACCCGCCCGCCGACCGGCGCGGTGCTGCGCATCGACCGCATCAGGGAAATCCACGCGCGCATCCCCAACACCCACCTGGTGATGCATGGTTCGTCTTCCGTGCCGCAGGAATGGCTCAAGGTCATCAACGAATTCGGCGGCGCGATGGGCGAGACCTACGGCGTGCCGGTCGAAGAGATCGTCGAGGGCATCAAGCACGGCGTGCGCAAGGTGAACATCGACACCGACCTGCGCATGGCCTCGACCGGCGCGACGCGCCGCTACCTCGCGCAGAACCCCAAGGACTTCGACCCGCGCAAGTTCCTCGCCGCCACCACCAAGGCGATGAAGGAAATCTGCAAGGCGCGCTACGAAGCCTTCGGCTGCGCCGGGCAGGCCGCGAAGATCAAGCCGGTCTCGCTGGACGCGATGGCGACCCGCTACGCCAAGGGCGAGCTGAACGCGATCATCAAGTAAGCTCCTTCCCATCGCTAAACAGAAGGCGGCCTGCGGGCCGCTTTTTGTTTGCGCGGCAATATCGGGTAAAGTAGCGCCCGTGCAGACTATTGCGGGTAGTCCGGTATGGCCCAACTCGAAATCAGGAATGTCACGCGCCGCTTCGGCAATTTTGTCGCGGTGGACGATGTCAGCCTGAATATCGAAGCGGGCGAGTTCTTCACCCTGCTCGGCCCTTCCGGCTGCGGCAAGACCACCATCCTGCGCATGATCGCCGGCTTCGATCTGCCCGATGCGGGGCAGATCCTGCTAGACGGCAAGGACCTCGCCGATACCCCAGCGGAAAAGCGCCCGGTGCATACCGTGTTCCAGAGCTACGCGCTGTTCCCGCACATGACGGTCGCGCAGAACGTCGCCTTTCCGCTCAGGATGGCACGCCGCCCGCCCGCCGAGATCGAGCGGATGATGCGCGAGACGCTGGAACAGGTGCATCTCACCGACAAGGCCGATGCCTACCCGCACGAACTGTCCGGCGGGCAGAAGCAGCGCGTCGCGCTGGCGCGCGGGCTGGTCAACCGCCCGCGTCTGCTGCTGCTCGACGAACCGCTCGGCGCGCTGGATGCCAAGCTGCGCGAGGAGATGCAGATCGACCTGATCAACCTGCAGCGCGAGGTCGGTATCACGTTCGTCTTCGTCACGCACGCGCAGGTCGAGGCGCTGGCGCTGTCGCACCGTATCGCAGTGATGAACCAGGGCAAGGTCGCCCAGGTCGACGAACCGGCCAGGCTGTACGGTTTTCCGCAGACCCGTTTCGTCGCCGACTTCATCGGCCACATCAACCAGCTTGAGGCGCAGGTGGTGATGTCCGCGCACGGCCACCTGCACCTGGCCGTCGCCGGGCTGGGCGAGATCGCCGCGCCGCTGCCGAAGGACGCGGTCGGCGGCAGCAAGGGCGTGTTTGCGATACGCCCCGAGCAGGTGCGCATCGGCGTGCACGGCGAACTGGACGAGCTGAAGAACCACTTTTCGGGCGTGGTGCGCAACCTGCTCTATCGCGGCGAAGTCAGCGTGTACAAGGTCGAGCTCGCCAACGGCGCGACGCTCGAGGCGCTGCTGCCCAATGCGGCGCCGGGCAAGGCCGAGCTGTTCAGGATCGGCGACACGGTCAAGATCGGCTGGCGCCACGATGCGGGGATGTTCCTGCATGGATAAGGCCATCAACGAAAGGGATTATTTCGTGCGCTTCCGCGCCTCCCGCTTGGCACGGTGGCTGGTGAGCGGGCCGCCGTTCGCATTCCTGCTGCTGTTCTTCATCGCCCCGAGCGCCATCATGGTACTCGCCTCGTTCCGCTACCCCGGCGAATTCGGCGGGCTGGCGCCGCTCGCCGCAGCCGATCCCGCCACCCTGCAGGGCGTCACGCTGGAGACCTACCGCTTCTTTTTCAGCGATTTCATCTACACCGAAATCTTCATCAAGTCGTTCTTCGTGGCGCTCGCCACCACGCTGATCTGCCTGCTCATGGCCTATCCGCTCGCGCTGCTGATCGCGCGCAGCCCGAAGAAGAGCCGCGACCTGATGGTGCTCCTGGTGATCCTGCCGTTCGCCAGCAACTTCCTGATCCGCGTCTATGCCTGGATGATCGTTCTCGGCCCGCAATCGGCGCTGAGCCTGATGGCCAACGGCATGCTGCAAGGGCTCGGCATGGAGCCGGTGCGCCTGCTGTTCTCGCCGTTTGCGGTGCTGGTCGCGATGGTGTACGTGCACCTGCCGTTCATGGTGTTGCCGCTCTACACCAACCTGGAAAAGCATGACCCGGTGTTGCTCGATGCCGCGCAGGACCTGGGTGCTTCCGCATGGCAGCGCTTCTGGCGCGTGACCTTCCCGCTGTCGCTGCCGGGCATCTTCTCCGGCTCCGCACTGGTGTTCATTCCGGTGCTCGGCATGTTCGCCATCCCCGACATCCTCGGCGGCACCGGCGACATGCTGATCGGCAACCTGATCAAGGAGCAGTTCCTCGGCACGCGCGATTGGCCGTTCGGCTCGACGCTGTCGATCATGCTGACTATCGCGGTGCTGCTGACCGCGTGGCTCGCCGCAAAGCTGGCGGGGCGCAGGGGGAGTTATGCGTAGGAGTATGGGACTCTGGGCGGCGGCGCTCGCGGTGTACGCCTTCCTCTATGTGCCGCTCGTCATCGTCGTCGCCTACTCGTTCAACGACTCGCGCCTGAACGCCGAATGGGTGGGCTTCACCTGGCACTGGTACGAGGTGCTGCTGCACGACGAGGCGATGCTCGGTGCCGCCGGCAACTCGCTGCTCATCGCGCTGGTGTCCAGCCTGGCCGCGACCGCGCTCGGCACGATGGCCGGCATCGCGATGCACCGTTACAAGCTGAAGCTGCTGACTTTCATGGTGCTGACTCCGGTGGCGATGCCGGAAATCCTGCTCGGCGTGTCGCTGCTGCTGTTCTTCATCCAGGTGCTGAATCTCACGCTCGGCCTGCTGTCCATCGTGCTCGCGCACATCACGTTCTCCATCGGTTTCGTCGCCATCATCGTGCGCGCGCGTCTGGCCGGGATGGACGAGAGCATCTTCGAGGCGGCGCGCGACCTCGGCGCGTCGCCCTGGGAGACCTTCCGCTACATCACCTTCCCGCTGATCCTGCCCGGCGTGGTCGCGGGCGGCCTGATGGCGTTCACGCTGTCGATCGACGACTTCGTGATCACCTTCTTCACCGCCGGGGTGGGCGTGTCCACCTTGCCGCTGCATATCTACTCGATGATCAAGATCGCGGTGACGCCGGAAGTGAATGCGGTGTCCACGCTGCTGATGCTGCTCACGCTGACGCTGATCGTGCTCGCCGCGAAGTTCGCGCCGGATGTGTTGAAGGGCAAGGCATGAAAACCCCAAATTCAAAACAATCTTGCCACAGAGAACACAGAGCACACAGAGAAAACCGCTGCTCTCTCTATAACCGCTGCATTCTCTGTGATCTCTGTGTTCTCTGTGGCTTATGGTTTGTTTTGTCGTTTATTCCTGCACGAGCCGCCGACGTCCTTCACCTGTACAACTGGAACAACTACATCTCGGAGGAAACTGTGGCGCGCTTCGAGGCGCAATGCGCCTGCCGCGTGGTGCAGGACTACTATTCCGACAACGAGGAGATGCTCGCGAAGCTGGCCGCCGGTGCGACCGGCTACGACCTGATCGTGCCGACCGGGAACGCAGTGGAATCGCTGATCCGCCAGAACGCGCTGCGCCCGCTCGACAAGAGCCTGCTGCCGAACCTGAAGAACATCGACCCGGCCTACCTCGACACCCCGTTCGATCCCGGCAACCGCTACTCGGTGCCGTATGCCTACACCCTCACGCTGATCGGCTACAACAGCGAGAAACTGCGCGGGCTGGAATTGCCGGTGGATAGCTGGGCAGTGATCTTCGAGCCGCGCTATCTGGAGAAGCTCAAGGGGCGCGTCACCGTGCTCGACAGCCAGCGCGAACTGCTCGCGGCGGCGCTGAAGTACCTGGGATTTTCGGCCAACGACACCGATGAGACGCACTGGAAGCAGGCGCGCGACCTGATCATCCGCGCCAGGCCGTACTGGGCGGCGTTCAACGCGTCGAGCTACATCAAGGAGCTGACGGTCGGCAACATCTGGCTGGTGCATGGCTATTCCAACGACATCTTCCAGGCCGACCTCGATGCACAGAAGGCGGGACGGAAATTCCGCATCGTCTCCTCGATTCCAAACGAGGGCGCCGTGCTGTCGCTGGACTCAATGGTGCTGCACAAGAGCGGCGCGCGTCCGGACCTCGCGCACCGCTTCATCGACTTCATGCTTGAGGGCGGGAATTCCGCCGAACTCACCAACCTGATCGGCTCCGGCAATCCCAACCGCGACGCGTTGCAATACATTCGGCCGGAGGTCGCGCGGAATCCCGCGGTGTTTCCCGTTCGCGCGCAACAGGCGCGGCTGGAAATGCTGCGCGACCTGGACCGCCATCAGCGCCGCGTGCTGTCGCGCATCTGGACAGAGATCAAGCTGAGGTGAACATCGGCAGGGGTGGCCGTTTGGCCGCGCCGGAATTAAGTTTCCGCAAAGCGCTGAAATATTTTCAAAGAGCGGTAGAATAATCGCGGTGTCTCAGGGGCGGCGCGAGCCTCTCCACATGAAATGCAAACCGGGAGAAGTCATGGCTATTATCGGTATCGATCTGGGCACTTCCAATTCTGCCGCCGCAGTGCTGCGCGGCGGTCGTCCCGTCATCATTCCCAGCGCCGAAGGCATCAGCATCGGCGGCAAGGCCTTTCCCAGCTATGTCGCGCTTACGGCCGACGGCCAGATGCTGGTCGGCGAGCCCGCGCGGCGCCAAGCCTCATCCAATCCCGAGGGCACGGCCGGCGCTTTCAAGCGCAGGATGGGCAGGCGCGAGAACGTGCGGCTGAGGGACAAGGATTATTCACCTGAGCAGCTTTCAGCCTTCCTGCTGCAGAAGATCAAGCGCGATGCCGAGGCCTTCCTCGGCGAGCCGGTGGAAAAGGCCGTCGTGACTGTGCCGGCCTATTTCGACGACAACCAGCGCGCCGCGACCAAGGACGCCTGCCGCATCGCCGGGCTGGAAGTGGTGCGCCTGGTCAACGAACCGACCGCCGCCTCCCTGGCCTACGGCCTGGACCGCCTCGGGCAGGAACTGCGCATCGCGGTGATCGATCTCGGCGGCGGCACGCTCGATGTCACGATCATGGAATTCGGCAAGGGCGTGTTCGAGGTCAAGTCCACCAGCGGCGATACGCAGCTCGGCGGCACCGACATGAACCAGCGCATCTACGAGCACCTCGCCGAGCGTTTCCAGATGGCCACCGGCGTCGACGTGCGCAATGACCGCAAGGCCGCCGCGCGCCTGATCGAGGCGGCCGAGACCGCGAAGATCGAGCTTACCGCCAGCGTCAATACCCACATCAGCCTGCCCTATCTCGCTGCCGTCAACGGCGAGCCGCGCCATCTCGAACTGGACCTCAATCGCACCGAGCTGGAGCGCCTGGTGCGCCCGGTGATCGAGCGCTGCAAGGGCCCGG
>CAYNYH010000034.1:0-19692 GCA_964401425.1 uncultured Gallionella sp. | reverse complement strand
GCCGCCCCCGGTTACCAGCCTCGCATCCGAAACGGTCAGGGTTTCCACGCAGAAACTGGATGCGGTGATGCGCCAGGTCGAGGAACTGCTGTCGCCGCGGCTGGCCTCGGCGCAACGCGCCAGGGAGTTGCGCGAGGTGACGGCCTCTTTCGCAACCTGGAAAAAACAGCGTGCACGGATGCGCCCCGCATTGCGGCTGATCGAGCGGTATGCCGAAGGGGCTGGCAACGGCAACGGCACCGACAAAAGGCTGACAAGATTTCCGGTGCAGGAACTGCCGAAGCTGCTGGAACATCTGGAGGACGAGCAGTTGTTCATGAAAACGCTGGAGGAGCGGCTGTTGCGCCTGGGCAAATTCGCCGCGCATGACCAGCGCACCCTGGCAGGCATGAGCGACAGCCTGCTGCACGACGTGAAGGAAATGCACCTGCTGCCGTTTTCCTCGCTGCTCGAAAGTTTCCCGCGCTTCATCCGCGAACTCGCCCGCGACCAAGGCAAGCAGGTGGAGCTGGCGACCCAGGGCAGCGAAATTGAAATCGACCGGCGCATCCTGGAAGAAATGAAGGCGCCGCTGATCCACCTGCTCAGGAATTGCATCGATCACGGCATCGAGCAGCCGGGCGTGCGGCAGGGTCGCGGCAAGCCGCCGCACGGAACCATCACGGTCGCCATTGCGCAAAAAGACGGCGGAAAAATCGAGATACTGGTTTCCGACGATGGTGCGGGCATCGACGCCGCCAGAGTGAAAGCGGCAGCCTGCAAGCTCGGCGTCGTTTCCGCCGAAGAGGCGGAGAAGCTGGATGAGCAGGAGGCGCAGGCACTCATTTTCCACTCGGGGATTTCCACCAGCCAGATCATCACGGATGTCTCGGGGCGCGGCCTGGGGCTTGCCATCGTGCGGGAAAAAGTCGAGCGGCTGGGCGGCACCGTTTCACTTGAGTCTGGCGCGATCGAGTCGCGCGCCGGCGCCGGCACTTCCTTCCGTATCGTGTTGCCGCTGATGCTGGCCACTTTTCGCGGCGTGCTGGTGCGCGTCGGCGAACATTGTTTCGTCATCCCCGCGCTCAGCGTCGAACAGGCGGCGCGGGTGGATCAGCAGGACATCCAGACGGTGGAAAACCGCGCGACGATTCCGCTCGACGGGCAGGCCGTCGCGCTGGTCAGCCTCGGCGACGTGCTGGAGTTGCCGCGCCGGAAGACGCCGCATCGGGATGAAACGGGCAAGAACCCGGAAAAGGCCTCAGTGGTCGTGCTCGGTATGGGGCACAAGCGCGTTGCGTTCCGGGTGGACGAGGTTCTCGGCGAGCAGGAAGTGCTGGTCAAGACGCTGGGGCGGCAGCTCGCACGCGTGCGCAATGTCGCCGGCGCGAGCGTGCTGGGAACCGGCCAGGTCGTGGCGGTGCTCAATGTGCCGGACCTGCTGAAGTCGGCGGTGAAGCAGGCCGCCCCGCCGCCCGTCGCCGCCGAAACGCCTGCGGGAACACCTGAGGCGGCGGAAAAGCATGCCATCCTGGTGGCGGAAGATTCGATCACCTCGAGGGCGCTGCTCAAGAATATCCTGGAGTCGGCCGGTTACCTGGTCACCACTGCGGTGGACGGAGCGGACGCCTACACCACCCTGAAGACCGGCAAATTCGACCTGGTCGTGTCGGATGTGGATATGCCGCGCATGGACGGTTTCGACCTCACCGCCAAGGTGCGCGCGGACAAGCGGCTCGGCGAGTTGCCTGTGGTGCTGGTGACGGCGCTGGAATCGCGCGAACACCGCGAGCGCGGCATCGATGCCGGCGCCAATGCCTATATCGTGAAAAGCAGTTTCGACCAGAGCAATTTGCTGGAGGTTGTCAGGCGGCTGATTTGAAGCCCCTCTCCCGCAGGCGGGAGAGGGGAGTGATGTTTCGGAAAATTTGAATAGGAGATTTTTTTGATCAAAGTCCTGATAGCCGAAGACTCACCCGTGGTGCGCGAGTTCCTGATCCACATTCTCGGTTCCGATCCTGACATCCGGGTGGTCGGCACGGCGAACGACGGCGAGGAGGCGCTCGAAGCGGTGAATCGCCACCGGCCCGATGTGATCACGATGGACATCCATATGCCGAAAATGGACGGGCTGGAAGCGACGCGCCGCATCATGGAAACGCATCCGACCCCCATCGTGGTCGTCAGCGGGAGCTCCGACCCGCGCGAGAACATGACGACGTTCCACGCGATGGAAGCGGGGGCGCTGGCTGTGCTGAGGCGGCCAAACGGCATCGGCCATCCGGACTACGAGGCCAACGCCAAAGAACTGGTGCAGACAGTGAAGCTGATGTCGGAAGTCAAGGTGGTGCGCCGCTGGCCGCAATTGCGGCGCGAGCCCGTCTTGCCGGTGGCGGCAAAACCGGCGGCGGGCGAAACGGCAAGAGTCAAGGCGATCGCCATAGGCGCTTCGACCGGGGGGCCGCCCGTGCTGCAAACCATCCTGGCGATGCTGCCACGGGACTTGCCCGCGCCAGTCTTGATTGTCCAGCACATGGCCAGCGGTTTCATCGCGGCGTTCGTCGAGTGGCTGGCGCAGTCATCCGGCTTGCCGGTGCATGTCGCCACGCACGGCGAGTACCTCGTCCCGGGCCATGCCTACGTGGCGCCAGACGAATTCCAGATGAAGGTGGAGCACGGCGGCAGGATCGTCCTCACCAAAGACGAACCGGAAAGCGGCCTGCGCCCCTCGGTCTCTTACCTGTTCCGCTCGCTTGCCGAAGTGTACGGCGGCGGCGTCGTCGCCGGCCTGCTCACCGGCATGGGGCGCGACGGCGCAGAGGAATTGCGGCGGTTGAGGGAAAAAGGGGCGATCACATTCGCGCAGGACAAGGATAGCTCCGTGGTGCACGGCATGCCGGGCGAGGCGATCAGGCTGGATGCGGCGACGTTCATCCTTGCCCCGGACAAGATCGCCGCAGTGCTGACGGATCTGGCGCGCAACAACAAGGAGGGGCAGCGATGAAATCCGGAAAAAACAGGAATCACACCGTCGATATCCTCGTCGCAGAAGACAGCCGCACCCAGGCCGAACAGCTCGCTTTTCTGCTCGAGCAGCGCGGCTACCGGGTGACCGTCGCGGCCAACGGCAAGCTGGCCTTGCAGGCGGCGCAGGCGCAAAAGCCTACGCTTGTCGTCAGCGACATTGTGATGCCCGAAATGGACGGCTACGAATTGTGCAAGGCGATCAAATCCGACGAAGAATTGAAAGATGTTCCGGTCATCCTGGTCACCACGCTTTCCGACCCGCAGGACGTGATCCGCGGCCTGGAATGCGGTGCGGACAATTTCATCCGCAAACCGTATGACGAGCGTTACCTGCTGTCGCGCATCGACTACCTGCTGATGAATCTCGAGTTGCGCAAGAACCAGAAGATGCAGGTGGGGGTGGAAATCAAGCTGGGCGACCAGAAATTCTTCATCAACTCGGAGCGGCAGCAGATTCTGGACTTGCTGATTTCCACCTACGAGCAGGCGGTTCAAATCAACGACGAGCTCAAGCTGCGCGAACAGGAACTGGCCCGTTCGAACCAGGTGCTCCAAGGGCTGTACCGCATCGCTGATGGGCTGAATCATGTTTCCGGCGAGCAGGAGGTGGCGGAAACGGCGTTAAAGCGGGTAGTGGAATTGCCCGGCGTGCAGGCCGGCCTGATTTGCCTGCGCGAGGGCGACACTGGGTTGCGGCTCGCGGCGGCGCAGAACCTGCCGGCGATGCCCGGACAGCCGGACGCGCTGGAAAACGGTTGCGTGTGCCAATACCCACTCGATTCCGAAGAGGCCGGCCATGCGAGCAACGCCACGGAATGCGACGGCCTGTGCAAGGCCGAAGCCGGCAGGCACGGGCAGCATTACCATGCCAGCGTTCCGTTATGCTGCGACGGCAAAGCGGTAGGCTTGATGAAGCTGGTCGGGCCGCAGGAAGGGATGTTCGGCGAAGAGGAACTGAAGGTATTGTACGGCGTCGGCAACCAGGTGGCCGTGGCGCTGGAGCGGGCCCGGCTGCACGATCATCTGGAACAGGCGCGGCTCGAGGCCGAGCAGGCCAACCGGGCCAAATCGGCCTTCCTCGCCACGATGAGCCACGAGATCCGCACGCCGATGAACGGCGTGATCGGCATGGTCGATGTGCTGCAGCAGACCAGCCTCAAGGGCTACCAGGTGGAGATGGTCGACCTCATCCGCGAGTCGGCGTTTTCCCTGCTGGCCATCATCGACGACATTCTCGATTTCTCCAAAGTTGAGGCAGGCCGGATGGATGTCGAGAGTGCGCCCATGCCGCTGGCCGATACGGTGGAAAAAGTCTGCGGCATGCTGAGTCGCATGGCCGAGAAAAAAGGGGTGGAACTCACCCTGTTTACCGATCCGGCAATTCCTGGCGAAGTCATGGGCGATCAGTTGCGGCTGCGCCAGGTGCTGGTCAACCTCGTCAACAATGCCATCAAATTCTCCGGCGGGCAGCAGCGGCTGGGCAGGGTGTCGCTGCGCGCCGTGCTGGTCGGGCACAGGCCGGAACAGGTGACGGTGGAATTCCGGGTGGCTGACAACGGCATCGGCATCGATCAGGAAACCATGGCGCGGCTGTTCACCCCTTTCACGCAGGCCGATACCTCCACCACGCGGAATTTCGGCGGCACCGGGCTGGGGCTGGCCATCTCGCGCCATCTGGTGAAGCTCATGGGCGGCGAGATTGCGGTGCAGAGCGAACCGGGCAAAGGCTCTACCTTCACCGTGCGCCTGACCTTTGTGCCGCTGCCTGCCAAGTCGGACGGCTGGGCGAAATCTCCGGTCGCCGGGCTATCCTGTCTCGTGGTAGGCGAACCGGAGGGGCTGGCCGGGGATATGGCCGCCTACCTTGCGCACGACGGGGCGGCCGTCGAACGGGCGGCAACGCGGGCAGAGGCCAGAAAACTGATGCCCGCGTTGCCGGATGGGCGATGGGTATGGGTTGTCGATGCCGCCGCTGCCGCGCCGCTGCCGGATGCGTTGCGCACCGCTGCCAGTGCCCGTCCGGGGCAGGAAGCCCGCTTTGTCGTCATCGGGCGCGGGCAACGGCGGGAGCCGCGTGTAGAGAGCGAAGACATGGTGCTGGTGGACGGCAACATCCTGACGCGGCGGGTCATCCTCAAGGCCGTGGCCATTGCCGCCGGGCGGGCGCAGGAGGAAAGAAAAACGCCGCTGCCCGGCAGGAGCGAGGCGGAGTTCATCCCGCCGTCGCGCGAGGAGGCCCGGCGGCAGGGCCGCTTGATCCTGGTCGCCGAGGACAACGAGACCAACCAGAAAGTGATCCTGCGCCAGCTCGCATTGTTCGGGTTTGCCGCCGATGTGTCCGGCAATGGACGCATGGCGCTGGAACGCTGGCGGAGCGGCGATTACGCGTTGCTGCTCAGCGACCTGCACATGCCGGAGATGGACGGCTATGAGCTGACTGCCGCGATTCGCGCCGCAGAGGGGGGGTCGCGGCATATCCCGATCGTGGCGTTGACCGCCAATGCACTCAAGGGAGAGGCAGAACGCTGCCGCGAGGCAGGCATGGACGACTATCTGAGCAAGCCGGTGCGGCTGGCAGACCTGCAAGCCATGCTGGAAAAATGGCTGCCGGTTGCCGAACCGGCGCCGGCTAATCCGGCGCCGGCTTGCCCAGCGGATGCGGAATCTTCCGGTACAATAAAAACGCACGGGACGCACCCGCCCTGCGCGTCAGTGCCGGTCGATGTGAACGTGCTCAAGGCGCTGGTGGGCGACGATTTGGCGGTGGTCCGCGAGTTCCTGCGTGATTTCCGTGTCAGCACGGCAAAAATTGCGGTGGAATTGAAGGCCGCCTGCCACGGCGGGCAGGCAGCACAGGCCGGCGCGCTGGCGCACAAGCTCAAATCTTCGGCACGCTCGATGGGCGCGCTGGCGCTGGGCGAACTGTGCGCCGCGATGGAGCAGGCGGGCAAGTCCGGACAGATCGAAGCATTGGTTGCATTGCTGCCGAAGTTCGAGGCGGAAACAACTGCCGTGGATGAATATCTCGGTTCATTCTGGGAAAAATAATTGGCGGTGTTCACCTCGCTGTTGATTGAAAGATAGGGTAAGCCCCCGCAGGGCATACCGGAAAAAGGAAGAAAAAGCATGGCAGAAAAATCTGCAATCAGAATTATGGCGCTCGACGATGAACCGCTCATGCTCAAGCTGCTCAGCCATATGCTGGCAAATCTCGGATTCGCCCCGCCCACCACATGTGACAGCGGACGTGCCGCGCTGGAATGGATCGACAGTCCCGGCGACAATCCCGACCTGATCCTGCTGGATTTGAACATGCCGGAAATGGATGGCGTCGAATTCGTGCGCCACCTGGTCGAGCGGCACTACAGCGGCAGCCTCATCCTGGTCAGCGGCGAGGACGAGCGCATGCTGCAAGCGGCCACAAAACTGGTGCAGGCGCATGAAATCCCGGTGCTTGGGCACCTGCGCAAGCCCGTCACGCCGGAAGGGCTGGCGGCGTTGCTCGGAAAGTGGACTCCGCCGTCACAAGGCAAGCCGCGGCCGGCACAGAAAATTTACGGTGCGGACGAGGTGCGCACCGCCATCGCGAACGGCGAACTGACCAATTACTACCAGCCCAAGGTGGAAGTTGCCACCGGCCGGGTGGTGGGCGTGGAGGTGCTGGCGCGCTGGCGCCATCCCCGCGACGGCATGGTATTTCCTATCCAGTTCATCGGCGTGGCGGAAGCGCACGGCCTGATCGACGACCTGACGCGCGTGGTGCTGAGCGGCGCGCTGGAGCAAGCCAGGCTCTGGCAGGAAATGGGGCTAACGTTGCGGGTGGCGATCAACGTGTCGATGGATAACCTGGCCTCGCTGGATTTTGCGGATTTCGTCGCCGGGCTGGCCGCCGCAGCGGGCGTGCCGCCGCAGCAGGTGGTGCTGGAAGTGACGGAAAGCCGGTTGATGCAGGATCCGCGCGCCCCGCTGGAAATCCTGACCCGGCTGCGCCTGAAGCGCTTCCGGCTGTCCATCGACGATTTCGGCACCGGGCATTCTTCGCTGGCGCAGTTGCGCGACATTCCGTTCGACGAGCTCAAGATCGACCAGAGCTTCGTGCATGGCGCGTGGGACAACGGCACGGTGCGGGCCATGTTCGACGCCAGCCTCGGATTGGCGAAGCAATTGAATATGGAAATCGTGGCGGAAGGGATCGAGGATCGCGACGACTGGGACTTCTTGCGCAAAACGGAATGCGATATCGCCCAGGGCTATTTCATCGCCAAACCGATGCATGCCGCCGCCCTGCCCGGCTGGATCAATAGCTGGCAGAGGCGGATGCGGGAGGAGTTTACGGATATTTCATAAACCCGGTGTGCCGGGAATCATGTCGATGATTCTGCAAGAAGCCGGCGACGGGCCGGCAGCGAATTTACTCCAGCCCGGAGCGGCGTTTGAAACCTATAAATTTCCGGCAAGAAGCTTAAGCTGATGCGTGCATGATGGCCCCTTTCCCAAAAAAATCGATGCTTGCCCGCCTCACCCCCGCCGGTGTCGCGCTGCTCTATGCGGCTTTTGCCGCATTGTGGATTGTCGCATCCGGCTACCTGCTGGCGCTTGCCGTCAGCGATCCGCTGCTGCATGGCCGCATCGAGATGGTCAAGGGGCTGGTGTTCGTCGCCGTTACCGGTGTGCTGCTTTACCTGCTGCTCAAGGGGTGGCGCGAACCGTCAGGCGATGCGGCAGCCGTGCAGGCAGGCGACACCGCGCCTCCCAAGGCAACGCGGCTGGTGCTGGCGTTTGTCGCGCTGGCGCTGGTCGTGCCGCTGATCGGTTTGGCCATCGTCAAAATACATGTTCCGCAGACGGAGCGGGAGACCTACAGCAATCTGGAGGTGGTCGCCAGGCTCAAGGCCGACGAGATCGAAAACTGGCTGAGCGAGCGGCGCGGGGACTCGGAGGGATTGGCCGCCAGCGCGGGGTTTGCCCAGCAGGTCGATCAGTACCTCAGGCATCGGGAGCGCGATGCCTGGCTGCTCAGGCAAATCATGGACCGGCTCGGCTCCCTGCATACCACCTACGCCTACGACAGCATCCTGTTATTCGATGCCGGCGGCCGGTTGCTGGCTTCGCTGGGCGAGGACGTGGACGTGCCTTCTGCGTTGCGGGATTTGCTGCGCCTGTCGCTGGACGGCAAACGGGTGCAGCGCAGCAGCCCGTACCGCGATGAATTCGGCAACATCAACATGGACTGGGTGGTGCCGATTGCCGTTATTGACCGGCAAGGCAAGCGTGCGGTGGCGGCGGTGGTGCTGCGGGTCGTGCCCGATAATTTTCTTTATCCGTTGATCCGGAACTGGCCGTCGGCCAGCGACAGCGCCGAAACCCTGCTGGTGCGCCGCGACGGCGGATCCGTGCTGTTCCTCAACGAGCTGCGCCACCGCAAGGAGAAGCCCCTGACCCTGAGGCTGCCCGTGTCCGAACCGGAACTGCCGGCCGCCGTCGCCATTCGCGCGAACCAGCCCGGTACGTTGCGGGGCAAGGACTACCGCGGTGCGGACGTGCTGGCCGCCTACCGCCCGGTGGCGGGCACCCGCTGGCATATCGTCGCCAAGATCGACCGCGACGAGGTGCTGAAGCCGATGTGGGACATGGTGCACTGGATCACCCTGACCGCCTTTGCCGCCGTCGCAGCGATCATGGTGGTATTGCTGCTGCTGTGGCGGCAGCAGCAGCGCTCCCAGCGCCTGGCGCTGGCGGTGCGGTTGGCGGCGGCAACCGAAGAAAGCGAGGAAAAATTACGCAAGATCACCGAGTCGGCGCAGGACGCCATCATCATGATGGGGGCCGACCAGCGCATCTCATTCTGGAATGCCGCCGCCGAGCGGATTTTTGGCTATACCGCCGCAGAAGCAACAGGACAGGAACTGCATGCCCTGATCGCGCCGGCACCGTCGCGCACCGGGTTCGCGCAGGCATTCCCGCATTTTCAGGAGGCTGGCGAGGGGCCGATCATCGGCCAGGTGCGCGAGGTCATCGCGCTGCGCAAGGGCGGCGAAGAGTTCCCGGTTGAGTTATCCGTTTCCGCGACACAGATCGACGGCAGGTGGCATGCCATCGGCATCGTGCGCGACATCACCGAGCGCAAGCAGCATGAGGAGGCCTTGCGCGCCAGCCAGACGCGTTACAGTTCGCTGTTTGGCGCCATTGCCGATGCGGTTTATGTCCACGCGGCTCTCGATGGCGGCGCGCCGGGCAGGTTCCTGGAAGTCAACGAGGTGGCCTGCCGCCAGACCGGCTACACGCGCGAGGAGTTGCTCGGCATGACGCCCTTGCAACTGGATGCGCCGGATTCCGGCATCGATCTCGCGCCCATTTTCAAGCGCCTGCTTGCCGGGGAACTTGTCACCTTCGAGCAGGTTCATCTGGCGAAGGACGGACGGCGCATTCCGGTCGAGATACACGCGCATTTATTCATGCTGAACGGGAGCCAGACGGTCATTTCCATGGTGCGCGATGTCACCAAGCGCAAGGCCAGCGAGGAAAAAATCCGGCGGCTGACCCAGCTCTACGCGGCATTGAGCCAGTGCAACCAGGCCATCGTGCGCTGCGCCGATGAAGAAGAATTGTTCCCGCAAATCTGCCGCGACGCGGTGCAGTTCGGCGGTTTCAGGATGGCGTGGATCGGCCTGCTGGACGAGGCGGGCCGGCTGGTCAAACCCGTTGCTTCGTACGGCGAAGGGGCGGAACACCTGAAAGACATCCGGATACCGGTGGATGTCGCCAGCCCGTTCTGGTGCGGCCTCACCGGCGCTGCGCTGCGCGGCAACCAGCCCTGCTGGTGCCAGGATTTGCAGAATGACCAGCTTGCCGCTCTCTGCCATGAGTATGCCAAAAATGCCGGCTGGCAGGCGTCGGCTTCGTTGCCCTTGCTTCGCGAAGGCAAGCAGGTCGGCAGCCTGATGCTTTATGCCGGTACGGTCAATGCGTTCGACGAGGATGTCCGCAAGCTGCTGACGGAAATGGCGATGGATATCGATTTCGCGCTGGACAACTTCGCGCGCGAGGACAAGCGCAGGCAGGCCGAGCGGAAAGTGGCGGAAAGCGAAGAGCATTTCCGTTCCCTGTTCGAAAACATGCTGGAAGGGTATGCGTACTGCAGGATGGTTTTCAGGGACGGCGCAGCCGAGGATTTTGTTTACCTCGAGGTCAACCATGCGTTCGAGACCTTGACCGGCCTGAAGGATGTGGTCGGGAAAAACGTCAGCGAGGTGATTCCGGGTCTCCGCGAATCCAGCCCGGATCTGTTTGAAGTGTATGGCCGGGTCGCGCTGACCGGGCGGCCGGAACAGCTCGAGACGTATGTGGGCGCATTGGGAATCTGGTTCTCCATTTCGGTTTACTGTCCGGAGAAAGAATATTTTGTCGCCGTATTCGACAATGTTACCGAGCGCAAGCAGGCGGAGGAGGCGCTGCTTAAACTCACCGGAGAGCTCGAAGGCAAAGTGGAGGCGCGCACCGCCGAACTGGCGCAGGCCTGGCTCGATGCCGAGCAGGCCAACCGCGCCAAGTCGGATTTCCTCGCCACGATGAGCCACGAAATCCGCACGCCGATGAACGGCGTGATCGGCATGATCGACGTGCTGCGGCAGAGCAGCCTGAACGGCCAGCAGATGGAGATGGCCAACATCATCCACGACTCGGCGTATGCGTTGCTGGCCGTCATCAATGACATCCTCGATTTCTCCAAGATCGAGGCCGGCAAGCTCCAGATCGATTGCGTGCCGATGGACGTCGCCGACGTGGTGGAGGGGGTCTGCGAGACCATGGATCGCCTTGCCTTGAAGAAAGGCGTGGAGTTGACGCTGTTCGCCGACCCGGACATTCCCGCCGCAGTGCTGGGCGATCCGGGGCGGTTGCGCCAGGTGTTGATCAATCTGGCGAACAATGCCATCAAATTTTCCGGCAGGCAGCAGCGGCAGGGCAGGGTGTCGGTGCGCGCGGTGCTGGCCGAAAGCGATCCGGAGCGGGGAACACTGGAGTTTCGCGTGGCCGACAACGGCATCGGCATCGATCAGGAAACCATGGCGCGGCTGTTCACCGCCTTTACCCAGGCCGATACCTCCACCACGCGGAATTTCGGCGGCACCGGGCTGGGGCTGGCCATCTCGCGCCATCTGGTGAGACTCATGGGCGGCGAGATCACGGTGCAGAGCGAGCCGGGCAAAGGCTCCTTGTTCAGCGTGCGCCTGCCGTTTGACCTGCCATCGGAACAGGTTGATGCAGGCCAGGCTTCAGCCCGGCTTGACGGGTTTAAACCCGGCCTGGTTGCCGGATTGCCTTGCCTGGTGATGGAAGGTTCGGATGGCATAGCCGGCGACCTTGCCGCCTATCTCGCCTACGGCAAAGCGCTGGTCGAGTGTGCGGCGGATATGGAGGCCGTCCGGCAATGGGTAGCCAGCCAGCCGGCCGGCCTGTGCGTCGTGGTTGCCGACGCGCCTGACGCACAAAAGCTCGACGAGCTGCGCGCCGCCGCCGGCGCCCGGCCCGATCTGGATGCCCGCTTCGTCGTCATCGGGCGCGGCGGGCGCAGGCGGTGCCGGGTCGAAGCGCCCGGCCTGGTTACGCTGGACGCCGAGGTGATGCATCGCCGCGCGTTCCTGGAGGCGGTGGCGATTGCCGCCGGGCGGGCCGAACAGCGCCAATGGGAAGAGTTGCCCGGCCATGCCAAAGCGGCGCCCGCGCCGCTGTCCCGCGAGGAGGCGCGCCGCCGGGGCAGCCTGATCCTGGTGGCCGAAGACAATGAGATCAACCAGAAGGTGATCCTGCGCCAGCTCGCGCTGCTCGGGTGCACCGCAGATGTCGCCGACAACGGAAAACAGGCATTGGAGCGCTGGCGGAGCGGCGATTATGCGATCCTGCTCACCGATCTGCACATGCCGGAGATGGACGGCTATGAACTGACCGCCGCGATCCGCGCCGCCGAGGCCGGCAACGCGCACATGCCGATCATCGCCTTCACCGCCAACGCGCTCAAGGGCGAGGCCGAGCGTTGCCTTGCTGCCGGCATGGACGATTACCTGAGCAAGCCGGTGCAACTGGTCAGCCTGAAAACGATGCTGGAAAAATGGCTGCCGGTTGCCGGCGAGCCGGCCGTTCCACCCGGAGAAGAACCTGTTGTGCGGGAGCGGCCTCCTGCATCTTTACCCGTTGACGTGAATGTGCTCAAGAAACTGGTGGGCGACGATGAGGCGGTGATCCGCGACTTCCTGCACGACTTCCGCATCAGCGCGGCAAAAATAGCGGCGGAACTGAAGGCCGCCTGCCACGGCGGTCAGGCGGCGCAGGCGGGCGCACTGGCGCATAAACTGAAATCTTCGGCGCGCTCGGTGGGCGCGCTGGCGCTGGGCGAACTGTGCGCCGGAATGGAGCGGGCAGGCAAGGCGGGCGACGCGGGAGCGCTGATGGTATTGTTGCCCGGATTTGAGCAGGAATGGGCCGGTGTCGAGAGTTATCTTGAAGGCCATAAGGCCCATTGAAATAGGGGCTATTGGTATGAGGCAGCCAACTGCAGTGCACGCGCATTAATATGGGTTTAGAATTAATGTGTATGGGCTGCTTGACAAGGCTCGCCGGAAAATAGCTGCAGAAGGTCCCGTTGTTGCCTCAAACAGGCAAATTAATTTTTTGAGGCTCCCTTGAAAGTAGTCATGGCCATCCCGTCCGAATCCGTTGCGCAACCCCGCCGTTTGTCGGTGAGCAGCAAGCTGGGCGGGATATTCCTGCTGCTGACAATAATCGCCACCGGCAACCTGTATTTTTCCAACACGATGCACGACAACCTCTCGAACGTTGCCGACATCGTCAATCAGAGCGGGCGGCTGCGCTATCTTTCACAGGAGGTTGCCTTGCAATCGGCCGGTTTCGCGCTGGAGCCGGACGAGGCTGACAGGCAGCGCATATCGAAGCTGGTGGAGGAATTCAGCGGGCATTATGCCCGCGCGCTGGACAGGATCAGGGCTTTGCATCCGTTGATGCGCAGCGCCGGGGACAATCTGGAGATGCATCTGGGGCATATCGATGAAGCCTGGCGGCACCAGCGTGCCGCATTGGAGCGGGTGCTGGCAGAACCGGAGGTGGCGGCGCGCTGGGCCGCCCAGCGCGAGGTGGCTGCCAATGCGGCGACGATGCTGAGCGAGGCCGATCATCTGGTGAATGCCATCGAAAAAGCCTTCAGCACCGCGCACCGCCGGGTGGATGTCATCATCTTCCTGGTGCAGGCGCTGGAAGTCCTGTTGATGCTCGTGACATTCTTTTACATCCGCTCGCGGATTACCGCGCCCATCCTCAACCTGACCGGTTTCACCCGGCGTTTCTCCGCCGGCGAGCGGGGCGTGCGCATGGATTTCCATTCGCACGACGAGATCGGCGAACTGGTACAGGCCTTCAATGCCACCGCGGCGCAGACCGAGGAACTGATCGGGGAACTCGGCAAACGCGCGCGGGAAAACGCCACGCTGGCGGCCATACTCGAGGCGACCCCCGACTTTGTCAGCTCGGCTTCCCCGGAAGGGCGCATCGTTTATCTCAACCGTGCCGGACGCAAGATGATGGGAGTGGCCGAGGATGAAGACCTTGGCCGCTATACCATCGCCGATTTCCACCCGCCCGAGGTGGCCGAACGCATTTTCCACGTTGCCCTGCCGGTGGCGGCGCGGGAGGGAGTGTGGGCAGGCGAGGGAGCGCTGCGGTCTTTCGCCGGGGCGGATATCCCGGTTTCGCAGGTCATCATCGCCCACAAGGGAGAGGGCGGCGCGGTGGATTACTATTCCACCATCATGCGCGACATGACGCATTTCAAGATGCTGAAACAGCGTCTGCAAACCTCGCTCGATTTCCACCTCAAGCTGATGCAGGATTTCCCCAACCCGATCTGGCGCGCCGACAAGGTCGGCAGATGCGACTATGTCAACCGCGCCTGGCTGGAATTCACCGGGCGCGCGCTGGAGCAGGAGCTGGGCGACGGCTGGGCGGATGGCGTACACCCGGACGACCGCAGGCGTTGCGTGGATACTTTCCTTTCCGCCCTCGCCCGGCGCAAGCCGTTTGCGATGGAGTACCGCATGCGTCATCGCGACGGCCGCTACCGCTGGATACTGGATCACGGCTCGCCCTATACCGATATGGATGACGGGTTTGCCGGCTATCTCGGCGCCTGTTACGACATCGACGACCGCAAGCAGGCGGAATTGCAGTTGCTGGAACGCGAACTGCAATACCGCACCCTGGCCGACTCCGGCCAGGCGCTGATCTGGACATCGGATACCGGCAAGCTGTGCAACTATTTCAACAAGGTGTGGCTGGATTTCACCGGGCGCAGCCTCGAGCAGGAACTGGGCAACGGCTGGGCCGAAGGCGTGCACCCGGACGATTTCCAGCGCTGCCTGGAGGTGTATGTGTCGGCGTTCGACCGGCGCGAAAAATTCAGCATGGATTACCGGCTGCGCCGCCATGACGGCGAATACCGCTGGGTACAGGACGACGGCTGCCCGCGCTACGACAGCAAGGGCGAGTTCATCGGCTACATCGGCTACTGCCTCGACATCACCGAGCGCAAGCGGGCGGAAGAGGCGCTGCTTAAACTCGCCGAAGAACTGGAAGACAAGGTCGAGGAGCGCACCAGCGACCTGGAGCATGCCCGGATCGAGGCCGAACACGCCAACCAGGCCAAATCGGCCTTCCTCGCCGCGATGAGCCACGAGATCCGCACGCCGATGAACGGCGTGATCGGCATGGTCGATGTGCTGCAGCAGACCAGCCTCAAGGGCTACCAGGTGGAGATGGTCGACCTCATCCGCGAGTCGGCGTTTTCCCTGCTGACCATCATCGACGACATCCTCGACTTTTCCAAGATCGAGGCCGGCCGGCTGGAGGTCGAGCGCGCGCCCATGTCGCTGGCCGATACGGTGGAGATGATGTGCGACATGCTGGATCGCCTGGCCAGCAGGAAGAAGGTGGAACTCACGCTATTCATCGATCCGGCGATCCCGGAGGAGGTGGTGGGCGATGCGGTGCGGCTGCGCCAGGTGCTGGTCAATCTTGCCAGCAACGCCATCAAGTTCTCCAGCGGGCTGGACCGCCCCGGCCGGGTGGCGGTGCGCGCCGTGCTGGCCGGGCGCAGGCCGGGGCAGGTGACGGTGGAATTCCGGATAAGCGACAACGGCATCGGCATGGACCAGGAAACCCTGGCGCGGCTGTTCACTCCTTTTACGCAGGCCGATACCTCCACGACGCGGCGCTTCGGCGGAACCGGGCTGGGGCTGGCCATCTCGCGCCACCTGGTGAAGCTTATGGACGGCGAGATCGCGGTGGAGAGCGAACCGGGCAAGGGTTCCGTTTTCACCGTGCGCCTGCCGTTTGCATGGCTGCCGGAAAAAACGGCGTCCGGTGAAACCCCATCCGAGGTCGCCGGCCTGCCCTGTCTCGTGGTGGACGGCAGCGACAGTCTGGCCGAGGAGCTTGTCGCGTATCTCACGCATGGCGGGGCGGCCGTCGAGAGGGTGGAGGATATGGCCGCCGCCGGGGAGCGGGCCAGGGTGCTGCCACCCGGCTTGTGGGTATGGATCATCGCAGCGGCGGGAGAGCCGCCGTCGCCGGAGGATTTGCGTGCCGTTGCCCGCACGCGGCCGGAACTGGATGTCCGCTTCGTCATCATCGGGCGCGGGCATCGGCGGAGGCCGCGGCTTGCAGCTTCCGACCTGGTCATACTGGACGGCAACGTGCTCAAACGCCAGACGTTCTTCAAGGCGGTGGCCATCGCCGCCGGGCGGGCGCAGGAGGAGGTGGAGATGCCTTACCCCGAGAGGAGCGAGGCAGCCGCGAAAGCGCCGTCGCGCGAGGAAGCGCGGCGGCAGGGCCGGTTGATCCTGGTGGCCGAGGACAACGAGACCAACCAGAAGGTGATCCTGCGCCAGCTTGCCTTGCTCGGGTTTGCCGCCGATGTCGCCGACGACGGAAAACAGGCATTGGAACGCTGGCGGAGCGGCGATTACGCGATCCTGCTCAGCGACCTGCACATGCCGGAGATGGACGGCTATGAACTGACCGCCGCGATCCGCGCCGCGGAAGGGGGCTCACGGCATATCCCGGTCATCGCCCTGACCGCCAATGCCCTGCGCGGCGAGGCCGAGCGCTGCCGCGAGGCCGGCATGGACGATTACCTGAGCAAGCCGGCGCGGCTGGCAGACCTGCAAGCCATGCTGGAAAAATGGCTGCCCGCTGCTGCCGAACCCGCCTCTCACCCTCCCATTCAAGGGAAGGGCGGGGAGGGAGAAAAAAATGCCGACTCGATATTTCCTCCGGTCGACGTCAACGTGCTCAAGAAACTGGTGGGCGACGATGAGGCGGTGATCCGCGACTTTCTGCACGACTTCCGCATCAGCGCGGCAAAAACAGCGGCGGAACTGAAGGCCGCCTGCCACGGCGGGCAGGCGGCACAGGCGGGCGCACTGGCACATAAACTGAAGTCTTCGGCGCGCTCGGTGGGCGCGCTGGCGCTGGGCGAACTGTGCGCCGAAATGGAGCGGACAGGCAAGGAGGGCGACGCGGGAGCGTTGTCGGTGCTGTTGCCCGGGTTTGAGGCGGAACTGGCCGCCGTCGATGAATATCTGAGCCTATCCTGAAAGGGGGAATCATGACTGAAAGCTCCGCAATCCGGATACTAATAGTTGACGACGATTTTTTTACGCTCAAGCTGCTTATCCGTATGCTGGCAAATTCAGGCTTTCCGCATGTTGCCACTTGCGACAGCGGGCGGCATGCGCTGGAGCGGATCGATAGCTCCGGCAGACATCCGGACCTGATCCTGCTGGACCTGAATATGCCGGAAATGGACGGGGTCGAATTCCTGCGCCATCTGCTCGCACGGCGCTACGCGGGCAGCCTCATCCTGGTCAGCGGCGAGGACGAACGGGTATTGCAGACTGCCGGGAATCTGGTTCATGCGCACCAGCTTACGCTGCTGGGAAGCCTGCGCAAGCCCGTCACGCCGGAGGGTCTTGCGGCATTGCTCGGAAGGTGGTCGCCGCCGCATGATGATCTGCCGCAAACGGCAGCGGAAGTTTACGGTGCGGCTGAATTGCGTACGGCCATCGCGAACGGCGAATTGGTCAACTACTACCACCCGAAGGTGGCGGTTGCCAGCGGGCGGGTGGTGGGCATGGAAGCCCTGGTACGCTGGTGGCACCCCTATGACGGCATGGTGCTCCCCGGCCAGTTCATCGGCGTGGCGGAAGAGCATGGCCTGATCGGCGATTTGACCCGCACGGTGCTGGGCGAAGCGCTTGCACAGGCCGGGCTCTGGCAGGAGAGTGGACTGGTGTTGCAGTTGGCCGTCAATGTGTCGGCAGACAATCTGGCCTCGCTGGATTTTGCGGATTCCATTGCCGGTCTTGCAGCTGCGGCAGGCGTGCCTCCGCAGCAGGTGGTGCTGGAAGTTGCGGAAAGCCGCATGACGCTGCACGACTTGCGCCCCCCGCTTGAAACCCTGACCCGGTTGCGCCTGAAGCGGTTCCGGCTGTCCGTCGACGATTTCGGCACGGGGCATTCTTCGCTGGAGCAGTTGCGCGACATTCCCTTCGATGAGCTCAAGATCGACGGAAGCGCCGTGCATCGTGCTTCGTCCGACGAGGCAATACGGGCGAAGTACGATGCCAGCCTGTCCATCGCGAGGCAACTGGGGATGGAGGTTGTCGCGGAGGGGGTGGAAGACCGCGACGACTGGGATTTTCTGCGCCGCACCGGCTGCGATCTCGCGCAAGGCTATTTCATCGCCAAACCGATGCCGGCCGCCGATCTGCCAGGCTGGATACAGGCTTGGCAGGCACGCATGCGAAAAGAATTTGCGGTTTCCTGAAGGAGGCGTATCCATGACCGCTTGCGATCTTACGGCTGCGCTTATCCTGATTGCTACGGATAACGTCACCGACGCGGAATTGATCCGGAAACACCTGGAGACCGAATTCGAGAATGTCGTCACTTCAACCGATCCGGCCAGGGCGGTGGCAGATTTCGAGCTTCATCGGCCCGACGTGCTGATGCTGGCGTTCAGCAGCCTCGGAAAATCGGAGCGCTATTATCTCGAACTTTATCGCCGCAGCCGCAAGATACACATGAAGCCACATCGCACCGTGATCCTGTGCAACAAGGATGAGGTGAAGCATGTTTACGAGCTGTGCAAGAAGGAGCTCTTCGACGACTACATCCTGTTCTGGCCGATGACCTACGATACGACGCGCCTGCCGATGGCGGTGCACCATGCGTTGCGCGAGTTGGCCGCCGCCCGCCCCGATGGACCGTCCGCGGCAGAATTTGCCGCACAGGCACGCCACCTGGCGGAGCTGGAATCCCTGCTGGAGCGGCAGATGGCGCGCGGCGGGCAACAGATCGAGGCGACCAGCCGGGCCATGGCGCAGGCCGAGCTGAAAATCGGTGCGGCGCTCGACGGGTTTTCCCGGCGGCTGGTCCAGGATAATTCCGGCGGCGGATATACAATCAAGGAAGGAGGCGACCTGAAGAGCGAAATCAGCCGCCTCAAGAGCGAGGAAGTGCAGCAGCAGTTTCGTGCGGCGGCCGAATCCGTCAAGCCCCTGAAACAATGGGCGCAGGATTTCAAGCAGGAATGCGCGCCCCAGCTGGAATCGGCGCGTGTCCTTAACGCGATGGCCGGACGCGTCCAGCCTGTCGTGCTGGTGGTGGACGACGACGAATTTCAGCACAAGATCGTAAGCAAGATACTGGAAGATAAAAACTATCATCTGGTGTTTGCCTCCGGCGGCATCGAGGCCATGAAGGTGCTGCGCAAAACCCGCCCGGACCTCATCCTGATGGATGTCATGATGCCCGACATGGATGGGCTGGAGGCGGTGCGGTACATAAAGAGCGCGCCGCAACTGGCCGACATTCCCATCGTCATGATTACCGGCAAGAGCGACAAGAACATCGTCATGGAAAGCCTGAAAGCCGGTGCGGCCGGTTTTGTGGTAAAGCCTTTTGACCGCGATACCTTGTTCGACAAGGTAGCAAAGGCGCTGCATTAAGAGCATATTCAGCAACGTTGGCGGCGGTTGTTTTGTACGGCCATCTGGCCGCCGCGATGTACGTGATGTTGAATGCTGCTACCGCTGTTGCAGCGGACAAGGCGCAAGTCCAGCAGGAAAAGCAAACCGTAGCGCAGGACGCCGCAGCTCCAAGCGAACATAAGCACTGATACCCGTTCGTTATCCGGGCGGAAAGTCAACGAGGGGGCATGGCCCCCTCGTTTTTTTTTTGGTTCCGGCTTGATTCAGTGCAAGCTTAACCGCACGCACCTATCGTTCCGCAGCTGGTGCAGAATTCGCAGCCGTCCTTCTTGATCAGCGTGGCGTTGCCGCACTCCTTGCAGATCTTGCCGGTCATCGGCTTGATCCCGGAGGCCTTGTTTTGCGCCTCGGGGACTTCCAGCACGCCCATCTGCTGCACCGGATAGCCGTTCTCGTCGAGGATGCCGAGCATGGCGTAGCGGTGGATGATGAGCTTGGCGACATAGGAAACCGTCGACGGGTAGCTTTCCATCTTCTCCCCGCCCGGCACGCGCGCCATGAAGTCGCCGAGCGGCTCGCCGAAGTTGAGCAGCTTGCGCAGTTTCATGCCGATCCAGGCCGGGTCGAT
>CAYNYH010000033.1:0-20306 GCA_964401425.1 uncultured Gallionella sp. | reverse complement strand
CCATCGGCACCGTGGTTTACGTCGTGGCGATGTGGGTATCCGGCATCATGCAGGGCCTGATGTGGCGTGATTACGATGAATACGGCACCTTGACCTACACCTTTGTTGAATCAGTGGCCGCAATGCATCCCTACTATGCGATGCGCGCCATCGGCGGGCTGATCTTCCATCTGGGCGCATGGATCATGCTGTACAACGTGGTAATGACGGTGCGCAAGGCAAGCGCCGCGCGTAGCGTCCAAGCCGTTCCCGCACAAGCATAAGGAGTGAAACATGTCTGATCACGATAAAATATATTCGACCAAGTTCCAGGACAAGATTGAACGCAGCACCGTCCTGATGTTCGCGGTGGTTGCCTTTGTTCTGGTGTTCGGCGGCATTGTGGAAATCGTTCCGCTGTTCTATCTGGATCGCACCATGACCCACCTGTCGCCGGACGTCAAAGTCAAGGTGGATAGCAAGCAAATCTCCCCCATCGTCTGGCAGCGCAAGCCAGGCCAGTCTCTTGACGACTGGAAGCCCGGCGATGGCGTGCGGCCCGACAAGCCGCTGGGACTGGCGGGGCGCGAAATCTATATCCGCGAAGGCTGTTACCTGTGCCATTCGCAGATGATTCGCCCGTTCCGCGACGAGAAGGATCGCTATGGTCAATTCTCGGTGTCTTCCGAATCCATGTACGACCACCCATTCCAGTGGGGTTCCAAGCGCACCGGCCCGGACCTGGCGCGCGTCGGCGGCAAGTATTCGGATGAATGGCATCGTCGCCACCTGATGTATCCGCGTGAAGTGGTGCCCGAATCCGTCATGCCAAACTACGCTTTCCTGGAAAGTAAAAAGGTGGATGCGGTCAAGGTGAAAAAGACCATGGAGGTCATGAACAGCATGCCGTTCTACCCGGCCAATTACACCGAGGCGGATATTGCGAGCTCGGCAGGCGTCGGTGGTAAAACCGAGATGGAAGCCGTGATTGCCTACCTGCAAGGCTTGGGAAGTCACATCAAGTTCACTGAAGGCGTGAATTATCGTGACTAATCTACTGGGTTATCTGGGCATGGATGCGGCAGCCATGACCGTCAATGACTGGCTCGGCGTGTTCTTTACCGTAGCAGTTTCCATTGGCATGGTCTATGTATATGTCATGGTGTTTCATCCGGCAAACAAGGACAAGTTCGAGTCTCAGCGCGGCATGGTGCTGAATGACGAAGATCAAATCAATGCAGGAGAAATGAAATGAGCGAAAAACACGAGGTATCAGGTGCGCAGACAACGGGGCACGTGTGGGACGATGATCTGGCTGATCTCACCAATCAGCCTCCAAAATGGTGGATGCTGGGTTTGGCTGCCAGCGCGCTGTGGTGCGTAGTGTACTTTCTGTACTACCCATCCATTCCCGTCTCCACGATGAACACTTTCACCAAAGGACTCGGTGGCTGGACGGCCGTCAAGGAAATGGAAGAAGACAAGGGTGAGGTGGAGGCGGTGCGCGGCAAATTCGAAGCCAGGCTGAAGGACATGACGCCGGCCGCCATTCTGGCGGACAGCGAATTGGCCCAGTACACCATCCGCTCCGGCAAGGTGCTGTTCGGTGACAACTGCGCGGCCTGCCACGGCCAGAACGGCGTTGGCACGCACGACAAGGAAGGGCTGTTCGCGCCCGTCCTGAATGACGATGAATGGCTGTATGGTGGCAAGATCGATGACATCCATACTTCGATCAGCAACGGCCGCCAAGGCATGATGATGGCGCACAAGGACATGTTGACCTCTGCCGAAATCGATGCCCTGGCCAATGCAGTCGCAAATGGCCAGCCAACCTCCACACCGTTGTTTGCGGCAAAGGGGTGCACGGCCTGCCACGGCCCGGACGGCAAGGGCACCCAGGCCATGGGCGCACCCAGTCTGACCGACAAAATCTGGCGTTTCGATGGAGCGGTCGAGGGTATCAAGCGCACTATTACCTACGGCGTGAATGCGGGTAACCCGCAAGGCCGTGTGGCGGTCATGCCATCGTTCAAGGAGGCAGGCAAGCTGACCGATGCAGAAATGAAGAAGCTGGCAGTGTATGTGTATAAATTCGGCGGTGGTCAAGCCGATGCGCCTGCCGCCCCTGCGGTGCCGGAGGCAAGCACGGCAAAGTAAGCAATCATTGTCCGCGCGGGAGCTTTTCCCGTGCGGACATCGGCTGTTGGAGAGTATCCAGGATGAGTCATGAGGTAGTGCTTTGGGGGGTAATCGCCGGCATGCTTGCTGCATTTGCGGCGACGGCATGGGTGCTCTACAAGGTTTGCAGGGAATGCAATGAGGGGCGATAACGGCAATTTTTCGTCCGCATGGTTTTTGTTTTGTTGCATGAAAGAGGAGTTTTAATATGAATCACGATATGGTGTTTTGGGGCGTAATTATCGCCGTGGCAGCGGCTTTTGGAGTGGTAGCATGGCTGTTCTATGTGATTTACAGGAATGCAAGCAAAGGCAGCAAGAGTTAGTAATCCGCACCGACGCGGGAAAAGGAGGGGGTTCGAATCCCCTCTTTTTTCATTCCGGAATCGGATATTCTGAAACAATGTACTGCATGGAGCCAATGGGCTCGGGGAACCTCCGGAAATTTATCGAGTCCGATTTGTAATAATGAGCAGCGCGGGAATAGTGGAGCGGGATTTTTGAAAGCTGGTACAAACCAGCTAGGAGAGATAGCGTGGACAAGGAAACAGGACAGAAAGAGGCCGGCACCGTCACGGGGATATACCGCGAGCTAGAGCACTGGAACGTCAACAAGGGCGACAAGACGGTGCATGCCAAGCGCATGCCCGGTTTTTTTCGTACTCTGAAAAATTACGCCCAATCGCTCTGGCTGCTGTTTTTCCTGGTTCCCTATCTGCGCTGGAACGGCAGGCAGGCCATTCTGTTTGACATCGAGCACCGCCAATTCCACTTTTTCAACCTGACGGTGTTGCCACAGGACATCTGGATGTTGTCACTGCTGCTGCTTTTGCTGGCGATGGTTCTGTTCGCGGTGACTTCGGTGGCGTCGCGGGTTTGGTGCGGCTATTTCTGTTTTCAGACTGCCTGGACCGATTGGTTCGTCTGGCTGGAGGATAAAATCGAGGGCAATCCCCAGGCACGGCGCAAACTCGACGCCGCACCCTGGAATATGGAGAAAATCTGGAAGAAATCCATCAAGCATTTCATCTGGATGTTGATCGCCCTGCTTACCGGCATCAGTTTTTCGATCTGGTTCGTGGATGCCTATGGCTATTGGAACAAGCTGGTGCATTTCCAATTGCCAATGGTTGGGTGGGTAACGCTGATCACGTTTTTCTTCGGCACCTACATCCTGGCCGGGTTGTTGCGCGAGCAGGTCTGCATGTGGATGTGCCCATATGCGCGCATTCAGGGCGTGATGACCGATTCACAGACGATTCTGCCGGCCTACGATTACAACCGCGGCGAGCCGCGCGGCAAGCTGCACCGCAAGGCGGGTGAGGAGGGTGCTGCGCAGGGCGATTGCATCGACTGTTTCCAGTGCGTACAGGTGTGCCCGACCGGCGTGGATATCCGCGACGGTCAGCAATTGGGCTGCATCACTTGCGGCCTGTGCCTGGACGCCTGCGACTCCATCATGGACAAGGTAGGCAAGCCGCGCGGCCTGATACGCTATGCCTCGCTGGACGAACTGGAAGGCAAGCCCGTCAAGAAGATGTACCAGCACCCGCGTACCTGGGTGTATGTCGGCATCATCATGATCGCCTTCGGCGGCATCGTTTATGGCCTGACCCACCTGGGTTCGGTAGCGCTCAAGGTGATCCCGGAGCGTCAGCCCCTGTACGTCTACCTGAGCGACGGTTCGATACAGAACAAATACGAATTGAAGATCCTGAACAAGACCGACAAGGATATCAACATCGGAGTGACGGCAGAGGGCGGCGTGAGGGATCAGGTGATCATCGGCGCCGAGCAACCCTTGCTGGTACACCCTGGCCGCAGCAACTCTTTCACCATTTTCGTCAGGGCGCCCGGCGGGAACCTCAAGATGGAGGTGACGCCGATCGAGTTCCGCATCCAGAGCATCGACGATCCGCTCATCAGCGCCGAATACAAGACCAAATTCAACGGCCCAAGCGTTAGCTTGGGACGAAGGAGATGATTTCAGGAAGGGAGGTCGGAACATGATTTCGCAAGACAGCAAGAAAGGCTTACGCAACCCCTGGTTTCTCGGGATGATAGGATTGATGGCGGTGGTGATGGGGGTGAACGGCGTGTTCATCTGGCTGTCCCTGCAAAACCGCCCGGCGCTGGTGGACCGGGACTACAGCGTCAAGAACCGCAAATCCGACGCCGCCGCACTGAGCAGCCTTGAGGCGCACCGGGCGCTTGCCTGGCAAACCACCGTCAAACAGCCCAGTACCATTGCGATGAATTCGCCGGCAACCTATGAAATCGGCGTGGCGGATCGCGCGGGTACACCGGTCAGCGGCACGATGGAAGTGAAGGCTTACCGCGCATCCGATGCGGGCAGGGACTTTACGACAGCCTTCAGGGAAACCTCGCCGGGCAACTATCAGGGCTATATCAGCTTCCCGCTCAAGGGCTACTGGGAGTTGCGCATCCGCGTCAAGCGCGGCGAGGAAACATTCGAGGTCAATACCGGCAGGTTTATGGTAGCCGCTGCGTTATGACAGGAGAAATGGCAAATGCACAGAATTCTTCAAATTTGAATTCGTGCGTCAGGGCGCCGGGGGAAATTGTGGCGAATCCGCCTTCTGAATCCAGAACTGGTACATGCCAAGAAAAGTATCAGGGTTATCTTCCTCAAAAATTTGCCAATAAGCGAGATTTGTCATTGTTGGGTCATTTGGGAAGCGCCTTCTGAAGGCATGCAGGATGTGGGCGTCGATTTCGAATCCCAGGAATCGCAAATTATTCTCATTGAGGAAGGTATCGATGCCAAGCAGCGTCATGCGATGTTCCTGAACATGAAAAAGCAGGTCTCGGCACGCACTGATGCTGAAAAAGTCTTCCGATCTTACTGTGAATCCAAGATTTGTCTTTTCGCTTAAATCGATCAGGTCCTGGCGGCATCGCCGGATATCTTCACTCGACGAACCATAACCTTGCTCGGCAATAAAGCTCCTGGTCCGGATGATATCCCTCCGTGCCACCTCGCTGTAGAAACCGAGTTTCATGATTCCGCCGGGGCGTAGCAGCGACAGCAACACTTTCCACCCTGCCAGCGGATCATGAAGGTGGTGCAGCACCCCAACAGACTCGATGATGTCGAAGCTTCGGTTGAGCGTTCCCATCTTCAGGATGTCTGCCTGGGCATACTCGATCATGTCCAGCCCCAGTTCACGCGCCTTCCGTTGGGCATAACAGAGGCTCGTCAGGCTGAGATCGATGGCCAGGATGCGGGCATTGCGAAATCGCTGCGCCACTCCGATCGGGTGAAGACCGGTGCCGCAACCGCCGATCAGGACATCGACGGTATCCTTGCCGAAGGGCCGAAAAGCGATTGCAGGAAAAATCTTGTGCAGGAATTCGTCAACAGTCATTGGCTTGCCAGGAGGCCCTGCCTTGACCCAGCGAGGGTAGGGGTTCGCCTCGTATTGGTTTTGCACCTGCAATGAAACCTCGTTTTCGATGGCGGTCAGGCGCGGGATGAGGGGGCGATATTGCTCCTCCTCGGCAGGCTCGCGCACCTGCTGTACCAACACTGCAAGCACCGCATCAGGCCACGTTCGATCCAGTAAACGGGCGGCAAGCGGCAAGGACTGAAGCGGGAAGTAGGCCGCCGCCGCCACCGGCCAGAGGGCAGGAACCGGTGATCCGGTTTCCAATGCGGCCGTCAGGGAGTTGCGCAGCGCGTCCGCCCTGTCCGCCTCGTCGTCGGTCAATGCAAATACGTACTCATTGATAAAGCATTGCTGCGCCAATGAGCCGTAAAAGCCCAGAATTGTTTGGTCTTCGCCGGTAGAAGTTATCGCCTCCGTAGCCGTATCAAGCAGCCCTTGCCGCACCATGGTCAGGAATCGCTCCAGCTCGATATCGCAAATTGGCGCCGAACATAGCAGAACGCGCAACAGCGGGTCATGCGCGACTTGGGCGATACCTTGCGATCCCAAGAGGTGTTGCATCGGCAAACGCTGCGGCCAAGCCTCAACAGCGCGCGACACGCATGCCCCAATATCCCGGTCGGATTTGACGAGATCGGCGCCAACCCGGGCCAGATCGGATGGTTTGCCCCACGGCTCGGACAGGGCGCGCACCAGAAGGGCCTGAAGAGCCGCATTGCTGTCCCTGAATGTTAGCCGCTTGACGCAGGCGACAAAGATCCCCTTGGCTTCCGTTGTTTCTTTCAATTGAAGAGATTGAGCCGCCAGATTCAGGGCTGTTATCGGTTCGTCTCGCGCATTGAGAATCGAGGCGAGATTACTGAGCCCCTCGGGAAAATCGGGCTTGATCTCCAGTGCGCGGCGGTAGCTGTCTTCGGCCTCCGGGAATCTGCCTTGTTTCCAGAGGGCGGCACCCAGGTTGCTATGTGCCTCGGCATAGTCGGGCCTGATTTTCAGGGCATGCCGATAGCTGTCCACGGCTTCGTCGAGGCGGTCTTGCTCCTGGAAGGCGACGCCGAGATTGTAGTAGGCCTCGGCATAGTCCGGCTTGATTTCCAGCGCGCGCCGGTAGCTGGCCTCAGCCTCGGCGAATCGGCCTTGATTCTTGAGGGTATTGCCCAGTTTGCTATGCACTTCGACATAGTCTGGCTTGATTTCCAGTGCACGCCGGTAGCTGGCCTCGGCCTCGGCGAACCGGCCCAGATTCAGGAAGGCATTGCCCAAGTTGTTGTGCGTTTCGGCATCGCCCTGCAGCAAGGCAGCCGCTTTTTGCAAGGGCGGCAGCGCATCTGCATAGCGCCATTGTTGCAGGAGTGCCGCTCCCACGGCTTTCCAGCCAATTCCATTATCGGGAAAACGTTCCGCCACCTTCCGCGCAAGAATTTCCATTTCTGCGTAGCGCCCATTATTGAATAGGGCTACCAGCATGTTTATATCCTGGAGGCTGGGTTCTTGCCCTGCCATCCCGGCCGGGATCGCCTTTTTGGCAAATTTTGCTGGTTTGGCGGATATGCGTTGTTTAGCAGCGTCCCGCTGCGCCGCCGATAAAGCCTGGGGCGCATCATCAAGCCGGTGGTTTTCAGATTGATTTGCAACCGGTTCGCCACTCCCCAACCGTACCGCCAGTGTATCGGCTGCCTCCCCGTGCAACCCCTGCCGTTGGGCATGTGCGAGCACCTGGCGCGCGGTTTCTAGCTGTCCAGCCTGAAGCAATGCATCTATATAGCTCAACCAGTATTGTCCGCATGCCGGGTCAGCTTCCAGTGCTGCCATGAAATGCGGCAGACTCGCAATGGGCTGCTTTGCCTGTACCGCCAGAACCCCCAGGTTGTGGTTTGCGTCTGGATGGTTCGGATAAATTTGCAGGACGGCACGGTAGAGTCTTTCGGCTTCTTGAAACTGCCCGGCCTGATGATGTGCAACGGCTTGTTGAAACCCCTCATGAACAGCTTGATCCAATGATGCAGAAGCGGTAGACGCTGGGATGGACGTATCAGTCATGGTAAGCCGGCAGCCAATGCGGGAGGCGTGCAGTTTGACATAAAATGACCCAGAAAAACAACAGTTTGTTGTTTGGTGGAATTGCCGCAAGCCGTTGAAGAGCCCTGTCTGCCGCAGTAACGATGAATTTCAAAATTGCCCTAAAGTTTTTCCGTTCCGTTCCGATAATCAGAATAACGGCGGTTGATGGGCTTGGTAGCACAAAACAACCAAAGTGAACGGCTATCAAGCAAGCAAGCCGGAAAAAGAACCCAGTTATAAGGAGAATTAACATGCCTCAGTTCGTCAATACCAATATTGCGTCGCTGAATTCGCAACGCAACCTGAACAGTTCCCAAGGTGCATTGCAGACCTCCCTGCAGCGCCTGTCTTCCGGCCTGCGCATCAACAGCGCCAAGGATGACGCAGCGGGCATGGCGATTGCCAGCCGCATGACTGCGCAGGTTCGCGGCCTCAACCAGGCCGCCCGTAACGCCAACGACGGCATTTCCCTGGCGCAGACCGCTGAAGGCGCGCTGGGCGAAATCAGCAACAACCTGCAGCGTATCCGCGAACTGGCGATCCAGTCCGCCAACTCCACTAACAGCTCCAGTGACCGCGCTTCGCTGGATGCGGAAGCGCAGCAGCTGATCTCCGAAATTACGCGTGTTGCCCAGCAAACCTCGTTTAACGGTCTTAACTTGCTGGACGGCACCTTTACCAGCCAGTCTTTCCAGGTCGGCGCCAATGCCAACCAGACGATTTCGGTCAGCTCGATTGCCGATGCGCGCGCAACCGGGTTGGGCAGCAATATCCTGATAGCGGCCGGAACGGCCATGAATGTCAACACGGCAGCGGCTACTGCGGCCAATACGACTGCCAACGGCGTTCTCGTGGAAGCTGGCCTGCAGGTTGGCACGGCCAATGGCGGCACGACGGCTGCCTTTGGCTATGCGGTAGGTGCCGATGCCAAGGCCATCGCCGCAGCTATCAACGCCAATGCGGCCTCAGTCGGCGTGACCGCCACTGCAACGAACAGCACCCAGATTGGCGGGGTCAGCGCAGCCGGTACGGTTTCTTTCAACCTTAACGGCCAGGCAATTTCGGCAAGCGTGACGGATACCACCGACCTGACGTCGTTGATGGCCGCCATCAACGGTGCGGCGGGCGCCACCGGCGTGACCGCGACCTTCACCAGCACTTCTTCCAAGGTTGCCTTGACCCTGACAACCAGCGATGGCCGCGATATCAAGATCGACACTTATGCCAATACCGGGGCTGTCGGCGCAACCATGACGACCGGTTCGGCCCTCGGCACCACCCTGACCGAAGGCGGCACCGACTCTTCCATCAAGACCGGCTCGGTATCGCTCGCCAGCACCAAGGGCGCGATTACCTTGACTGGTTCCAACGCTGATGTTTTCAATACAGCGACCAGCACCTTCTCGTCCATGGCCAGCGTAAGCCTGACCAGTGCCACTAACGCCCAACTGGCCCTTGCCACGGTGGATGCTGCGCTGGGTCAGATCAACGTTTCCCGTGGTGATCTTGGCGCTTACCAGAACCGCTTCAGCTCGGCGATCGCCAACCTGCAGACCAACGCAGAGAACGTGACGGCAGCGCGCAGCCGTATTGAGGATGCGGACTTCGCTCAGGAAACCGCTTCGCTGACCCGTGCCCAGATTTTGCAGCAAGCGGGTACGGCGATGCTGGCGCAGGCGAACCAGGTGCCGAACACGGTACTGACTTTGTTGCGCTAAACGGGGTAGGGTAGAATGATCCCGGCCGGTCTTCCGGCCGGGATTTTGAGATAAAGGAGAGGCAAAATGCTCATCCAGAACACAGGTAACATGGCACAGGCTTCCCAGTCTGTCAGGCCCGCCGGCGACGGCGCGCCTAATGTTGTCGTGGCCCATCCCTCGAATGTTGCAGCGCAGCCCAGTGTATCGCTTGAGTTGCCCCGGGCCGCGGCAAGGCCGGTTGCCGAACAGCAACCTTCGGCCGAGCAGGTTAAGGGCGCGGTGGACAACATCAACCGGGCACTGAAGCAGACCAACAAGAATCTGGAATTCAGCGTGGACGAAAGCACGAACAGGCAGATGTTCAAGCTGACGGATGCGGAAACCGGCGATGTGATCCGTCAATACCCGACGGAAGAAATGCTGGCTATTTCGCGCGCGATAGACCAGATTCAGCAGGGCTTGTTGTTGAAACAAGAGGCTTAATTCAGCCCTGATTGGGAATTAGGCCGCTGCGGGATGGTCGTATAGTCATGCGGGATCGGCAGGCCGGTGTACCCGGCCTGCAATCCAGCCTACAACGGCGCATACGAGAGGGTTAAAGAGGCAGATCATGGCGGTTTCATCGACAAGCAACCTGGACATCAACAGCATCGTCAGCCAGTTGATGACTGTCGAACGGCAGCCGATTACCAAGCTCAATGTCAAGGAAGCCAGCTATCAGGCCAAGCTTACTGCCTATGGCTCCGTCAAGGGGGCGGTAGCCAGTTTTCAATCTGCCGTACAAAGTCTGAGCAGTTCCAGCAAGTTCCAGGCCGTCAAGGCTACGGCCTCGGACTCCACCATTTTTTCCGCTTCCGCCGGCAGCAGCGCGGCGGCGGGCACTTATTCACTGGAAGTGACCACCCTGGCGCAGGCGCAAAAACTGGTCGCTGCCGGGCAGGCCAGCAGTACTGCCACCATCGGCGATGGGACTGCGACGACGGTCACTTTCGATTTCGGCACGATTACCGGAAACACCTTCGATGCGGCAACGGGCAAATATGGCGTGACACTCAGTGGAGCATCGACGACATCCGGCTCGTCAACCGTCACGGTGGCCAGCACTGCCAATCTTGCCGTGGGGGCCGCCATATCGGGCGCCGGCATTCCGGCCGGCGCAACAATTGCATCCATTACCGATGCGACCCATTTCGTCCTTTCCGCCAATGCCACCGCCACCGGCACCGCAGACCTGCAGGCAAACGCAACTTTTGCCACGAGCGGCACCGGGACGAGGAGCATTACTATCGACAGCAGCAACAATTCGCTGCAAGGCATCCGGGATACGATCAATGCAGCCAAGATGGGCATGACTGCGACCATTATCAACGACGGCAGCGCAACTACCCCTTATCGTCTTGCCCTGTCCTCGGACAATAGCGGCGTAAGCAACAGCATCAAGATTACGACCAGTGGCGGCGATGGCACCATAGCCACCCTGTTGGCGCATGATCCTGCGGGGTTGCCGGCCGCGCAGCATTTAAACCAGACCGTCACCGCGCAAAATGCCGATTTCAAGGTGAATGGCGTAGCGGTAAGCAAAGCTTCCAATACGGTAGCCGATGTGGTGGAGGGGGTTACGTTAACCTTGAGCAAGACGACTGCCTCGCCGGCGACATTGACCGTGGCGCGCGATACGGCTGCAATCAGCAGTTCGATTTCAGGTTTCGTAAAAGCATACAATGATCTTGCGAAAACGCTCAAGGATATGTCTGCATATGATGCCGCCAACAAGAAAGGCGCGATTCTGCAGGGCGATGCCACGGTGCGTACGCTGCAGGCGCAATTGCGCAGCATGTTGGGCACGTCGGTCGTCGGCACTTCCGGCGCATTGACGACGCTCTCCGATGTGGGCGTGTCCTTCCAGAAGGACGGAACACTGGCGCTCAGCCAGACCAAGCTCGATAGCGCGATTGCCAATAATTTCAGCGACATCGCCAGCCTGTTTGCTGCAGTAGGCAACGGGACGGATAGCCTGGTCAGCTATAGCAGTGCAACCAGCAACACCAAGCCTGGCAACTATGCGGTGAGCGTTACCCAGATCGCAACCAAGGGCGGAATCACCGGCGATCTCAGCGTGCCCGCAACCGGCAATGTCATCGGGGCAGGCACCACCATCAATGTCACGCTGGATGGCGTGGCTGCAACGGTCGCGCTGACGGCGGGCACCTATACCAACACCCAGTTGGCGGCGATGATACAGTCGGCCATCAACGGCGTGTCCGCATTTTCCACGGCCGGATCGTCCGTGGTCGCCGCCATCGACGGAAGCGGTTTCATGAGTATCGTTTCCGGCAAGTATGGCTCGGCTTCAAATGTCAGCATGACCAGCGGCACTGGCACTGCGGTATCGGCTTTCATGGGCACGGTAACCAGCGGCGCAGCGGGGGTCGATGTGGCCGGAACGATAGGCGGCGCCACCGCAACAGGCGCGGGGCAAATCCTGAAGGCCACCAGCGGCGATCCGATCGATTTAAGCATCGTAATCAACGGCGGCGCGACTGGTGCGCGCGGCACGCTGAACTATTCGCATGGATATGCGTACCTGCTGGACCAATGGGCTACTTCCAGTCTGGCCAGCGGCGGGATTTTGGCCAGCCGCACCGATGGCATAGGCAGAACCATTACCGATATCGGCAAACAACGCACCGCGCTTGAAAACCGGTTAGTCAACGTCGAAAAACGCTACCGCGCCCAATTCACCGCCCTGGATGTCATGCTCAGCAACATGAACAAAACCAGTTCGTATCTGACCCAGCAGCTCGATCAACTCGCCAAAATGTAACTCGGGGGAATTATCATGAACGCCACTACTGCAGCTAAAACTTACGCAAAAGTCGGGGTCGAATCCGGCGTGACTACGGCTGATCCGCACAAGCTGATTTCCATGTTGTACCAGGGCGCATTGCTGGCGATCGCTAATGCCAAGAACGGCATCCTGCGCAAGGATGTTGCCGCCAAGGGTGCGGCGATTTCCAAGGCCATTGCCATCATCGACGAAGGCCTGAACGCCAGTCTGGACAAAAATGCCGGAGGCGGATTGGCGCAGAACCTGTCCGCACTGTATGAATATATGTGCAAGCGCCTGCTTACGGCCAATCTGAAGAATGATATTGCCGCCCTGGATGAAGTGGCGCGCCTGCTGAACGATTTGAAGGGTGCATGGGACGGCATACGTCAGCCGATGGCTACTCCCGCTGCCGTGCCGCCGCAAGTTGCGGGTGAGCAACCTAAGGTTGCGAACAAAGTTCAAATGGCATACGCAAGGGGGTAAGAAAAATGAGCGGCAGCCAGGTAGTCATCACGAATTATGAGTCGCTATCCGCCCTGACAGCGCAAATGCGCGAGGCGGCGGTACACAACGAATGGGATAGGTTGATTGACCTCGAACAACAGTGCCGGCGGCATGTCGATGCCATGAAGCAGGCGGATGCTTCCGTTGTGCTGGACGAGCCGTCCCGGCAACGCAAGGCGCGGCTTATCAAGAAAATCCTCGAACATGATGCCGATATCCGCAGCCGTACCGTAACCTGGATGGGTCAATTGCAACGTATCATGCAAAGCAATCGCCAGGAGCAGCGGTTGCAGCAGGCGTATGGGGGGTAGTGGCATGCTGGGCAGATTTGATTGCCCGCTTTCGCATTCTATAGGGGCAGGTCTCAGACCTGCCCTTTTGCATAAGGCGGGTCACGCTCGCCCCTGCAAAGCCCGATGAGGCGATTGTACGATGCTGCCAGCCAATCTGATTAGCGCGCTGCAGGTCCTTTCCAATTCCGGGAGGCCGTTGGTCACCGGAACTCCCGAGACGGCCCAACCCGTTACCAACCTTGAAGTGGGGCAGCAGGTGCAGGGAGCCGTCCAGTCCAAAGTAAGCGAAGGGGTGTACAGGGTGCAGGTCGCCGGTCAGATTCTTCAGATGCGCCTGCCCGGCAATATCAAGAGCGGCGATACGATCAAACTCGAAGTGGTTTCATTGCAGCCGCGCCTCACCTTCGGCATGGTCGCCTCAGCCAATCCGCTCTCGACACCCGAGCAGATCGGCTCGGCCGCGCGGCTGCTTTCCAATCTCGCGGAGCGTCCTATCGAAAGGCCGGTCGTCCAGCAACTTGGCAGCAAGGCAGTCTGGCCGAGCGAGGGGCAGGCGCCGGATACCAAGCAACTGGCCGGTGCGCTGCGTGAGACGCTCGGCAAGAGCGGCCTGTTCTATGAGTCGCATCAGGCACAGTGGATACGCGGCGAGCGCAGCATCAATCAGTTGCTGGAGGAGCCGCAGAACCTGCTGACCGGCAAGAATTCCATGCTGCCTTCCGTTGAACAGCATCCCGCGTCCGACAAGCTTGCGGCAATGCAGGCACAGGCAAACGCCTCGGCTCCGGCCAGGCCCTCTGCCGATCAACATGGCGCGGTCGATAGGACTCCCATGGCGCAGGCTGACATGCCGGCGCAGCCCAAGGCTGCCGGGGATGCAGCGCAGCCGATAGCAAAAGAACTGGTCCACCTGGTGCAGCAGCAGTTGCACACGCTGGAGCAGCATCATCTGGTCTGGATGGGGCAGGTCTGGCCAGGGCAGCAGATGCAGTGGGAAATTCAGGGGCAGCCGGAACAACAGTCGCGGCAGCAGGAGGAACGCCAATGGAGCACCGAGATGGAGCTGGCCTTGCCCATGCTGGGCGATGTCCATGCAAGGCTGGTGCTCGCCGGCAACGGATTGCGCATGACACTGCGCGCGGCAGATCCTGCAACCGTTAACTTGTTTAATCGCGCCCTGCCCAGGCTCAAGGATGCGCTTGCCGATGCGGGCGTCCCTGTGGCCGCCGCCGCAGTGGAGAAATCATGAAACGGGGTAACCTCACGCCGCAGCGGGTCGCCGTTGCACTGACCTACGGCAAGAACCAGGCGGGGGCGCCGAAAGTCGTCGCCAAGGGGCGCGGGCTGATTGCTCAGGCGATTATCGAACGCGCCAAGCAGCACGATATTTACGTGCATGAATCCGGGGATCTGGTCGGGCTGCTGATGCAGGTTGAACTCGACCAGGAGATTCCCCCGCAGCTTTATCTGGCCGTGGCCGAGCTGCTGGCCTGGCTGTATCGGCTGGAGCATGCGGAAACACCGGATATTCTGCCCAAGCAGTAGCCCATGAGCACCGGATTTTGATATCATGCGCCCCCCCGGGCTGTGCCGATCCTGCAAATCTGGTCGGCAGATGTCCTTGAGTTGCTGTTTTTGAGCCAAGCTGACCAATGCAAGGAAATATTCCATTAACCCCAGAAAGGCTTTCCGAAGAGCAGGAGAGGGAATTCCGTATCAACTCGGAATTGCAAATCCGCTCCTTGTTGCGCAGCCTTTCGGAGAAGGGGATGCCGGTTGCGCTTTATTACGGTAGTACGAAAGATGATTTCATCCTGACTACCGTGCTGAAAGTCGGCGAAAAGGGGCTGTGGGTGGAGCAAGGCGTGGATGTGCATAAGAATCGGCGCGTCGTTGAGAGCAGGAGTGTCACCCTGGTCAGCATGCTGGATCAGGTCAAGATTCAATTTCCCGTAGGCGAAATCCATGCAGCGAAGCATCAGGACTACCCGGCTTTCTACATGGCATTGCCTGCTAGCCTCTATCGCCTGCAGCACCGCGAATATTACCGGCTCATGCTTGCAGGCTCGGAATATTTGCGCTGCATTATTCCGGTCGGCAAGCCGCCCGAGGTAAAGCAGCTTGAAGTATCCGTCACGGATATCAGCATCGGCGGGATAAAACTGTCCTATCCCGGTGACGATATCGATTTTGCGCCTGGGCAGGTTTATGTCGGCTGCCAGATCGAATTGCCGGATGTCGGCAAGATTGACGCCACGATAATAGTGAAAAGCATGGTTTCGGCCTCTCCCAAGATCGGACAGACCATTAAGCGCCTGGGATGCGAGTTCAAGAATCTCGACAATGCTTCCAATGTTCTGCTACAGCGCTATGTGACCATGGTGCAGCGCTCAAGAACGGCCAGGTAGTTGTTTCAAGCATGCAAAAAAATATCTCACTGGACATTGAAAGGCTCTCCGGAGAGCAGGAGGAGGAGTGCTGTATTACTTCAGCCAGACAAATCCAGATATTGTTGCGCAACCTTATGGAGGCGAGGTCGCGCGCTGCGCTTTACTACGGCGGTGCGACAGATTTCATCATGACCTCGCTGCTGAACGTCGGTGACAAGGGGTTGTGGGTGGAGCAGGGTAACGATATATCCGGAAACCGGCGCATCGCGGAGAGCAGGAGCCTCACCCTGGTCAGCTCGCTTGATGGGGTCAAGATTCAGTTTGCCGTCGGTGGGATCCGTCTGGTGACATATCAGGGTGATCCCGCCTTTTACCTGCCGTTTCCGGCCCATCTCTACCGTCTGCAACGCCGCCAGTATTTCCGGCTTGCGATCCCTGCTTCCGAGCGTCTGCGTTGTGTTATCCCGACAGGCATGCGGGGCCGGGTCGAAATGACCATTACGGATATCAGCGGCGGCGGGATAAGGCTGTCGTACGATAGGGACGATATCGAGTTTGTGCCGGGGCAGATCTACACTGACTGTCAGATCGATTTGCCTGAAGTGGGCAAAATCAGCGTCACGATAACGGTGAAGAGCCTGATATCCCACAAGCATGGGAAAACGGGCGGGTACATAGGATGTGAGTTCAAGGAACTTGACAACGCATATGGCACTTTGCTGCAAAGCTATGTGACAAAGATGCAGTGTTTGTTGAAAAGAAGAGCAGAGCAATAGGCTTTGAAGCAGGCAACAGCCTGTCGGAGGCCACAGGTACGACGGTTGCTTGCAGGCGATTCCCCGTTCCGTTCGGTTCATTATTTTGCCGGTTACCCGTAAAACTCCCGCTGTTATAATGCACCGCATGAATAAGCATGTTTCCGCCGCGCCGCGCGCACTCGACCTCGCCCGCGAGGTTCTGAGCATTGAAGCCGCCGCCGTCCAGGCGCTTGCCGCACGCCTCGATGACGACTTCCTGCACGCACTGGATGTGATTTTGTGCTGCGAGGGACGCGTTATTGTCAGCGGCATGGGCAAGTCCGGGCATGTCGCGCGCAAGATCGCAGCGACCATGTCCAGCACCGGCACACCGGCCTATTTCGTGCATCCCGGCGAAGCCAGCCACGGCGACCTGGGTATGATCACCAGCAAGGATGTCATTATCGCGCTGTCCTATTCCGGCGAGAGCGAGGAGCTGATGACCATCGTGCCGGTCATCAAGCGACAGGGTGCCAAGCTCATCAGCATGACCGGCAACCCGAAATCGAGCCTGGCGCAGGCTGCCAACGTGCATCTCAACGCGCACGTGGACAAGGAGGCCTGTCCGATGGGTCTGGCCCCCACCACCAGTACTACGGCGGCGCTGGCGCTGGGCGATGCGCTGGCGATGGCATTGCTCGACGCCAAGGGCTTCGGGAAGGAAGACTTTGCCCGCTCGCACCCGGGCGGCAATCTGGGGCGGCGTTTGCTCACCCATGTGCGTGACATCATGCGCAGCGGCGAGCGCCTGCCGATGGTAAATGTAAATGCGATGCTGAGCGATGCCCTCCTGGAAATCTCGAAGAAGGGCGTGGGCATGACCGCTATCGTGGATGCCGAGCGGCACGTGCTGGGCATCTACACCGACGGCGATCTGCGCCGCACGCTGGAGAAAAAACTGGATTTCAATGCCACGCCGGTGCGCGACGTGATGTCAGCCAATCCGCGCTGCATCGGTCCGGATGCCTTGGCCGTCGAAGTGGTGCAGATGATGGAGCAATACAGCATCAACCAGATGTTGGTAGTGGATGGGGAAAATAAGCTGGTCGGCGCACTCAACATGCACGACCTCTTGCACGCCAAAGTTATTTAGGGGAGGAAACATGCTGCAGAGCCGCGCCAAACTGATTCGCCTGATGGCCTTCGACGTGGATGGGATCATGACCGATGGCGGGTTGTACCTGTCCGATTCGGGCGAGGAATTCAAGCGTTTCAACTCCCAGGACGGCCATGGCCTGAAGATGCTGATCGCCAGCGGGGTGGAAGTCGCCATTATCACCGGACGCACTTCGCGTTGCGTCGCAGCGCGTGCGCAGAACCTGGGCATCAAGCATGTCTTTCAGGGCGTGGAAAATAAACTCGAAACGATGGTCGGGCTGCTCGACAGGCTGAAGCTGTCTCGCGATGCCGCCGCCTATATGGGCGACGACGTGGTTGACCTGACGGTGATGCGCCATGTCGGGCTGTCGATCAGCGTGCCGGAATCGCCGCGGCTGGTGCGCGAACATTCCGCCTATGTGACACAGTGCCGCGGCGGGCACGGTGCGGTGCGCGAAGCCTGCGAATTGATCATGTCGGCGCAAGGTACCTTGAACGCGCAGCTGGCACCCTATCTGAAATGACCTTTGTTTCACGCGCCCGCTACTGGTTGCCGCTGCTGCCATTGCTTGGCTTGCTGGGGGTCACCTATTGGCTGAGCAAGCAGGTGCAGCCGGGGCCGGGCAAACCGGATAGCAGCAAGCGTCACGACCCGGATGCCATCATGGAAAATTTTTCCGCTGTCAGGCTGAGCGAACAGGGAACGCCGCGCTTCATCATGGCCGCAAAAAAACTGCGGCATTATCCGGATGACGACAGCACCACGCTGGAAGTGCCGCGCCTGACTTCATTATCAGCCGAGCAGCCGCCGATACACATCATCGCCAGGCAGGGCACTGTCTCCAGCAGGGGCGACGAGGTATTCCTGCACCAGGATGTCGAAGTGCTGCGCGAGGCAAGCGCACAGCGTGAGGAGCTCACGCTGCACACCGAATACCTGCACGTCGTCCCGGACCGTGATTGGGCGGATACCGACCGCCCCGTCACTATTGTGGACGCGCACAATACCGTACATGCGATCGGCCTGGAAATGGACAACAAGGCGCGCACCCTGAAACTGCTCTCCCAGGTAAGAAGCGAACATGTGCCGAACAAAAAATAAGCCGCTGCCGGCGCTTCTGCTGCTGCCGGCGCTTCTGCTGCTCTGGGCGCCGGCCGGTTTGGCAGAGCGCGCCGACCGCGACAAACCGGTGCACCTGGAGGCTGACCAGGTACTGGTGGACGATGCGCAGCAGGTCAGCACCTTCCTCGGTAACGTCAAATTGACCCAGGGCACGATGCTGATACGCGGCGACAAGATCGTGGTGGTGCAGGATCAGGAAGGCTTCAAGCACGGTACGGCCTATGGGAATACCGCCAGCTTCCGGCAGAAACGCGAGGGGCTGGACGAGTATGTGGAAGGATATGGCGAACGCATCGAATATGACACGCGTGCCGAAATAGTGGACTTCTATGTGCGCGCGCGCGTGGTGCGCAACCTGGATGAGGTGCGCGGCGAGCACATCACCTATAGCCAGAAGACCGAGATTTTCCAGGTGAACAGCGGCGGCACGGGTACGGAAAAGGAGCCGCCGCAGCGGGTGCGTGCCGTCCTGCAACCCAAGCCGAAACAAGACGCACCATCGTCATCCGTGCCGGATGCGCTGCCGATCAGGCCCAGCGAGTCCTTGCCGCCCATAGATTGAGCGGGCTGCGCAAAGTGATATCGGACACGAAATCCATCCTGCGGGGATTGCTTCCAATAAGGCCGGGCGAGCCACTGCCCGGCGGGTTTCATGAAATATTTTCCGGGTTTGCATGATGAGTGAATTGCGTGCGGTTGGTCTCAAGAAAAAATACGGTTCGCGCACCGTGGTGCATGATGTTTCGCTGTCGCTGAAGAGCGGCGAGGTGGTCGGCCTGCTCGGGCCGAACGGTGCGGGCAAAACGACTTCGTTCTACATGATCGTGGGGCTGGTCGCAGCCGATGGCGGGGAGATTTTCATCGATGAGCAGAATATCACCCACATGCCGATACACCGTCGTGCGCGCCTCGGGCTGGGCTATCTGCCTCAGGAAGCTTCGATCTTTCGCCGCATGACCGTGGCGCAGAATATCCAGGCGGTGCTGGAGCTGCAGAATCTTTCCGATGACGATCTGCAGAATCGCCTGGAAGCATTGCTGGAAGACCTGCATATCACCCATATCCGCGACAATCCCGCCATCAGCCTGTCCGGCGGCGAGCGGCGGCGCGTAGAAATCGCGCGCGCGCTGGCAACCGACCCGCGCTTCATCCTGCTGGACGAGCCGTTCGCCGGCGTGGATCCCATTGCCGTGCTGGATATCCAGAAAATCATCCGTTTTCTCAAGGAGCGCAATATCGGCGTGCTGATCACCGATCACAATGTGCGCGAGACGCTGGGTATCTGCGACCGTGCCTACATCATCAATGCCGGATCGGTGATGGCGGAGGGCAAGCCGGATGAAATCATTTATAATGAAGGCGTGAGGAAAGTTTATCTGGGTGAGCATTTCCGGCTTTGATGGCAATGCACCCCGGAACGAACACCAGGCAATGAAACCGGCGCTACAACTTCGGATATCCCAGCAGCTGACGCTTACCCCGCAGTTGCAGCAGGCTATTCGTTTGCTGCAACTCTCCACGCAGGACATTCATCAGGAAGTCGCCAGGATGCTGGACGAAAACCCCATGCTGGAATTGGCCGAAGAACCCGTGCCGGCCGTTTCCCCACGGGATGATATCCCCATGGAGGCGCGCGATAGCGCGAGTGTGGCCGATGACGGGGCCGAACAAAACCGTGCCGACGATCGCGGCGCAGACGATTTCGGCGACGAGCAGGCGGACTGGAATACCGCTGGCGGTACGGTGCACAGCGCGGATGATGAGGATGAAACCTACCCCGAGCAGGCTGCCGGTGAGGCCAGCCTGCGCGAACATCTGCATAACCAGCTGACCACCAGCTCGCTGGACGACAAGGACCGCAGGGGGGTCGGGATGCTTATCGATGCGCCGGACGAACCCGGATATCCGGCGCAGGACCTCGGCGAACTGGCCGAGCGGCTG